>CANJOI010000112.1 GCA_947475365.1 Fidelibacterota bacterium | reverse complement strand
CGGCGAGGTCAAAGAGCGCGCGGTGCTGGGCCTCACCAACGGATTGTCGGCCAAGGCGAGCATGGCGCTCCTGGTGCAGATGGAGGCGGCGGGCGATATCTCCTATTCCTTCGTCCTGCGCGCCATCTGCGCGTGTCATCCGGCGATCATCGCGCAGATCATCGCGCTGCGCACGCACACATCGCCGGGCTACGTTAGCGCCCGCATGCTGGGAGGCAGCAAAAAGGACCTGGCGGCGCTATGGAAGCAGGCCTTGCTGCCGCAAGACCTGTTCGAGCTCGCCCATGGCATGCTCGGCGTGCTGGCGGAAACCGGCAAGAAAGCGGACGCCTGGGACGACCACGACTATCGCGCGTACATTATCGATCATACGCTGCGGGTCTGCGGCAAACTCGGCGCCACCTTCCGCGAGGACGACGTGGACAGTCTGCTGGACGCCAAGTTCGCGGAAGCGCGGCCGGCCGGCTAATTCTTCAACCGTTCCGCCACCCCTGCAGGAATGGCAGGCAGCGCTATTTCCGGCGCTGGATGGGGACCTGCACGTTGCACGCGTCCACGCCGCCGGCCGGCTTGGCGTAAAACGGATCCAGGCGGTTCGCCCGCGCCTTCACATACTGGGCGAAGGTCGGCGTATCGGTGCGCAGCACCTCGAACCGCGGCGCGCCCGCATCACCGGCCGCATAGCCTTGGATACGCGCGATGGGGATGTACGCGGTCTTTTCATAATTCCCCTGAGGCGGCGCGCCGCGCGGCAAAGCCCCCAGGACATCCATGCCCTCGATCACACGGCCGACCACCGCCAGGTTGCGGTCCATATGCCGGGGCGCATGACCGATGACCGCGTAAAGCTCGATCCCCGACCCTGTATCCGGCGCGTTGGCCCGCCCCACGGCCACAGTGCCGTAGCAGTGGGTCAGCCAGATACTTTGTGAATCCGCCCCCACCGGCCAGGTGTCGGCGAAACCCGTGCGGGCCGCGAACGAGTCCGGATACGGCAACGGCGTGAAGGGAATGTCCTTCAACGGCCGTTCGTATTCGGCGGGCAGTTGCGTGGGCACCATGTCCGGGATGGCGCGGTCGTCGCGCGGCCCGCCCCATTGCACAACGTAATTGTCCCGCACGCGCACGATGGCATGGCCATCGAACCATTTCCGGCGCACGAGTTCGCGGATGTTCGCCACATGACGGGGCGCGATCAGCGGCGTGATCTCGATGATGACCGCGCGGCCGTCGCCCAGCTCCATGCGCAGCAGATTTTCCGCCGGGATCGGCCGCCAGGCTGCCGCGGGCGCGGCGGCCAGGATCTCGGCGGTGGTCGGCGGGAATTTTCCGGCGGGTTCTGCGGCGAAGACAGATCCCGCCGCCAGCAGTCCACCCAGCACGCCTGCCCGCCATTTCCCGCGCATGTGAGAGGCCCTCCCGCCCAGCCGAACCATTGCCGCCTTCATCGTTATAGCTTCAACGCCGCCGCGCGCGAAGCAGCCCGCCGGGGCGCCGCGGGGGCAATGCCCCGGATACGAAAACGGGGGCCGGCATCAATACCGGCCCCCGCTTGATTTTCATGTTCGGCTTCTACGCCTCGCAGCAGTGCGGGTGGCCGGCGAGCTGAACGCCGAAACCGTTGGGGTCCTTGACGATATAGCTGAACGGATTGGCGCCCGGCTTGGGGTCGAGGCCGCGGCGCTTCAGTTCCGCCTCCACGGCTTTGCCGTCCCAATTCGCGATCGTATAGCAGACGTGGTCGATATAGGTCTTGCCGTTGGGGTCCTGGGTCTTGCGCGCGACGATCGAGCTGTCGCCGCAGATCAGATAGCACTGCTTGCCGTCGTCCTTCTGCACCTCGAAGCCGAGCAGGTCGACATAGAAGTCGCGCGCCTTGGCGTAATCCGGCACGCCGAAGGACAGGTGATTGATGGACGTGGCCTTGAAGCCCTTGGCGGCGGGCGCGGCCGCCACTGCCGGAGACGCCACCGCGGCGGTGGCCGCGATGGTGAGGCCCTCGATCAGCTGCCGGCGGCTCAGCCGGCCGGTTTCGAACTGGTTGACGATGCCCGCGACGATATCTTTCATGTTGAACCCTTTTCGATGAGATGAAGTGTTGATGCGAGATTGGTACGGGGGGCGCTAAACGCGTTGCGGGCCCGTAAAGATTTTACGGACCCGCAAACTTTTCTCACGCCCACGACATCATGCGTGCCGCGCCGCTGGCTTTACATCTTGAAGCGAACGCCCGCGCGGAACACCCGGCCCAGGTAGTCATAGAGGCCCAGGTTGGTCTGCGCATAGGTGGGCGCGTTGATGCCGGTGTGCGGCACCAGTTCGGGATCCTTTCCCGTCACGTTCTTGACGTTGAGGTACGCCGAGACGCCTTCCGACACCTTGTAGGTGAGCGCGGTGTCGAAATACATGGCGCCCTTGACGTAGTTGACGTCGATGGTCGGGTTATTGAGCGTCGACACCGGGCATGCCGATGTACATTGGATGAACGTCGCGCCCAGGTTCCCGCCGGTGATGCCGCGCGCGGTGAGCGACACATCGATGGGGTCGAGGGCGTAAGACGCGGACAACGACCAGTTCCAGTTCACCAGGCCGCCGTCGCCGGAGCTGCCCTGGTTCTCGCCGACGTAGTCGACGGCCGGGGTCAACACCGGGTTTCTCCAGTTGCGCAGGTTGTTGGTCGCAATGAAGTGGAACGACGTATTGCCGGCCATGCTGTCCGAGATATCGGCGAGATTCAGACGGTAGGTGGCGTCGAAGTCGATACCGGACACGATGGTCTGGGCGAGGTTGACCGGCACGTTCTGTTCGATGATCAGCGCCACGCCGCTCTGGACCACGCGCTGGAACAGGCTGCAGAACTGGGTGCGGCCCTGGTAGCACAGATTGAGCGGACCGGTTTGCGCGCCGATGATGTCCTTAACGTCGATGCGCCAATAGTCCACCGAGGCTGTGAAGCCCGGGAAGAATGTGGGCGCCATGACGACGCCGAGCCCGATGGTGTCGGCCTTTTCGGGCTGGAGGTTGGGGTTGCCGCCGCCCTGGACGTTGACGGTGACGGTTGCGTTGTTGTTGAACGGGTCCTGGCGGTTGTTTTGGAAGCTTGAGGATTGGCCCGCGTACAGATCCGACAGGTTGGGCGCGCGGATATCCCGCGACCGGGTAATGCGAAAGCGGATGTCGTCGATGGGCGTATAAGTCAGGCCCAGCTTCCAGGTGGTGACATAGCCCGAGGTGCTGTAGCTGGTCGCGCGGATGGCGCCGTTGAAGTCGAGCGCCTTGGCCCACACCGCGTCCTTGGCGAGCGGAATGACGGTTTCGACAAAACCTTCTGTCACATTGAACTTGCCCAGCGCGGGCTGATAGTTCCCGTTGAGGTACCCGGTGGGCTGCGTCGAGGAGCCCCTGACGCTTTGTTTGCGATGCTCAACACCGAAGGCCAGCGACACCGGCCCAGCCCACGATTGCAACGGTTCGCCCGAGAAACTCACAGAGGCGTCGTTCATCAGGTACATTTCGTTTCGCTGATCGTCGCGCAGGATGTAATCGAGCGATGCCTGCGAGTTCACACCGATGCCGAACGCATTATAGGGAACGCAGCCGTTGGTCGGGGCGGTCAGGGTCGAACGGCAGACGATGGCGCCGTTCGGCGCGCGCACGGCATCCAGCGCATTGTTATAGGCCGCGAGGAACACGGTCCTGGTATTGTGGGACGCCTGCCGGGAAATGCCGCTGCCCAGATACGCATCCCAGTTCCACGTGGAGCCGAACGCATCCAACCTGCCGGTAGCGCCAATGCTCTCTTCCGTTTTCTGGCGGCGATTGCGCAGGATCGGGCTGAAGCCCATGTCGGCGTTCGCGGAACCGAAGGCGAATTGCGTCACCTTGAGGGCGGCCGCTTGCGCCGCGACCGATGCCGGAAGGAATGCGTTGTCCGCCTTCAGTGTGAGGTTGCCCGCGAACAGCGGCCCGATCGCATGCGTGACCGTGCTGGCGTTCGCATAGGTCACTTCGGCATAGACGTTGATGTCATCCGTGATGTCGTAGCTGGCGCGCAGGAAGACGTTCTGGTGCGTGATATTGATGCCCAGCTCTTGATTGAGATGGTAGTTCAGCGATTTCGCCTGGGACGAGCCATACATGCTGGCGCCGTCGTTCAGAATGCCGTAGTCGAACTGATACGGCGTACCGCCGGGGCCGAAGGCAATGCCCTTGAGCGGACCGCCGGTGATCAAGCCGCCGGGCGCGAGGTTGGAGCGGTTGACGGGATCCCGGACGAGGTTCTGCGGAACGGACGTGCTCTGGCCCGGGCCGGTGCCGTAGGCGGGATTGGTCATGATGCCGATGTTGCTGTTGTCCCAGGCGCGCAGCGCGCCGTCGGCGGGATCGGCGTGGGTGGCCTCGCCGCTGAACAGGAAATGGCCCTTGTCGCCGGCGAAGCCGGTGCCGCCGGACACATTGATCTTCCAGTTACGCGCGTCGCCGTAGCCGGTGACGCCGCCGGAGACTTCGCCCTTAATGCCGGTGAACTTCTTGTCGAGGATGAAGTTGACGACGCCGGCGAGCGCGTCCGAACCGTAAGCCGCCGACGCGCCGCCGGTGACCACATCGACGCGGCTGACCAGCTGCTGCGGGAGGGTGTTGCTGTCGATGGCGCCGGTGACGGAGCCACCCACCGTGCGGTGCCCATCGAACAGCACCAGCGTGCGCGCGGGACCCAGATCGCGCAAGCTCAGGGTCGCGAGGCCGGCTTCACCGGTATTGGTGCCGACGTTCAGCACGTTCGGCCGGCCGCCGGCGAAGGTCGGCAGTGTGCTCAAGTAGTCGGCGATTTCAGGAACCGCCGAGTTTTGTATGTCTGCCACCCCCACCACCGTCAGCGGCGTCGGCGCCTCGTAGCCGTCGCGCACGACGCGCGTGCCGGTGACGACGATTTCTTCCACCGCAGGGGCTTGCGCCGCCTGTGGCGCGGGCGTCTGAGCCTGGGCCGATCCGGGCAGCGTACTCGCCAGGATCGCCAATGCGGACGTTGTCGCGAGTGCGCGCGTCTTGCCGGCGCCGGCACGGCCAATGATGGTCTTGGATACAAACATGTTCTGGTCCCCCCCCACGTGATAAATAAGTGCGCGATCGCCGCCAGGCACGGCCCGTTACGGCCGCCCGGCGAATACCTCGCGCGTTAAAATGTTAAGTCACTCCTCCTGCACGCCCATGGGCGTGCCCTCCTCCCCTCACCTCGGATCCCTCGAACCGGATGAAGGCCTCACTCGTCAGTCACTGCCCCGCGACGCACTCACCATCGCCCTCTTTGGCGCCGCGCCCTGCGATTACCTTCCCCTCAGAAGCGCAATCAGCCGGCAGCGTAGGGTCGCGCGCACGGGAACAGAAAGATCGCCAACAAGCAGCGTTGGTTCGCAAACGATTGCAATACCGATAGAACTCTCTTGAGCAAAAGTGACGCCTCAGTGAAAAAAACACAAGCCGGAAGTAACGCGGCCCGCTTGCATTGCCCGACCGGTCAGTCGTGTAATTTCGCACTATGCGGGGGAATTTTGAGACGCGGGAGTCAGTCATGGGGCAACGCCGCACCGCGCATTCCCGCAAAAGGGCGCCGCATTAGCGCGCGGGCTACGTTCTTATTATTCTAACTCGATAAAATGTCGCTGGGGCTTCGCACCGCAACACGTTTCGAAGATGGGCGGAGCGGATCTGGTTGGAGCCCGCCCGATCCGGCATATTCCCGCCCCGGATCACTTCAACCAGGTTTCCCCAGACAGGAGCGTATAATGCGTAAGTTGCCCTTAGCCGCCGCAGCGATGGCGATGAGCCTCACCTTGGCGCCGTCCGCTTTTGCACCTCAGGCCTTCGCCGCCACGGCGGAGCCGCTGGTGGAGTTCGAGCTGATGACTTGGCCGGAAGTGAAGCAGGCCCTGGCCGACGGCAAGACCACCGCGCTCATCTACACCGGCGGCGTCGAGCAGCGCGGGCCCCAAGTGGTCAACGGCTTGCACAATTTCGTGGTGCAGTACGTGGTCAAGGAAATCGCGCTCAAGCTCGGCAACGCCATCGCCATGCCGGTGCTGGGCTTCACGCCCAACAACGCCAGCGCCGACCTGCCCGGCACCATCGGCCTGACCAATGAGATCATGGCGCTGGTGCTGGAGCGTATCGCCGAACAGACCATCACCAACGGCTTCAAGAATATCGTCCTCATGGGCGATCACGGCGGCGGCCAAGGCGCCGGCGCGGATAACGTCTATGCCGCGGTCGCCAAAAAATTGGACGACAAGTACGGCGCCAAGGGCATCCATACTTATTACTGCGACGCCTGCTACAAGGGCGCGCACGACGCCTACGACCAATACCTGATCAAGCAGGGCCTGCCGGCGAGCAGCCACGCGGGCCTCGCGGATACTTCGGAAGCGCTCTACCTCGAAGGTAACCGCAACTGGGTGCGCAAGGACAAGCTCGCGACCGCGGTGGGTGATCCGGTGGTGAACGGCAAGACCGTGGTCGGGCCCAACAGCCCCAGGAACGGCATCGCCGGCGACGCCCGCGGCTCCAAACCCGAATACGGCAAGATGCGCGAGGACATGAAGATCGACATCGCCGTGAAGCAGATCCAGGCCTGGATCCCGGCGAAGAAATAAGCCGTATTCCCGGGCGGAGCGCCGTGGACACGCGGCGCTCCGCCGGGGCTTATGCCGAGTGCCTACCGCGTGACCTATATGCCACGGCGAAGGCGGTCACAGCGCGCACCCCCACCAGAACAGCCCCCGTGATCGCGGTGAGCCTCACCGGCTCGGAAATATCATGCGGCTTTAGGTAGATTCCGAGGGAGGCCCACACGAATACCAAACAATACAGGCCGTCGCGGGTTGCGGTTCCCACCCATACATAAATCGCCATCGCGGCCGCCACGCTGACGATGGCCCATTGATCCAGGGTGAGGCCAAAAGGGTAGAAGCCGGAGGCATAAAACACCGTCGCCAGATTGACGATGGTCGCCGTCGTCACCCAGCCGAGGTAAATGCGGAAGGGCGCGTCCACCAGGGCGAATTCCATCCACCCCGCCGCCCGGTCGCGGCGCAAATGCCGGTAAATGACGGTCAGGGCCGCCAGCAGCACCAGCATGATCGCGAAACTCAACGTCACCGCGCGGAAATGCCAGGCGAATATCCAGCCGATATTGGCGGCGCTGCTGACCGCATATGCGGGGAGTATGCGCAATGCCCGCTGCGTGCGGGCGGGCGGCGCGAACATCATAAACAGCGAAAAGACGATAAGGCCGAGATAGATCAGCCCCCAGATCGAGAACACCCACCCCGCCGGCGTAAAACCGGTCGGGTTCAGATCGGAAAGCTCCCCCGTGGCGTAGCCATTGATGGGAAGGATGTTGGCCGCGGCGTTCACGGCGATCACCGCGGAGGTGAGAAGCGCGGGCAGATATCGTGAGGCCGGGGGCATGAACCATCTCTCAGGCGCGGACGCGCCGATCTTGGACTTCGACATCCGTGTAACGCACGGCGCGGGCAATTGGATCTGCGGGAAGGCGCAGATCCTTGTTGCCGTGGTTGCGCGCCGGAAAAAAGCGGGGCCGGCCTGTCGCGCAGGCAAGCCCCGCTCCTCCCCTCCTCCGTAAACGCCCGCTATACGATCAGCACCAGATCCTGCCCGTCGCGCACGACGAACAGCGCTGTTTGGCGCGCGGAACCTTCCAGGGCCTTTTCAAGTTCGTCGGGCGACTTTACGGACGTACGATTCACCGCGGTGATGACGTCGCCCTTTCTCAGGCCCGCGCGATAGGCCGCGCTGTCCGGCGCAACATCCACGACCCGCACGCCCGTCCGCGATCCCGCAAGGACCGCGCCCTCCAGACGCGAGGTGGTTTCCTGGGCGGTCTGTTGGTCGGGCCCCTTGGCGACCGCGACCTTGACTTCTTTTTTCGATCCCTCTCGCAGGATCGTCAGCGTGACGGACTGCCCGACAGGTGTCGTGCCCACGCTGTTGCGCAACTCCGACGAACTGGCGATGGGGCGATGATCGACCTCGATGACGACATCGCCAGCCTTTACGCCGGCGCCCTCGGCGGACGATCCCTTCTCCACCCTGCTTACCAGGGCGCCTTGTCCCTGCGTGATCCCCAGGCTTTTGGCGATGTCAGGGGTCAGGTCCTGAATCGCCACGCCGATGCGCCCGCGGGTGACCTTGCCAAACTGCACCAACTGATCCATCACCGCCCGGGCCATGGTTGTCGGCACTGCGAACCCGATGCCGACATTGCCGCCGGCCGGGCCGACAATGGCGGTGTTGATGCCGATCAGTTCGCCATTGAGATTGACCAGGGCGCCCCCGGAATTGCCGGGATTGATCGCCGCGTCGGTCTGGATGAAGTCTTCATATCCCTCGATATTCAAGCCGGAACGGCCGACGGCGGAAATGATGCCGGCGGTCACCGTTTGCCCCAGGCCGAAGGGGTTGCCCACGGCCATAACGTAGTCCCCCACGCGCATCGTGCGCGGATCGCCGAACGGCAGCGCCGTCAGGTTGTCGGAATCGATCTGCAGCAGGGCGACATCGGTTTCCTGGTCCTTGCCGATGACCTTGGCTTTGAATTCGCGCCGGTCCTTGAGGGTCACGGTGATTTCCGACGCCTTGTCCACGACGTGGAAGTTGGTGAGGATGTACCCCTTCCGCGCATCGACGATGACGCCCGAGCCCTCGGACGCGCGTTCCTGCCGCGGCATCTGATCGGGAATCCCGAAGAAGCGGCGGAAAGTGGGATCCTGAAAAAGCGGATTGTTGCCACCATCCACTTCCGAAACGGATTTCACCGCCACGTTCACCACCGCCGGCGTCACCCGCTCCACCAGCGCCGCCAGGCTCGGCTGGGGTGCGGCATTCATAGGCAACGGGCTCGGCGATCCGGCGGGCGCCACGGCGTCCGCCTTTGCCGGGGCGGCGTCCGAGGCGCGAAGTCCGAGGCCGAAGTCCTTGCCGGACACAACCGCGCCAACGGCGGCAACACTGAGCGCACCGGCGGCAAAGGCCGCCACTATTCCTTTCCGCATGTGAATGACTCCCAATCTGTCGTTTACGCGCCGGCGACCCGCGCGGCGGCGGTTGGTGACGTCTGCCCTTGCGCGGCCTCAAGCCGCGGAAGAACAAATTTTTCGAAATAGTCCCGATCGATCTGCACCAGCGGCAGTTCGCACCCGGCGGGAATGGCCGCACGCGCCTTGCGCACTTCCCCCATGACGTCGTCCGGCGCGACCGACTCAAGGGTGTGGCGCGCGATCAGATCAGAGAGGCTGGCCGCGTGCTCCGCCGTAAGGGTGTTGCCGGTGCATTGCTCCCACGCGGCGGCGGCTCTCACATAGAGGTTGGCCATGCCCGCGGCCGCCTGGGCCTGGTGCGAGACAAGAACCATGACAAGAACTGCAAAGAGGCGATTCATCTGGGCCTTCTCCGGGTGTTCTCCATTCGAGGGACGGCAATCGCGGATTGCCGTGGGCTTGCTCAAAAGGCGTCAGGACTCTGGCCGGGCCTCGGTGGGTTTACAGGTCTCGCTCCAGACGCGGGACTCCTCGTCCCCCTTGTAAGACAGGTTCAGGGTCATGGCGCCGCGGTCCAGTTTGCCTTCCCAACTGCTACCGCCTATGCCGCTGCTCGATCCCGACCAGCGGATGTCCAGGTCCGACACCGCCCTGGCGCCGAGATAGGCGAGACGGCTTTGCGTCTCGGAGTATTTGAAAAGATTCCGGGCGTCCGGGTCGTAGACATAGATGTCCTTGGCGGGCTGCTTTGTCGCCGCGGCCCCGGCCGGCGTGATGGTCAGTTCTCCCGTGCATTCCAGCCACTGGGGGCTGTAAGCGGACGCAGGGGCAGCAAACACAAGGCCGGCGAGCGCGGCGGTGGTGAAGAGAAAGCGCGGCATCGAGATCTCCTAAGTCTGATGCGTTGAACAGTCCTCATCCCGATGGATGAGGCGGATTTCCCTGCCGAGTTAGGAATGGCCCGCCCCGCTGCAACGGCCTGACAAGGAATTCATCTGCGTAAAAAAAGAGGCCGCCGGTTGCCCGGCGGCCAGAGTGAAGTTTCGGCGGGTTCGTAAAGTTCTAGAAATCCATTCTAGAAGTCCATGTCGGCGGTATTCTGCGCGCCCGGCGCCGGCAGGGGCTTCTTTTCCGGCAGGTCGGCGATCATGGCTTCGGTGGTGATCAGCAGTCCGGCGACCGACGCCGCATCCTGGAGCGCCACGCGCACCACCTTGGTCGGGTCGACGATGCCGCCTTCCACCAGGTCCTTGTAGTCGCCGGCCTGGGCATCGAAACCCCAGGTGACGCTCTTGGACTCCAGCAGCTTGCCCGATACCACGGCGCCGTCGAATCCGGCGTTGGACGCGATCTGGCGCACAGGCGCGGACAGCGCGCGGCGGATGATGTCGATGCCGACCTTCTGGTCATCGTTGTCGTAGGTGGCGTTCTGCAGCGCCTTGGTCGCGTACAGCAGCGCGACGCCGCCGCCCGGCACGATGCCTTCCTCCACCGCGGCGCGGGTGGCGTGAAGAGCGTCATCGACGCGGTCCTTCTTCTCCTTCACTTCCACTTCGGTCGCGCCGCCGACCTTGATCACCGCGACGCCGCCCGCGATCTTGGCCAGACGCTCCTGCAGCTTTTCCTTGTCGTAGTCCGAGGTGGTGTCCTCGATCTGACGGCGGATCTGCTCGCAACGCGCGCTGATGTCGGTCTTCTTCCCGGCGCCGTTGACGATGGTGGTGTTGTCCTTGTCGATGGTGACGTGGCCGGCCTTGCCCAACATGTCGAGGGTGACGTTCTCCAGCTTGATGCCCAGGTCCTGCGAGATGACCTGGCCGCCGGTGAGCACGGCGATATCCTCGAGCATGGCCTTGCGCCGGTCACCGAAGCCCGGCGCCTTCACCGCCGCGACGCGCAGACCGCCGCGCAGCTTGTTGACCACGAGGGTGGCCAGCGCCTGGCCCTCGATCTCTTCGGCGATGATCAGCAGCGGGCGGGACGCCTGCACCACGGCCTCCAGCACCGGCAGCAGCGGCTGCAGGTCCTCGAGCTTTTTCTCGTGGATCAGGATCAACGGGTTATCCAGTTCCACATGCATCTTGTCGGCGTTGGTGATGAAATAGGGCGACGCGTAGCCGCGGTCGAACTGCATGCCTTCCACGACGTCCAGTTCGGTGTCGAGGCCCTTGGCTTCCTCGACGGTGATCACGCCTTCCTTGCCCACCTTGTCCATGGCCTTGGCGATGATCTCGCCGATCTCCTTCTGGCCGTTGGCGGAGATGGTGCCGACCTGGGCGATCTCTTCGTTGGTCTTGATCTTCTTCGAGCGCCGCTGCACGTCCTGGACGACGAGCTGCACGGCCTTATCGATCCCGCGCTTCAGGTCCATGGGATTGACGCCGGCGGCAACCGCCTTGGCGCCTTCGCGCACGATCGCCTGGGCGAGCACGGTGGCGGTGGT
>CANJOI010000111.1 GCA_947475365.1 Fidelibacterota bacterium | reverse complement strand
CTCGGCTATGACAGGGACGAACTTGTCGGACGCCCCCTGGAGACTCTGATTCCCGCGCGCTACCGCGCCGGCCATATGGCGCATGTGCGCGGGTTCTTTGGCGCCGGCGAACTGAGGGTCATGAGCGCCGGGCGCGAGCTTTACGCATTGGCCAAGGACGGACGGGAGGTGCCGGTCGAGATCGCGCTCAGCCCGATCAAAACCGGCGACAAGAATGTGGTGGTTGCGTTGCTGCGCGATATCACCATCCAGAAGGCCGCCGAGAAGGCGGTGCGCGACGCCAAGGACGCCGCGGAAGCCGCCACCAAGGCCAAGGGCGACTTCCTCGCGTCGATGAGCCATGAAATCCGCACGCCCATGAACGGCATCACCGGCATGGCTGATCTGCTCACGCAGACCGCGCTTGACGACGAGCAGAAGCACATGGTGCGCACCATTCGCGAGTCCGGGAACGCGCTGATCACCGTGATCAACGACATTCTCGACTTCTCGAAGATCGAAGCGGGCAAGATGGACCTCGAAAACGTCACCATGTCGGTGGTCGACGCGGTCGAAGGCGTCGCCTCCACGCTCACCCCCAACGCCACCAAGAAAGGCGTGCGGATCGAGGTGTTTGCCGATCCAGCAATCCCCGCATCCGTCCATGGCGATCCCACGCGCCTGCGCCAGATCCTGTTCAACCTCGGCGGCAACGCCGTGAAGTTCTCGGAGGGCAAGGACGTCGCGATCCGCGCCGGATTTGCCGGGAAGTCCGACGATCAACGGGTATGGCTGCGGTTCAGCGTGATCGACCAGGGGATCGGCATCAGCAAGGAGAACCAGGCAAAACTGTTCCAGGCTTTCAGCCAGGCGGAGTCCTCGACCACGCGCCGGTTCGGCGGCACCGGCCTCGGGCTCGCGATCTGCAAGCGCTTGACGGAAATGATGGGCGGCACGCTCGGCGTCGACAGCCGCGAGGGACACGGCTCGACGTTCTGGGTGGAACTGCCGTTCACACCCGCCGAAGCCGCGTCCGGCAGCCGCAAGGACCGCGACCTGCGGGGCCTGCGCGTCCTCCTGGTGGGTAGCGACGGCCAGCGCGGGGAAGCGATCGAAGCCTATGTGCGTCACTGGGGCGGCGACATCACGCGCGCGGCCGACGCGGCTTCCGCGGCGGCGGTCCTCAAGGCGCCTGACGCCCCAAAAATCGATTCAGTCATGCTTGACCTTGGGCTGGACGAGGACCGGCACGCGGCGGCGGTCCCGGTCCTGCGCGGGGTGGCGGGCGGAAAGCCGCTGATCCTTCTCCAGGACTATCAACATCGCGGCGCCCGTGTTCAGGAGAAGGATATCGTCACCGTCGACGCCAATCCGCTGATCCGCTACCGCATCATCACCGCCGTGGCGGTGGCCGCCGGACGCGCCAGCCCGGAAATCAAGAACGACGAGGACGCCCTGAAATTCGCGCCGGTCAAGGCGCAAACGGTGGACGAGGCCCTGGCGGCCGGCCAACTGATCCTGCTGGCCGAGGACAACCTCACCAACCAGGACGTGATCAAGCGGCAATTGAAGCTGCTGGGCCGGGCCTGCGAAATCGCCAACAACGGCGTGGAGGCGCTCGCGGCGTACAAGACCGGACGCTACGCCCTGCTGCTGACCGATTGCCACATGCCCGAGATGGACGGGTATGAACTGACCGGCGCCATTCGCGCGCTGGAGCAGGGGACCGCTCTCCACCTGCCGATCGTCGCCGTCACCGCCAACGCCCTTCAGGGCGAGGCCGAACGCTGTCTCGCGGCGGGGATGGACGATTACATCAGCAAGCCGATCGCCATGCCCGCCTTGGTCGCCGCCTTGAAGAAATGGATGCCGGCGGCCGCTGAAGTTACCGCGGTGCCCGCCGCCGCGGACCCCGCGCCACGGGCGCAGGCGATCCCGTCCGCAAACGGCAAGGACACCGCCCACGGCAATGGTGCGGGCGTGGTCGACGACCGGGTGATAAAGGACATGTTCGGCGACGACGACGCGACATTCCGCGAGATCCTGCAGTCGTTCTCCGCTCCTTCGCGCGACATCATCGATGACATCATGGCCGGCCAGAAGCAGCGCGCCGCCGACGCGGTGAAGGATGCGGCCCACAAACTGAAGTCATCGGCGCGCAGCATCGGCGCCAATGCCCTGGCCGACACCTGCGCGACGCTGGAGGCGGCGGGTAAGGTGGCGGATTGGGAAACGATCGACCGGCTGGCGGGCGTCGCGCACGACCAGTTCGCCGCGGTTGAAAGCTACATCGCCGCTTTGAAATAGGCGCTGGGGAAGGACACAAAAGTGGACAAATTGCCCGATTACTCGACCAAGCGGTTTCTGATCGTGGACGATGAAGTCTTCATGATCGGCCTGATCGATCGCATGCTGAAGCAGTGCAATGCCGGCATGATCATGAAGGCGAACGACGGCGGAACGGCGCTGCGTTCGATCAAGGACAACTTCACGCAGGTCGATTGCATCATTTCGGACTTCAACATGAAGCCGATCAACGGGCTGCAGTTCCTGCAAGGCGTGCGGGTCGGGATCAACCCGAAGATTCCCCGCGACCAGCCGTTCATCATGCTCACCGGTCACGGCGAAACCGAGGTCGTCAAGACCGCCATCGCGCTCGATGTCAGCGGCTATGTCGTCAAGCCGGTGGCGCCCGACAAGCTGGTGCAGACCATCGAAAAGGTCCTGCGCCGGCCCCAGGAGATCAAGGACGTGGATTACTACCGCGGCATCAAATTGCCGCAGCCCGTGTCATTCCTGGGTGACGATCACGCCGCGAAGCCGAAGGCCTGGGCACTGCTGGGCGCGAAGCCCTTCCGCAGCGAGGTCAAGGCCAAGATCGACCAGTTCAAGCGCGATCACGCGACGCAGGACGGCGTGACCGAGGTCAAGATCAAGAACCGCCGGGAATGCGCGGTCAACGAGCTGGTGGAGGGCCAGATTCTCGCCCAGGACATCGAAGCCGAAGAAGGCGTCATCCTGCTCCGGCGCGGCACGTACCTCTCGAAAGACATGATCGCACGCCTGCGCGAGATCGCCGCCGAAACCAACCCCGGACAGAACGTGTGGATCGGCGAGCTGGTGTCTTAAGACCGAATGTAGCCGACGCGTAATTTGTCACCGATCTGTCGCCGAAGGCATCGTCATTCTGTCTCGGGTTCTGGCGACACTGAATCTCCCTTCCTCACGGGGAGTTTCGCGCGATGCGTTTCGCTGTCGTCGCCGGCCTGCTGGCCGTGCTGTTGCCGTTGCCGCTGCTGGCTGCCCCGGTGCTCCTGATTTCCATCGACGGCCTGCGGCCGGGTGATCTCATCGACGCCGAGGCGCGGGGCGTGAAGGCGCCGGTGCTGCGGGCCTTGATGGCCGAGGGCGCCTATGCGACCGGGGTGCGGGCCGTGCTGCCCACCGTCACCTACCCCAACCACACCACGATGATCACCGGCACGGCGCCCGCGCGCCACGGCATCGGCAGCAACACGGTGTTCGATCCCGTGGGCGCCGCCGACGGCGGCTGGTACTGGTACGCCTCCGACATCGCCGTGCCGACGCTGTGGGACCAGGTCCATGACGCAGGCAAGACCGTCGCCAATATCGGCTGGCCGGTGAGCGTGGGCGCGTCGTCCATCGACGCCAACGTGCCCGAATACTGGGGCCACGGCGGGCCTGATAATCAGAAACTGCTGAAGGCGCTGGCGACGCCGGGGCTGGCGGACGACCTGGAAGCCCGCGCCGACGCGCCGTACGCGGCGATGTTCGGCGATACCGTCGCGGCCGATGAGGCCAAGGCGCGCTTCGCCGCCGCGCTCATCGCCGCGAAGCGGCCGACGTTCATGACGCTCCACCTCATCGGCCTCGACGACGCGCAGCATGGTCATGGTCCTGGTGCGCCCGAGGCCTACGCCGCGCTCGCGCGGATTGATGCCGCCGTGGGCGGCCTGGTGGCGGCGGCGCGCAAGGCCCAGCCTGACCTGGTGGTGGCCATCGCCTCCGACCACGGCTTCGCGAAGGTGGAGCACGATGTCCACCTCAAGGCGCTGTTCGCCGCCGAAGGATTGCTCACCCTCAACGCCGACAAAACCGCGGTCACGGCCTGGGACGCATCCCCCTGGAACGCGGGCGGCACGGCGGCCGTGGTGCTGGCGCGGCCCGAAGACGCCGCCTTGCGGGCGAAAGTTGCCGCGGTATTGGCGAAATTGAAGGCGCGGCCCGAGCTGGGGATCGCGCAGGTCATCGACCAGCAGGCGGCCGCGGCGCGCGGCGGCGCCAAAGAGGCCGCGTTCTTCGTGAATTTCAAGTTCGGCTATGAGTCCGGCGACGGGCTGTCAGGCCCGCCCGTCACCAAGAGCGGCGCCAAGGGCATGCACGGCTATTTCCCCGACGCGCCCGAGATGCGCGCGGCCTTCCTCATCGCGGGCAAGGGCGTACCGAAGGCACGTTCCCTGGGCGACATCGATATGCGCGATATCGCCCCCACGCTCGCCAAGGTCATGGGCGTGACGCTGTCCCAGGCGGAAGGCCGTTCCCTATTTTAGCAGCCGGCGGCGGGCTCTGCCCTAGGCGGGGTGTCAGGGCTCTTCAGGCGTCTTGCGCCGGAGAAGCGCGAGGAGCGCCGCCACGCCGCAGCCGGCGATGATGCCGGTGGTCAGGTCTTCCAGAAGTGTGAGGCCGAAAGTAGCGAGCAGGACGGCGGCGCCACGCCATTCCCGCAGAAGACGCGCGAATTCCTCCTTCTCGGCCATGTTCCAACACACCACCAGGAGGACGCCCGCCAGCGACGACAACGGCACGTAGGCGGCCAGCGGCGCCGCGACCAGCAGGAACGCGAGGAGGAACACGGCGTGCATGATCCCCGAGACGGGACTGCTGGCGCCGGCGCGGACGTTGTCGGCGGTGCGCGCGATGGTGCCGGTGACACTGATGCCGCCGAACAGCGCCGAAGCAATGTTGGCAACGCCTTGCGCCACCAGCTCCATGTTGGAGCGGTGCTTGCGCCCGGTCATACCGTCCGCGACCTTCGCCGACAGCAAGCTCTCCACACCGCCGAGAAGGGTGAAGGAAAGGGCCGACGGCAGCACCCGCAGGACAAGATCGAGGTCCACGGCCGGCAGGTGCGGCGCGGGTAGTCCATGCGGCAAGGCGCCGAAGCGGCTGCCGATGGTCTCGACCGGGAGACGCAGCAGCGATGTGGCGACAGCGGCCAGCGTCACCGCGATGAGCATGCCCGGCCAGGACGGGCGGAGGCGCCGGAGGACAAAGATCATGGCCGCGCAGCCGAAGCCGATGATCACCGCCGCCGGTACCGCCGTGCCGGCGGCGTCCGCCAGCGCCGTGATCTTGGGCAAGAGCGGTCCCGGCTCGGGCCCCGGCAGGGAAATGCCTGCGAGGTCGCGAATCTGGCTCGCCAGGATCGTCACGGCGATCCCGGACGTGAACCCGACCGTCACGGCATGCGGGATGTGGCGGATGAGCGCTCCGACGCCGAGCAGGCCCAGCACGGTCAGCATGGCGCCCGACAACAGGACCGTCAGCACCAGGCCATCCACGCCGAATCTGGCGGTCGTGGCCGCCACCAGGACGATGAAGGCGCCCGCGGGTCCGCCAATCTGATAGCGGCTGCCGCCCAGGAGCGAAACCACCGCGCCGCCGACGATGGCGGCGTAAAGCCCGCGCTCCGGCGAAACCCCGGAGGCAACCGCGATCGCCATCGACAACGGCAGGGCGACGATGGCGACAGTGAGCCCGGCCAGGGCGTCCTTGCGAAACAGGACGGCGCTATAGCCCTCCTTGAACGTGGTGAGGAGCTTCGGCCGGTAAAGATTGCGGGTTGCGGTGCCGTCGGTCATGAGACGTGGAACCTATTCGCCCTTTACGGCGCCTTCGCGGCGGGGATCGGCGCCGCCCATGAGGGCGCCGTTCGCCATGATGCGGATGGCGTGCAGGCCGCTGCCGGAGCCGTCGACCTTCACGGTGTGACCCAGCGCCTTGAAGGCCTCGGCCTGTTTTTCCAGGAAGGTGCCTTGCTCCAGGTTCAGGGTATCGCCGCTGGTGACGATATTGGCGGTGCCGACGGCTTCGGCGGGCGTGAGCTTCCAGTCCACCAGCGCCACGATGGTCTTGGCCACATAGGCGGGGATGGCGGGCCCCCCCGGCGAGCCGATGACGATCTCAAGCTTGCCGTCCTTGTCGAAGATCAGCGTCGGCGACATGGCGCTGCGCGGGCGCTTGGACCCCTGCACGCGGTTGGCCACGGTGCGTCCTTGCGCGATGTCGTCGTAGGAGAAGTCGGTCAGCTCGTTGTTGAGCATGAAGCCGTTGCTCATGAGCTTTGAGCCGAACCCGCTCTCGATGGTGGCGGTCATGGCCACCGCGTTGCCCTGCTTATCCACGATGGAGAAATGCGTGGTGGCCGGGATCTCGGGGCTCTCGGCGGCGTAAAGGTTCATGGCCTTCTTAACGGTCAATTCTCCGGCGGGCGCGGTGCGCATGCGCGCCTCGGGATCGATCAGCTTGGAGCGCTGCGCGATATAGCTCTCGGCGATCAGTTCCTTCACCGGCGTCGGGAAGAAATCGGGATCGGCCACATACATGGCGCGGTCAGCCAGCGCGAGGCGGCCCGCTTCGGCGATGGCGTTATAGGCCGCGACCGATTCCGGCCCCATCGCCGCGAGATCGAACCGCTCCAGCATTCCCAACGTCTGCAGCACACTGATGCCGCCGGAGGAGGGCGGCGAAATGGTGCACACCTTTTTGTCGCGGTACTTGCCGCAGATGGGGTCGCGCTCCTTGGCCTCATAGGCGGCCATGTCGGCCACGGTCATGTCGCTGGCGTTGCGCGCGGCGGTGGTCACGGTCTTGACCACATCGGCGGCGATGGACCCGGTGTAGAGCGCACGCGCGCCCTCCTTGGCCATGCGGCGCAGGACGACGGCGAACTCCGGGTTCTTCATCATCGTGCCCACGGGCTTGGCCTTGCCGTCGGCGGTATAGAAGAACGACTTGGTGGGTTCCCACAGCGGCAGGTACTTGTCATTGGCCAGCAAGGCGTTGAGCCGCGCGCCCATGGGGAAGCCGTCCTCGGCGATCTTGATGGCCGGTTCGAACAGCCGCGCCCACGGCAGCTTGCCGTTCTTCTGGTGCGCCAGTTCCAGCATGCGCATCACGCCCGGCACGCCCACGGACTTGCCGCCGACGATGGCCTCGATGCGGCCCATGAGCGCGCCATCCGGGCGGAAGAAGCGCTTCTCGATGGCGGCCGCGGGCGCTTTCTCGCGCCCATCGTACATATGCATCTGCTGGCCGCCCTGGTCCCAGAACAGCATGAAGCCGCCGCCGCCCACGCCCGACGACTGGGGCTCGGTCATGGACAGCACCAGCTCCACCGCCACCGCCGCGTCCACGGCGTTGCCGCCGGCCTTGATGATCGAGGCCCCGGCCTCGGCGGCGTAAGAGGTGGCGGCCGCGACCATGTAGGAGGCGGTGGCGCCGCCCCGCAGCGCGCCGCGCCCGGTGGGCGCTTCCGGGTTCACGGCTTCCGCCGCGAGCGCGGGGAAGGCGAAGACCGTGGCGAACAAGCAGGCGGCAAAGACGCGCATGGGAGGCTCCCTGAGTGAGGCAGGGAGCTTAACCCAAGGGCATTGCCACATGACAGCCGGTTGGTGGCCGTGTGCTGGCCGCCGCAAGGCTGGGTTAAGGCCTAAAGCTTGTTTTGATTGACGCGCTTGCTCAGCTCTTCCGCGCTTTCCTTGCGTTCGCTGTAGCGGTCCACCAGGTAGCCGGCGACATCGCGGGTGAGAAGCGTGAATTTCACCAGTTCCTCCATCACATCCACCACCCGGTCGTAGTAGGACGACGGCTTCATACGGCCCGCCTCGTCGAACTCCAGAAAGGCTTTCGCCACGGAGGATTGATTGGGGATGGTCAACAGGCGCATCCATCGGCCGAGGATGCGCAGCTGGTTCACCGCGTTAAACGATTGCGACCCGCCGCTGACCTGCATGACCGCGAGTGTCTTGCCGTGGGTGGGGCGCACCGCGCCCAGCGACAGGGGAATCCAGTCGATCTGCGCTTTCATGATTCCGCTCATGGCGCCGTGACGCTCCGGCGAGCACCACACCATGCCTTCGCACCACGTCACCGCTTCGCGCAGTTCCAGGACCTTGGGATGCTTTTCGTCCGAATCAGGCAGTGGCAGGCCGTCGGCGTGATAGATGCGCGTCTCGGCGCCAAGCGTTCGCAGAAGCCTGGCCGCTTCTTCCGTCAGGAAACGGCTGTAGGACCGTTTGCGCACCGATCCGTAGAGCAACAGGATGCGCGCCGGGTGTGTGGACACCCGCGTCCGATGCAGCTTCTCCGGATCGATCTCCGCGAGGAGCTCGCTCTTAAGGCCCGGCATTGGCCCGGCCGGTTCAACCGACACGGTTGCCGTCCGCGTCGATCAGAAGTTCGCCGTCCTCTTTCAGGAACGGACCCGGCGGGAATCTCTCGATCAGATCCAGCACGGCCTCGCTGGGGCGGCAGAGTTTTACCCCGCGCGCCGTGCACACAATCGGACGGTTGACGAGGACCGGATGCTCCACCATGGCCGCGAGGATGGTTTCCTGCGCCACATTTTCCTCCAGCAGGCCCAGGTCCTTGGCGGGGGATTTGGTTTCCCGCAGGGCGGCGCGGGGCGTAAGCCCGGCCGCGGCGAACAGCCCCAAGAGTTGCCCCCTGGTCCACCCGTCCTTGAGATATTCGATGACCGCCGGTGTGTAGCCCGCCAGTTCCAGAATGCGTAGGACATTGCGCGACGTGCCGCAGTCCGGATTGTGATAGATGGCGACGTCCATGATGTTTTGATCCCGGCCTATTTCGATTGGGCAGGCAGTGTGAATCGCACCGCTTTAGCGACGGCAAGCACCAGCGCCAATGCCGCCAATTGAGCGCCGATAAATCCCGGCGCGTCCAGGGGCCTGATTCCCGCGAAGGTGTCGGTCAATATACGGGCGATGGTGACGGCGGGATTGGCGAATGAGGTCGAGGCCGTGAACCAATAGGCGCCTGTGATGTAAGCGGCGACCGCGCCCGCCGTCAGCGGCACGCCATAGGAATCGCACCGCAGGATGGTGCCGAGGAGGCCGACGGTGGCGACGATTTCGGCGCACCAAAGGGCGGGGCCGGTCCGGATGTGCTGGCTGAATTGGACCACCGGCAGGTCGAACATGACATGTGTGATCCACACGCCTATCAACCCGCCCGCGACCTGCGCCGCCACCATCGGCGCCACCGCGGCCCATGGCAGGCGTTTGAACGCCGCCGCGGCAATCGTCACGACGGGGTTCATATGGGCGCCGGAGATGGGCGCGAACGCAAGGATCAGGGGAAACAGGGCGCAGCCGGTGACGACGGCGTTGGCGAGCAACGCCAGCGCGACATTGCCGCCGCTCAGGCGCTCGGCCGCGATCCCGGACCCCACCACGGCAATCAACAGGAAGGCGGTGGCGGCGCATTCGCTCGCCATCAGCACGGTGATACGCTTGTTCATCTTGGCTGGCTTTCCCGCGAAATCGAAATGACCGTCTAGGAGGGCAGGACCTTGCCTGCCTCCGCGGCCATGCGCTGCAATTCCTCGCGCTTGAGTTCCTTGAAGCGGAAGGTGAGGAAATAGCGAATGCGCGATTCAAGAATGCGAAAGGCCTCGCGGAAGGCGAGCGCCTGTTCGGCCCTGGTCCCGCTGGCGGCGGCGGGATCGGCAAGGCCCCAGTGGGCGGTGATGGGGTGCCCCGGCCAAACCGGGCACACTTCGCCGGCGGCCTGATCGCAGACCGTGAATATGTAGTCCATGGCCGTTGCGCCGGGGGCGGCGAATTCATCCCAGCTTTTGCTGCGCATGCCCTCGGCCGGCATCCCCAAGTGGTTGAGCAGATCGAGCGCCATGGGATGGACTTCGCCTTTTGGGAAGCTCCCGGCGCTATAGCCCCTGAAGGCGCCTTGGCCCCAATGGTTCATCAGGGATTCCGCAAGAATGCTGCGCGCGGAATTGCCGGTGCAAAGACACAGGACATTGGTGGTCATGTGGCGCGTCTCTTCGGTTTGGGCTGAGGCTTATGTTTGGTCTGGGGCGGACAACAGGTGTTGTCCGCGATCTTGATGAGGGGCGCACAGATTTCGGGGTGGCCCCCGCAACAGTCCTCGACCAGGAAAGATAGAACGTCGCGGATGGTGTCGAGATTCGCGGTGTAGATGATCGAACGGCTCTGCCGCCGCGCGCTCACCAGTCCCGCGCGGGAGAGGATGGCGAGGTGCGTGGACATGGTGTTGCCCGGCACGCCCGCCGTTGCGGCGATGGCCCCGGCCGGCAAGCCGTTCAGGCCGGCTCTCATGAGCATCCGAAAAACCCCAAGGCGGGTTGGCTGCGCCAGCGCCGACAGCCTTTCGACCATTTTCTCAGATTCCATATATCGAGATCTATTGAAATAACGTGCCTCTGGCAAGCGTAAAGGCGCGGCGCCGGGGGCTCTGGCGGGCGAGGTTCCTCAAGGCCCAGGACCCAACCGGGGGCAGGGGATGAGCCTTCTAAATTTCGTATTGTGTCGTGATTCCAGGGTGTTGTGCGCTGGGGTCCCGGGCGGTATTCCCGGGATGACCGGGCATTGGCGCCGGGCCCCCGCTTCTGGCACAAGGGCGCCCTGATACCGCTCCTACGAAAGCCTTATATGCCGCCTTCAGATGAAACTGTGCTCTCCGCTGCCCGGGCTGCCTTCGACCAGGGCGACCTCGCCGGCGCCGGGGCGCGGGTGACGGCCCACCTGGCCGCGCAGCCGGATGACATCAAGGCGCTCGCGCTGCTCGCCAACATCCAGGAAAAGCTGGGCGCCATGGCCGAATCCGCCGACACCGTCACGCGGCTGGCGGCGCTGGCGCCCGCGCGGGTCGACGCGGCGGGATACCGCATGCTGGCGAAATTCAGAATGTTCGAGGGCAAGCCCGACATCGCCCGCGCGGTCCTCGGGCAGGCGCTGGCGGTGTATCCCCAGAATCTCGACCTGCACATCATGCACGCCGGCCTCGCGGGCGATCTCAAGAAAGTCTGCACCGCGCTGGAAGGGGTGGTGGCGCTCGCCGCCAATGATCCGAACGCCGTGGTGATCGCGCTGAAGGCCCTGGTCGGCAGCCGCGCGCATCTCGCGCGCCAGCGCGCGGGCCTTCCGGACGACGCGGTGTCCTGGGAAGACACCTGCGCCTGGCCTGACCCGGAAGGGCTGGAACGGTTCCGCCAGGTCATCTCGAATTTGAATAAGCAGGCGCCGCGCCCCGACCTGGTGATCGACGCGGCCTGCGTCGCCATCTGCCAGCGGGAATGGGACCGCGCCGACGACCTGCTGGCGGCGGTGCGCGAGCGGGTGCCGGGCACGCTGGCCGACTACACCGCCTTCGGCGCGGCCTTCCACGCCGGGCTTGATCGCTTCGATTACGCCGCCATCGCGGGCCTGCTGCCGCCGGT
>CANJOI010000110.1 GCA_947475365.1 Fidelibacterota bacterium | reverse complement strand
GGTTGGCATCGACATCAACGGCTGGGACCCTATCCCCAACGCCACCTGCCTGGTCATGGATTTCCTGGACGAGCGGGCGCCGGGCGCCATCAAGGCGGCCTTGGGAGGCAAGGCCGATGTGGTGCTCTCGGACATGGCCAGCCCCACCACCGGCCACAATGCCACTGACCACCTGCGCATCATGGGCCTGGCGGAAGTGGCCTGGGCGTTCGCCGAGGAAATCCTGGCCCCCGGCGGCGCCTTCATCTGCAAGGTGTTCCAGGGCGGCACCGAAAACGACCTCCTGAACCAGATCAAGCAGCGCATGACCTCGGTCCGCCATGTCAAACCGCCCGCCAGCCGGAAGGATTCGGCCGAGATGTACGTGGTGGCGCTGGGGTTCAAGGGCTGATTTCACGTGGACGGGGCGGGGCATATGGGCCCTGCGCGGGACACGGCGATGTGCGCTTGCCGGGCCGAAAAAAAGGTGCCATAACCCGGCACCTTTTTTTCGGGCGAAAGCCAAAATCGCCCCGGAGGCCGTATGGAGATTGCCGAAGCACTGACGTTTGACGACGTCCTTCTGGTGCCCGCAGCATCCTCGGTTCTCCCTGGCCACGCCAATACCTCCACGCGCCTGACCAAGAGCATCACGCTCAACATTCCGCTGATTTCCGCGGCCATGGATACCGTGACCGAAAGCGGCCTCGCCATCGCCATGGCGCAGTTGGGCGGCATCGGCGTCATCCACAAGAACTTCACCGCCGAGCAGCAGGCCCAGGAAGTGCGCCGCGTGAAGAAGTTCGAGTCCGGCATGGTGGTCAACCCGGTCACCATCTTCCACGACCAGACCCTGGGCGATGCCCTGCGCCTGCGCGAACAGAACCGCATCTCCGGCATCCCGGTGATCCACCGCACGTCCGGCAAGCTGGTGGGCATCCTCACCAACCGCGATATGCGCTTCGTCACCGACCCGGCGCAACCGGTCGTCGAGCTCATGACCAAGGACCGCCTGATCACCGTGCCCGAGACCATCGAGCGCGATCAGGCCATCAAACTGCTGCACCAGCACCGCATCGAGAAGCTGCTGGTGGTGGACAAGGATTACCGCTGCATCGGCCTGATCACCGTGAAGGACATCGACAAGGCCAAAGCCCACCCGATGGCCTGCAAGGACGAACAGGGCCGCCTGCGCGTCGCCGCCGCCACGGGTGTGGGCGATGACGGCTTCAGCCGCGCCGAGGCGTTGCTGGATGCGGGCGTGGACGTGGTGATCGTCGACACCGCCCACGGCCATTCCAAGGGCGTGCTCGACACCATCACGCGCATCAAGCGGCTGTCCAACCACGCGCAAGTGGTCGGCGGCAATATCGCCACCCCGGACGCGGCCAAGGCGTTGATCGACGCCGGCGCCGACGCGGTGAAGGTGGGCATCGGCCCCGGTTCCATTTGCACCACCCGCATCGTCGCGGGCGTGGGCGTGCCGCAGCTCACCGCCGTCATGGAAACCGCCGAAGCCACCCGTAAAGCCGGCATACCCATCATCGCCGACGGCGGCATCAAGTTCTCGGGCGACATCGCCAAGGCCATCGCCGGCGGCGCCGATTGCGTGATGATCGGCTCATTGCTGGCGGGCACGGAAGAAACCCCGGGCGAAGTGATTCTCTACCAGGGCCGCACGTATAAAGATTATCGCGGCATGGGCTCGCTGGGCGCCATGGCGCGCGGCTCGGCCGACCGCTACTTCCAGGAAGAAGTGCGCGATTCCATGAAACTGGTGCCGGAAGGCGTTGAAGGCCGCGTGGCGTATAAAGGGCCCGCGTCCGCGGTGGTGCATCAGCTCGTCGGCGGTCTCAAGGCCGCCATGGGCTACACCGGCAACGCCACGGTCGCCGATATGCAAAAGAACTGTAAATTCCGCCGCATCACCGGCGCCGGTATGCGCGAAAGTCATGTCCACGATGTCATCGTCACCCGCGAACCACCGAATTATCGCGTCAACAATACGTAGTAGCGCTGACATGACTCATCGCCCCCTCACCCCGACCCTCTCCCCGGTGGGGGTTGACGCGAGAGCGTCAACGGGTGAGCGGAGCGAGCGGGTGAGGGGGAACCTCACATGAATCCCTCCGCGCGCCTCCAGGCCGCCATCGATCTTCTTGACGCCGTCCTGGACGAGTCACGTCCGGCGGATGGTGTGATCGCCGCGTATTTCCGCGGCCGGAAATTCTTCGGCGCCAAGGACCGCCGCGCGGTCTCCGATCAGATCTGGCGCATCCTGCGCCACCGCGCGCGTTTGTCCTGGGCGCTGGGCACGGAACAGGTGTCGGGCCGCCTGTTGGTGGCGGCCGACCTCACGCAGCACGACAAGAAACATATCGACGCCATCAGCGGCCTGTTCTCCGGCTCGCTCCACGGGCCGCATCCGTTTTCCGCCAACGAACGCCGCATGGTGATCCAGGCGGGCAGCCGCGACCCGGCCGACGCCCCACGCGAGATCAAGCTGGAGATGCCGGACTGGCTGACCGACAAGTTCGACGCCGCCTTCGGCCCCCGCGCGGACGCCGAGATCGCGGCCCTCCAGGACGAAGCGCCCCTCGATATCCGCGCCAATATCCTGAAGACCGACCGCGACGCGGTGCTGGCCGAACTGACCGCCGAACGGCTCAAGGCCGCGCCGACCTCGCTCTCGCCCATGGGCGTGCGCATCACCGGCCGCACCACTTTGGGCAACCATTCCGGCTTCAAGGATGGGCGCTTTGAGGTGCAGGACGAAGGCTCGCAGCTGGTCTCCATGCTGGCGGACGCCCAGCCGGGCCAGTCGGTGATCGACCTGTGCGCCGGCGCCGGGGGCAAGACGCTCGCCATCGCCGCGGCCATGAAGAACACCGGGCGCATCATCGCCTGCGACGTGTCGGTGAAGCGCCTCGAGCGCGCCAAACTCAGGCTTCGCCGCGCCGGCGTGCACAACGCTACCTTGCGCGTGCTGGAGGCCCACGACAAATGGGTCAAGCGCCAGGCCGAGAGCTTCGACCGCGTGGTGATCGACGCGCCGTGTTCCGGCACCGGCTCGTGGCGGCGCCATCCCGACGCGCGCTGGCGCTTCACCCCTGAGTCCCTTGCCAATCTCACCGCCACCCAGGACGGGCTGCTGGATCAGGCCGCCCCCCTGGTCAAAGCCGGCGGGCGCATTGTCTATATCACCTGCTCGATGCTGCGGGATGAGAACCAGGACCGCATCACGGCGTTCCTCACGCGCCACCCGCAGTTCCGCATCCTGCCGGTGGGCGATGTCTGGAAGTCCGTGCTGGGCACAACCGCCCCCACTGACCAGGACATGCTCACCCTGACGCCGGCATCGCACAACACCGACGGATTTTTCCTCGCACTTCTGGAACGCACCTAAACCCGACCGAGAAGGACCTCAATGGCCGCCCACGACCGCATCCTGATCATCGACTTCGGTTCCCAGGTCACCCAGTTGATCGCCAGGCGCGTACGCGAACTCGGCGTCTATTCCGAAGTCCACCCCTTCAACAAAGTCACCGAGGCCTCCATCAAGGCCTTCGATCCCAAGGGCATCATCCTCTCGGGCGGTCCGGCCTCGGTGCTGGATATCGGCACACCGAAGGCGCCGGACGAGATCTTCACCATGGGCCTGCCGATCCTCGGCATCTGCTACGGCCAGCAGACCATGGTGGCGCAGCTGGGCGGCAAGGTGGAAAGCGGCCACCACCGCGAATTCGGCCGCGCCATGGTGGATGTGACGGGCACGAGCGCGCTCTTCGATGGGCCCTGGCAGCCCGGCGCCAAAGAACAGGTGTGGATGAGCCACGGCGACCGCGTGGTCTCATTGCCCCCGGGCTTCACGGTGGTGGGCACCAGCGAGGGCGCGCCCTTCGCCGCCATCGCCGACGAAGCGCGGCGCTTCTACGCCGTGCAGTTCCACCCCGAAGTGGTGCACACCCCCCACGGCAAGGAACTGTACCGCAAATTCGTGCGCGAGATCTGCGGCTGCACCGGCGACTGGACCATGGCCGCCTTCCGCCAGGAGGCGATTGCGAAAGTGCGCGCCCAGGTGGGAAAGGGACGCGTGATCTGTGGCCTTTCCGGCGGCGTGGACTCCGCCGTGGTCGCGGCCCTGGTGCATGAAGCCATCGGCGAACAGCTCACCTGCGTGCTGGTGGATCACGGCCTGATGCGCGCGGGCGAAACCGAACAGGTGGTCAAGGTGTTCCGCGACCGCTTCAACATTCGCCTGATCGCCCACGACGCGTCGGCGTTGTTCCTGGGCAAGCTCGCCGGCCAGACCGACCCCGAGAAGAAGCGCAAGATCATCGGCGCCACCTTCATCGACGTGTTCGAGATCGAGGCCAAGAAAGCCGGCGGCGCCGATTTCCTGGCGCAAGGCACGCTCTATCCCGACGTGATCGAGTCCGTGTCCTTCGCGGGCGGCCCCTCCGTCACCATCAAATCCCACCACAATGTCGGCGGCCTGCCCGAGCGCATGAACATGAAGCTGGTGGAGCCGTTGCGCGAACTGTTCAAGGACGAAGTGCGCGCCCTGGGGCGTGAACTGGGCCTGCCCGACGACATGGTGGGCCGCCACCCGTTCCCCGGGCCCGGCCTCGCCATCCGCATCCCCGGCCAGGAAATCACGCCCGAGCGCCTCGACCTCCTGCGCAAGGCCGACGCCATCTACCTCGACGAAATCCGCAAAGCCGGCCTCTATGACAAAATCTGGCAGGCCTTCGCCGTGCTGCTGCCCGTGCGCACCGTCGGCGTCATGGGCGACTCCCGCTCCTACGACTACGCCTGCGCGCTCCGCGCCGTCACCTCAACCGACGGCATGACCGCGGATTTCTATCCGTTCGACATGGCCTTCATCGGCCGCGTGGCCAACCGCATCATCAATGAGGTGAAGGGCATCAACCGCGTCACCTATGATGTGACGAGCAAGCCGCCCGGGACGATTGAGTGGGAGTGACGTGCCTTCGCCAAGCCGAGGCTGCCAGTCGGACTATTTGCCGCTAAACCGGCGCCTCCCTATCGCAATTTGCTGGAATAGACTGCGCGTTTCGCTTGATCGCTGCGGGGCGGTTCGCTCAGCACGGCCTCCAATGTGTCGCGCAGCAACCGCAAACGCTCCTGGCCCAACGTCGCCGCCAGCTTAGTCTCGGCCTCCCGACTCGCCTTCACTAATGCAGCAAGAAGCTTGTGCCCGCGCGCCGTGTAGATAATGCGTCGTGCGCGGCCGTCCTCAGGATCGGGTTCGGTGCGGAGGTAGCCCAGGGTGACGAGGTTCTCGACAACATAGGCCGCGCTCTGCTTAGCGAGTCCGGCAGCGCGGGCCAGGTCCGCCACTCGCCCCCCCTCGGGTCGCAGATGGCGGAGTACTGAGGAATGCATTGCGCGCAGACCGGGATGCCCGGCCGCAGCCACCGCCTGATAAACGTACTCTTGCAGCACGCCATACACCTCGCGCAGCAGGAAGCCCAAGGTTCGGGCCTGCTGAGGATGCTGGTGCAACGAGCGATCAGCAGAGGTAGTCGGCTGCATGGACAGATGTTGACACAAAAAATGGTTGACAGAAAGACAGAATATCTGTCTAATAAAGACAAAATATCGGTCTTGTTGGTACGTGCCTTCATTTGCCGTCGTCAGGAGTCTTGCGATGTCATACGTCAGCACCTCGGCCGTTGCCCCGATCCAGGTTCTTTCCGACCAACTGCGCCTGCTGCTGCGCTCAGCCGACTCGCCATTCCAGATGAGTGCGATGGTAATCGACGTTCCTCCTGGCGGATTCGTGCCGCCTCACAAGCACGCTGCGGAAGAAGAAGGCTACTTTGTGCTTGATGGGGCGCTGTCGCTCACCATTGCCGACCAGACACGCACCCTCGCGGCTGGAGATTTCGGGCACGTACCCCCGGGTACGGTACACGCCTACGCGAACCCGGGACCCGCGCCGGTAAGATTCCTAGCTTGGACCGTGGGCGGTCCAATCGATCAGTTCTTCGAAGCGATGAGCCAGCGCGTCAGGCAGATGCCGCGCGACGCGCCGGCGATGGCGGAGATCACCGCGCGCTTCGGCGTGCAGATGGTCGGAGCGCCCGCCTGACCGGCATTGAGCGGTCTGTCACAGAAGCCGAAACGATTCCGGCCAAGGTGCAAAGGTGATGCCCTTGAAGATCCAGCCGCACACGGCTTCGGCCGTACGCCAGCGGCTCACGTCGATAGCGGCCCGGCGCGGCGCCATCGGTGTGCAATATGTGGTGCTGCGCCATGGCGAGATCTGGCTGGAGCACTGCCACGGCCTCGCCGACGCGGCGCTCGTGCAGCCGGTGACCCCGCGGACCACGTTCAACGCCTACTCGATCACCAAGCCCTTCACCGCCGCTGCGGTGATTGCACTCGCCGAGCGGGGTCGGCTGGACCTGGACACGCCGGTCGGTATCGCGGCGGGCATCGAGGGACTTGAAGCCTATGGCTCGGTACGCGACACGCTGCTGCATCGAGCGGGTTTCCGAAATCCCAATCCACTACGCTGGATACACCCGGCGGCGAAGCACGATTCTTTCGACGAAACCGCGTTCGTGCGAGAGCAGGTCGCGGGGGTGCGAGGATCGCGGCGGCGTCGAGCTTCGAGCGGCTATTCGAACATCGGCTACCTGCTTTTGGGGTTGGTGATCGAACGGGCGTGGTGTGGACCGTTCCCGCGAGCCGTACAAAGCCTCGTATTCGAGCCGCTCCATCTGGGCATCGACGAAAAGCTGGGCTTTACGATTGAACATCCGGAACTCCATGCGCGCGGCCATCTGCGTCGCTATTGCCTGCTCGACTTGATGTTGGGTCTCTTCATCAATCGTTCTGAGGTCGTGCAAGGCAGCGCGGACGGGTGGGTCCGCCTTCTCCTGCATCAAGTCAACGGCAGCGCCTACGGGGGCTTGATCGCCAATGCGCGCGGCCTGGCGCGATTCGGGCAAGCCGTCATCGATGCCGGCGCCGGCAGGCTGTCGTATCTGGGACAGCAACTCCTCCACATCGTGCCCGGGGCGGGACCAAGCCGCAGCCTCGCCTTGTTCAGCGGTGGCCTGGGCCGTTGTGGTTGGTTGGCACACGCGGGAGGTGGACTGGGTTACTACGGTGAATTCAGGCTCTATCCCGACCTCGGCACCGTAAGCTGTCTGCTCACCAACGGCTACGGGTTCTCGGACACCCGTAGCCTGGACCACATCGACGCAGCGTGGTTGGAGAACAACTGACCGTGCTGCCGTAGGCTAACCCCGACGCCGATCCAGCACATCGAGAGAGATTCAACCAGAGCCGTGGACGTCTTCCTGCCGCTGAAATAGGGCGCTGCCTGGGAACGTGGGTTGCCGTTGCGGCGCGGGGTGCGTAGAACCTCGGCGGCCACTCCCTTTCCCAGCCCCGGTCCCCGTTCCCTCGCCATGATCCGTCTCGATTCCATCAGCAAGCAGCACGGCCACCAGCTCCTGTTCATCGAGGCGTCCATGGCCCTGCAGAAGGGGGAAAAGGTCGGCCTCGTCGGCCCCAACGGCGCGGGCAAGTCGACCATCTTCCGCATGATCGCGGGCGAGGAGCAGCCCGACGATGGCCGGGTGCTGATCGAGGCCGGCAACACCATCGGCTATTTCAGCCAGGACGTGGGCGAGATGTCGGGCCAGAGCGCGGTGGCGGCGGTCATGGACGGCGCCGGCCCCGTGAGCGCGTTGGCGGCGGAGATGGCGACGCTTGAGGCTGGGATGGCCGATCCGGATCAGGCGGACAAGATGGATGACCTGGTCACCCGCTACGGCGAAGTACAGGGGCGGTTCCAGGAACTGGGCGGCTATGAGCTGGAAAGCCGCGCGCGCGAAGTGCTGGCGGGATTGAGTTTCAGCGCCGAGCGCATGGACGCCGATGTGGGCCTGCTGTCCGGCGGCTGGAAAATGCGCGTGGCGCTGGCGCGCATTCTGCTGATGAAACCCGACGGCATGCTGCTGGACGAGCCGAGCAACCACCTGGACCTGGAAAGCCTGATCTGGCTGGAAGATTTCCTGAAGCGCTATGAAGGCGCGCTGCTCATGACGTCTCACGACCGCGAGTTCATGAACCGCATCGTGAATAAGATCGTCGAAATCGACGGCGGCGAGCTCATCACTTATTCCGGCAACTACGATTTCTATGAACAGCAGCGCGCGCTGGCCGAGAAACAGCGCCAGGCGCAGTTCGACCGCCAGCAGGCCATGCTGGCCAAGGAGATCGAGTTCATCGAGCGCTTCAAGGCGCGCGCGTCACATGCGGCACAGGTGCAGAGCCGGGTGAAGAAGCTGGACAAGATCGAGCGCGTGGAGCCGCCCAAGCGGCGCCAGTCCATCCAGTTCGAATTCCGCAGCCCCCCGCGCTCCGGCGACGACGTGGTCACCTTCGAGAACGTCCACAAGGCCTATGGCCAGCACAAGATTTACGACGGATTTGATTTCCACCTGGGCCGCAAGGAACGCTGGTGCGTGCTGGGCGTCAACGGCGCGGGGAAATCGACCCTGCTAAAGCTGGTGGCGGGCGCGTTGGAACCGGAGCTGGGTACGCTGCCGGATAAAGGCACGGTGAAGCTCGGCGCCAATGTCAAAGTCGGCTACTTCGCGCAGCACTCCATGGATCTGTTGGACGGCGACAAGACCGTGTTTGAATCGCTCGACGGTTCGTTCCCCCAGGCGGGCCAGGGCGCGTTGCGCGCGCTGGCCGGATGCTTCGGCTTCTCGGGCGATGACGTCGAAAAACCCTGCCGCGTGCTGTCGGGCGGCGAGAAGGCGCGCCTGGTCATGGCCAAGATGCTGTTCGATCCGCCCAACTTCCTGGTGCTCGACGAGCCCACCAACCACTTGGACATGGCGACCAAGGAGATGCTGGTGGCGGCGCTGGCGGAATTCGAGGGCACCATGCTGTTCGTCTCCCACGACCGCTACTTCCTGGCGCGGCTCTCCAACCGCGTGCTGGAACTGACGCCCGAAGGCCTGCACCAATACGGTGGCGGCTACACCGAATACGTGGCCCGCACCGGCCACGAAGCGCCAGGCCTGCACCCGGGCGGTTAGCGCGCGCCGTTATTTTTGCCGGGCATGAAGCTGCAGAAACGCCGCCGCCGCATTCGTGGCGCGGGCTTTTATCTCGCGCGCATCCGGTCGCTTGGCGACGCCCAGCAACAGGCTGATCATGAGGTTTCCCCACAGCAGGCCGCTGAACTGCTCCGCGCAGGCGGCGGGTTTGCCGGTCAGAAGGCCTGACTCCCGCGCCTGGGCCATGATGCCGCCCAAGGCTTCCTGCACCGCCTGGCGGCCGGTGGACTCCAGCGCCCGCGCCACGTCGCGCGCGTGGATGGCCTCGGCCACCGCCAGGCGGAACACCGCCACCACGCTGGGGTCGCTGATCTCGCGGATCAGCTGCTGGCCGAAGGAGGTCAGCACCTGGGCCAGGGTTTCGCGGTCGCCCGGCACGGGCAGGTCGGTGGGCAACTGCAATCGCCGCACCCGCTCGGTGACGCAGGCCAGCAGCAGATCCTGTTTGTTGCCGAACAGCGCATAAATCTCCCGCTTCGACACGCGCGCCCGCGCGGCGATCTCGGCGGTGCTGGCCGCGGCGAAACCCTTTTTCATAAAGGCGCTGAACGCCGCCGCGAGGATGCGCTCGCGCACGGCGGTGTCGCCGCTCTGGCGCCGGTCTGACATTCGCTCCGTCCGTCGTTCTTGACTCTGGTACCGCATAGTACCATTTTTACGGCGCGCGGAAAAAAGGAAATCCCATGACCCACACAACACACGATATCGGCATCGCCAGCCAGATCGGCTTCTACAGCGACGCGGTGGAGACCGGGCCGAACCTGCGCTGGCTGATCACGTCCGGCACACCGGGCCTCACGGCCGGCGGTGAGATGCCCAAGGATATAGTGGGTCAGGCGGAGATTGCCTGGACGCACATCCTCGCGGTCCTGGACAAGGCGGGCATGACGGCCGCCGATATCGTCAAGGTGACCCAGTACCTGATCCGTGCGGAAGACATTAAGGAATATGCCAAGGTGCGGCTGCAATTCCTCGGCGATGTGAAGCCCGCGTCGATGCTGCTGATCATCCCGCAGCTGGTGTGGCCGGAGATGCTGCTGGAAGTGGAAGTGATCGCGGCGAAGAAGTAACTGCTACTCCGCCACGTCATAGGGGCGCGACACGATCGGCGTGCGGTCCGCCAGCTCGCCAACCTTGGCCGCATAGGCCAGGAAATGCGGCGTGGCGCGATGCGCCGCCACGGCGGCATCGTCCTTATAAAGTTCATCGAGCACAAAGCGCGCCGGATCGTCCCGGTCCTGCCAGATGTCCCAGCGCAAGTTGCCAGCTTCGGCGCGGCACGGCGCCACCATGCCGCGGATGAGCGTTTCCAGTTCGGCGGCCTTGCCGGGCTTGGCAATCAGCAGCGCGGTGATCTTGCGGGTATCGCTCATGGCGGTTCTCCTCTTCCTTGCGTGTCTCTCAATAACATGTGACGCCGCCGCCGGGCGAGGGCTCGCGCATCCCAATTCCGTTTGTGACCGGCCCATCCCGGCGATAGAACTCTTTTGTACCGAGGGGCAACGACCGCCTTTCCCCGTCCAGGAGACCAGAGCGTCTTGTCCGCCACCCCGCGTCATCAGTCTTTCGCCGCGTTCCGCAATCCCGGCTTTCGCGCCTATCTGACATGTTCGGCGCTGGCGATGATGGCCGACAGCATCGAGCATGTGATCAGCTATTGGATGGTGTTCCAGAAATTCCAGTCACCGGCGCTGGGCGGCTTCGCGGTGCTGTCGCACTGGCTGCCGTTCCTGTTCTTCTCGGTGATTTCCGGCGCGCTGGCGGACCGGTTCGATCCACGCCGCTTGATCCAGATCGGCATGATGCTGTTCATGGGCGTGTCGCTCGGATGGGGCTACTTCTTTCTCACGGATACGCTGGAGATCTGGCACGCCCAGGTGCTGTTGGTGATCCACGGTTTCGCCGGGGTGCTGTGGGGCCCCTCCAGCCAGCTCCTGATCCACGACATCGCCGGAAAGGATCAATTGCAGAGCGCGGTGCGCCTCAACGCAACCGCGCGCTACATGGGCCTGTTGCTGGGGCCTGCGGTGGGCGGCGCCATCCTGCTGGCCATGGGGCCGGTCTACGGCATCTTCTTCAATGCCGCCATCTACCTGCCGCTGGTGATCTGGCTGTGGAAGGCGCCGTATGGTCCGCGCTTCCGGAAAAACCCCGATGCGCTGCGCCCGGCGCTGCGCGGTCTTGCCGATGTGATCTCGACCGCCCGCGTGGTCGGCGGCAACCCCATTCTGCTCTCCATGTGCCTCCTGGCGGGCTGCGCCTCCTTCGCCATCGGCAACTCGTACCAGGCGCAGATGCCCGGCTTCGCGCGCGATCTCGGGCACGGCGACGTGGGCCTTCTCTACAGCATGCTGCTGGCGGCCGACGCCGCCGGCGCGCTGGTGGCGGGCATCGCGCTGGAAGGCAGCGGCGCGCTCCAGGCGCGGGGCCGCACGGCGTTCCTGCTG
>CANJOI010000109.1 GCA_947475365.1 Fidelibacterota bacterium | reverse complement strand
TGCGGCCGCGCAGGGTCAGGCCCAGGCTGATCGGATCGAGCGAGTAGTTGATCGAACCCACCCAGCGCCAGGCCGGGTTATCGACAGTGCCCACCTGGACGTTCGGGATGCTGCCCGGAATGCCGCTCGCCGACGTGTCCTTGATGAAGTGCGTGGCGAGGAAGCGCAAGGTGAGGTTGCCGCCCCAGTCGGAATTGATGGCGTCGAGCCGGGTCGTGTAGCTGGACTCGATGTCATAACCGCGCGCCGATTCCACCACGAAGTTCAGCGGATAGGTGGTGATTCGGATGATCTGGTTGGTGCCGTTCACCAGACCGCGGGTGATCAGAGGGCAGAACAGCGAGTTGCCCTGGTAGCAGAGGTCCACGGTCTGCTGCGCGCTCACCGACGAGATCGCACCGGAGATGTCGATGTTGTAGTAGTCGAACGACACGTTGAAGCCGGGGAAGAACTGCGGGGCCACGACGACGCCGAGGCCGGTGGTGTCGGCGACTTCGGGCTTCAGGGCGTTATTGCCGATCGAGTTGCCCTGATAGGACGTCAGCAGGTTGTTATTGAAAGGATCGGTGACGCTGTTGGTGTTCTGCAGACCCGCGTTGAACAGGTCGGCCAGCGTCGGCTCGCGGATGTCGCGCGAACGGGTGGCGCGGAACCGGATATCGTCGATCGGCGTGTAGGTGGCGCCGACCTTCCAGGTGGTGACGAAACCCGAGGTCGAGTAGCCGGTGAAGCGGGCGGCGGCGTTCAGGTCCAGCGCCTTGGCCCACACGGTGTCCTTGGCCAGCGGGAACACGGTTTCGACAAAGCCTTCGGTGACCGAGAAGCTGCCGAACGTCGGCAGGTAGTTACCGACGAACCAGTCGTTGGCCAGCGATCCCGGATCGGACATGCCGCGCACTTTTTCGCGGCGGGTTTCGATGCCGGTCGCCAGCGAAACCGGGCCGGCCCAGCTTTCGAACGGGTTGCCGCGCAAGGTGGCGGCGGCGACGTTCTGGATCATGTCCTGGTCGATGAACGGGCTGCCGCCCATGTAGGCCAACGTCGCGGCGCTGTTCACGCCGATGCCCATGGCGTTATAGGGCACGCAGCCGTTGGTCGGATTGGTGAGGGTGGAACGGCAGATGATGGTGCCGTTGGCCGCCCGCACCGCATCCAGGGCCAGCGGGAAGCGCTGCTTGCTGGTGGCGTAAGGGATGCGCGAGGACGAAAGGCTCATGCCGTTCTGGTAGTAGGCGTCCCAGCTCCAGTCGGAACCGAACGCTTCAAGCTTGCCGTTGGCGCCGACCACAAAGCGCTGCACGCGGCGGCGGTTGTTGGTGGCGATCACGGGGATGTCCGTGTTCCACGAGCCGATCGTGACCGCGGTCAGCTTGTTGGCGGCCATTTGGGCCGCCACAGCCGCGGGCAAGAAGGCGTTATCGACCTTGATCTGGATGTTGTTCTGGTTGAACTGCGGGCAGCAGTAGATGTAGGTCCGGGTGCCGTTCCACGACGCCTGGGCGAACACTTCAATGTCGTCCGTGACCTGGTAGCTGGCGCGCATGAAGATGCTTTGACGGGCTTCCTGGTCGTCGATGGAGTTGCCCTTGTAGTCGCGGATGACCGTGGACTGCCAATCGCCGCCCTGCATATCGACGGTGCCGGTCACGGGGCCGTAGTTGAACTGGTACGGCGCGCCACCCGGGCCGAAGGCGATACCCTTCAACGGACCCGATGTGATGATGCCGCCGGGGGCCGCGTTGGCGACGCTAGCGCCGGTGACCAGAAGGCGCTGCGGTACGCTGGTCGACTGGCCTGCGCCGGTGCCGTAGGCCGGGTTCAGGATCACGGCAGCGCCGGTCTTGTTCCACGCGCGGCCGCCAGAGGTGAGGATGCCGTCCTTGCCGACGATTTCGCCCGAGAGCAGCAGGTGGCCGCGGCCGCCCGCGAATTCTGTGCCGGACGACAGCGCGACTTTCCAGTTGCGGCCGTCGCCGTAGGTGGTCACGCCGCCCGAGACTTCGCCTTTGAAGCCGGTGAACTTCTTGTCGAGGATGAAGTTGACCACGCCCGAGAGCGCGTCGGAGCCGTAAGCGGCCGAGGCGCCGCCGGTGACAACATCGACGCGGCTGATGAGCTGCTGCGGCAGCGCGTTAGAGTCGACGACGCCGGTGATGATCGAACCGACCGAGCGCTGGCCATCGAGCAGCACCAGGGTGCGGACGGTGCCGAGGTTGCGCAGGTTGAGCGCGGCGATGCCGGCCTGACCGTTGGACACCGAGGCCTGGTTGGTGGCCGGCGAGAGCGAACCCGCGAAGCTCGGCAGGGTGTTGACGAACTCGCCGATGCCGGCGGTCGCCTGGTTGGAAATTTCTTCCGCGCCGACGACCGTCAGCGGGGTGGGGGCTTCGTAGCCGTTACGCAGAACGCGCGTACCGGTGACGACGATTTCCTCGAGATCGCCGGCCTGCGCGGTCTGTGGCGCGGCGGTGGCGGCAGCCTGCGCGTGAGCGGCGCTCGCACCGCCAAGACTGGAGACAGCGACAAGAGCGGCAGTGCTCACGGTCGTAAGCGCAGCGCGACGGGTGGCAGCGAACAGGTTACGGCGCTCGGCCGCGGTCATCACGACGGTCATGTATCCCCCTAATGCAAACGTATGGCGCGAAAATTTTTGTCAAACCCCGGGATGTTGCTTTGCAACATCCTTGCAATATTTAGCAAATTCCCCGGGCGCGAGGAAATCTAAAGGGGCTTTTACCCCTGGTCAGGCCAAGGTGTTGCAATCCTGCACGGGACACCGGAAAGGCCCGTTGCTTAAGGCTAAATCGTCCTAAATCCGCGCCAGATTGTTGCGCCGTCATAACCAGAGGGCATGGCTTTAATACACGCGCGCATATGGTGCGCTAAAGCGGGTTCTAAGGAATGGCGATGGCCCAGTACAGGGCGGGCGCGCCGTCCATGGGGGTGCCGAAATCCAGCCCGCCTTTGGCGCCGTCTTTCGTGCCGGGCTGGTCGCTGAAGCCGTACATGAAGGTGTCGTTGCCGTTGATATCGCCGGGCTTCTTGTCGCCGTCATAAGTCCAGAGCGCGTAGCCCTGATACACCCACTGCCGCGTCCCGTCGGCGCGCGTGGCCACATCCCAGAAGCCTTGGGGCCGCGCGCCCGCGGGTGCGAACAGCGGGTGCCACTCGCGTGCGCACTGGCCGTCACACTTGGCGTCGGTACCGATGTCGCGTCCCACCGCCGGGCGTGGCGGCTGGCCGCGATGCAGGCTGTGGCCGCCACCCGACTGGAAGATATAGCCGTCGCGGCGGTAAAGCGTCATGCCTTGCGCGGTGGTGAGCACAAAGCCCTGGTTCAGGGAGCGGCGCAGCTTGACCTCGGCCGGCAGGAACAAGGGCGCCACGGCAGCGACCGCGAGCTTCGGGTTGGCGCCGGTACCGTTGGCATCGCCCGGCGCGAGATCGCCGGCGAAGGTGTAGAGCGCGCGCCCCTTGTAAGCCCACTGCTTGATGCCGTCGTCGCGCACGATGACGAAAAAATCGCCCGACGCTTCCGCCAGCTGCGGCGCGGCGGCGGGTTGCCAGGCGCACGGCGCGTGGCAGGCGAACGCCGGCGCGGGGAGCGGTTCGTCGAGGGTGTAAAGCGTGCGCCCGCGCCAATCCACCAGGGCGAAGGCCGCGGCATCGGCCACTTCCTTCACGGCGAACCCCGCGGGCAGCTTCACGTCCGCCACGGGATAGGCCAGCGCCACTTTCCAGTCGGCCGGCAGCGGCGGCTCGGCCGCCGCGCCCTTGGCGCCGGACCCGCGGATGCCGCCGCCCACATAGGCGCCGGCGCCGTTCTTGCGCCGCGCGCCGAAACGCGCGGGGCTGTTGCCACCCACGGAGCCGGGGTCGACATCCTTCACATAGGTATAGAGCGGCTTGTCCTTATAGGCCCATTGGTGATGGCCGTCGGGACGCACCACCACCGACCAGGCGCCGGACACCTGGGCGTCTTCCGGTGCTATGGCGGGCAGCCAGCTTTTCGCGCAAGCATCGTTGCAGGCCCATTTGCCGGGCGCGTCGGCATGGTGGGTGTAGAGCGTCATGCCTTTGGCGTCAGCGAAGGCGATGCGGTCGCGCGGCAAGGCCGCGGCGCTTTGCTTGCCGAGGTCGTAACCCTGCCCCTTGCCCAGAACCTGCAGCGTGATGCCCGGCGGCGTCAGCACAGTCTGCGCCATCGCGGGGACGGCGCCGAGACTCAGCACCACCGCCCCGAAGAGCTGGAGAAAGGATCGCGTCATGGACATCCGGAAAGCACCCCGCATCGGCGGGCATATAGCCGATCTCACGAGTATACGCCAATCCGCTGCGAATTGGATGCCCCGGATCAAACCGTCAGGATGGTGGAGCCCGTGGTGGCGCGCGCCTCCATCGCCCGGTGGGCCTCGGCGGCGGCCTCCAGGGGAAATGCGGCGCCGATCTCCACTTTGACGAGTCCCTGCGCCACAGCCGCGAACAGCGCGTCGGCCATCTCCTGACGCACGCCCGGGTTCTCGATGTAGTGGAACAGGATCGGCCGCCACAGGGCGTTGGATTTGGCGGCAAGCCGCGCGGGCGCGAACGGCGGGATCGGCCCCGACGACTGGCCGAAATTGACCAGCACTCCCTGGGACGCCAGCACCGCCAGCGAGCCCTCGAAGGTATCCCCGCCGACGGAATCGAACACCATCTGCACGCCTTTGCCGCCGGTGATCTCGCTCACACGCGCCGCGAAATCCTCGCGGGTGTAGACGATGGCGTGATCGCAGCCGTTGGACCGGGCCAGCGCGGCCTTGGCGTCGGTGCCGGCCGTGCCGATGACAGTGGCGCCGAGATGGTGCGCCCACTGAGTCAGTATCTGGCCGACCCCACCGGCGGCCGCATGCACCAGGCAGGTTTCGCCCGCCGCCAGCGGGCGCAGTTTGGTGAGCAGCATTTGCACGGTGAGGCCTTTGACCATCATGGCGCCCGCCGTGCGGTCATCGATGACCGCGGGCAGCCGGATGAGCTTGTCGGCCGCGATCAGACGATGGCTGGCGTAAGCGCCGTAGGCACTCGTGACATAGGCAACCCGGTCCCCCTCCCTGAAGCCCGAGACGCCTTCGCCCGCCGCCTCCACGACGCCGACGGCCTCGATGCCGGGAATACCGGGCAGGGCCAGCGTCTTGTAGAGCCCGCTGCGCACATAAGCGTCATGGAAGTTGAGGCCTATGACAGTCTGGCGCAACCGCACCTCGCCCGCGGCGGGCTTTCCGACCTTCACATCCTCGGCCTTGAGTTCCTCGGGGCCGCCGTAGGCCCGCAGGACAATGGCTTTCATCACTTTCCCTTAAATGCATTGAGGCCGGCCCGATGGCCGGCCTCAATCACCATTTGATGCTCTTCTCAGACTACGGAATCGCGATCGCCCAGTAGAGCGCGGGCGCGCCGTCCGTGGGCGTGCCGAGGTCGATCATCTTCTTCTGCGCGTCGTTCACCATCGCCGGGGTATCGGCGAACGCGTACTGCAACGAGTCATTGCCGGTCATGTCGCCCGGCTTCTTGTCGCCGTCATAGGTCCAGAGGGCGTAGCCCTGATAGGCCCACTGCTTGGCGCCGTCGGGGCGCGCGAGCACGCTCCAGAAACCACGCGGCTGCGCGTCGGTGGGCGCCAGGTACGGATGCCAGACCCTGGCGCAATCGGCGTCGCACAGCGCGTTGGTGCCGATATCGCGGCCCACGGCCGGGCGCTGCGGCTGGCCGCGGCGAAGCGAATGCCCGCCGCCCGACTGCAAGATATAGCCGTCACGCTTGTAAAGAGTCTTGCCGGTGGTGGTGGCCCAAATCTTGCCCTGGCCGGGCGTGTTGTAGAGCGTCACGCCGGCCGGCGCGTAGTAGTCGACCACGGACGCGACCTTGAACTGCTTGTCGACGCCGATGCCGTAGGCATCGTCGGCGGAGAAGTCATTGGCGTAGGTGTAGAGACCCTTGCCTTTGTAGGTCCACTGCTTGATGCCGTCGGTGCGCTGGACAAAGTTGAAATCGCCAACCGCGTCGGCGAACTGCGGCGCCGATGCCGGCGCCCACAGGCCGGCGGCCTTCTGGTCGCGATTGGGATCGCCGTCGAAGGTGTAGAGGGTCTGGTTCTTGTAATTCACCAGGACCACGGCGTTGGCGTCCGGCACTTCCCGGGCGTTGATGCCGTCGGGCGTCTTGAGGCTCGACACCGGGAACGCGAGCGCCGCGGCCCAGCCTTCCGGCATCGGGGCATCGACGATGCCCTTGCCGCCGGCGCCGCGTACGCCGCCGCCGACCGGATTGCCGGCGCCGTCAATACGCCGCGCGCCGGACCGGGCGGGGCTGTTGCCGGCGATCGAACCGGGATCGACATCCTTCACGTAGGTGTAGAGCGGCTTGCCTTCGAGCGCCCACTGCTTGGCGCCGTCGTCACGCGCGATCACCGACCAGATGCCGGCGGTCTTGGCGGTGGCGGCGGCCAGAAGCGGCTTGAACTCCTTGGTACAGTCGCCGGTGCAGTTGGACTTGCCGGGCGCATCCTTGGCGTAGGTGTAGAGCGTCATGCCCTTGGCGTCCGCGTAGGCGACCTGTTCGCGCGCAAGAAACGCCGCGGTCTGCTTGCCGAGATCGAAGCCCTGCGCCTTGCCGAGCGGCTGGATGGTGATGCCCTCCGGCGTCAGCGAGGATTCCGCTGCCGCGGCCTTCGGCGCCTTCGCGGCGAAGGCGGCGCCGGCGGTCAGAGCGACGAGCGAAATGCCGGCCGCGAGAACGAGTTTGGTCTTGGTCATAGGTTTCTTCCCTCTATGCCAGGAGTTCAGTGACGGTCTTGGACGTTTCATTCGACAACGCGCCCCAGGTCTTGAGCGGCACGCCCATGACCTGCTGCATGGTCAGACCCAAACGCGTCGCGGGATCGCCCGGCAGCGAGATGTGCATGCCGGTCTTGAGGCGTCCGCCGGCGCGGCCCGCGGTCATGATCGGCAGCGCGTCCATGGTGTGGGTGCGGGCGTAGGAGTGATCGGTCTGCCAGAGGATGGCCATGCGATCGAGCACGGTGCCCGGCCCTTCCTTCACGCTGTCCAGTTCGCGCAGGAACTCGACGAACCGGGTGTTGGCCCAGTTGATGAACCAGGTGACTTCCGGCTGGTAGCCCAGCTTGTCGTCCACCGGCTCTTCGTGGGTGAGGCTGTGCCAAGTCTGCTGGCTGCCGACGCTGTGCAGGCCGTTGGAACCGAGCATGACGTTGACCACGCGGGTCTGACCGCAGGCCAGCGCGTGCGCCATCAGGCGGCCGAAGATCTTGGCGTTCTTCTCGGCGTCCGGCACATCCGGGCCATCCTTGGTGGCTTCGACCGTGCCGGGCACCGTGCAGGCCGGCAGCGGATCGGGCTTCTGCATTTCGAGAGCCAGCTGATTTTCGAGCTGGCGCACCGAGGAGAAGTACTCCTCGAGGCGGGCCTTATCCGAGGCGCCGACGGCCTTCATCAGGTCACGGCGTTCGTCCTTCACCGCCGACAGCACACTGTCGCGCGCGACGGTCATGGCGTCGGGCGTGAAGGCGGCGGCGTTGGGGTCCCTGAACTCCGGTCCAAAGATACGGGTATAGAGCGCGGCGGGCGACGGCTCTGACGGGTTGGTGGCGGAGCCCGCGCGCTTCGAGAAGCTCTGACGGCCGCCGCCGATGGAGACTTCGATCGAGCGGAACCGGGTGCGCGTGCCGATCACGTCGGCGACCTGGCTGTCCAGCGACGGGCCGGTGTTGACGCCCGTGGGGATCGCGCCCATTGACGCGATCTGCCAGCCGGTGGTGTGGGTTTCCAGCGGGCGGCCATCGAGGAAATACTTGGTCCCCGAGATCACGTTCATGCGGTCGCGGAACGGATCGAACAGCGCAAGCTCGGCATTGTTCTTGAAGCCAGGACCGACGGTCGACGGGATCCAGCGGCCGGGATTGAAGCCCAGGCCCTGGTACCAGGTGCCGAAACACACCGGCAGCGCGGCGCCCGTGGCGGCCAGCGCGGTGCCGTTCGCGTCCAGGAAGCAGTCGAGGAACGGCACGCCCACCGTGAAGGCGGCGCCATAGGCGCTGCCGCGCAGGATGTTGCGGCGGCTGGCAAGCTTCTTAGCGACCAGGTCATACATTACCGGGCCTCCTTTGCAGGTACGGCCGCCGCGTCGGCGGCCTTTGTTTCAACTGACTTAACGGCGAAGAAGTTGTCGCTGACCGCGATCTCGCGCATCAGCGCCGGCAATTGATAGCCGTGCGCGGCGAAGCGCTGCTTCAGGTCGTCGATCCAGGCGGCTTCCTGCACGGGGCGGCCCAAGGCGTAAGCCGAGAGGCGATTGACCAGGCAGGAGGTCGTGTTGGGATTGTCGTGCACGGCTTTGCCAAGCTCAGCCGCCGTGGTGAAGGTGGTGCCATCGAGCGAGCCCGAGGTATCGATCTTGGCGCCCTGCTCGGTGGTGCGGTAAGCGCCCGCGCCGTCGAAGTTCTCGAGCGCGAGGCCGATGGGATCGATGATCTTGTGACAGCCCGCGCAAACCGGGTTGATGGCGTGCGCGTTCAGACGGTCGCGCGCGGTCTTGTAGAGCGGGTTGTTCGTGTCCTGGACAATGTCGAATTTGACGTTGGCGGGCGGCGCCGGGACCTTTTGGCACAGCAACACTTCACGCAGCGCCTTGCCGCGCAAGGTGGGCGAACCGCGGCCCGGCGGTGAGTGCAGCGCCGTGAACGCCACCTGGGTCAGGATGCCGCCGCGCGGATCGTCGGCCGGGAACTCATAGGCCTGCCAGGTATCGGGCGAGCCGTTGGGCAGGGCATCCACCACCGGGATCCTGTAGATCGCGCCCAGTTCCTGGGTGATGAAGGTTTTCTTGGTGGTGAAGATGTCGCGGTAGTCGCCCTTGTTCTTGATCAAGAGGTCGACAACCGTGCGCAGGGTCTGTTCCTGGGCGTCGGACGCGGCCGCCGCGCTGAACTTCGGGAACAGCGTGGTGTCCTTGCTCAGCGTCTCGAACTGGTCGAAGCCGAAGTTGTCGATGAAAAACGCGCGCACGCCCTCTTCCAGGCGCGGGCTGGCGATCATGCGTTCGACCTGCTCGGCGACGCCTTTCCTGGTGCTGAGCTTTCCGCTCTCGGCCGCGTCCAGCAGCAACTGATCGGGGCCGGAGTTCCACAGGAAGAAGCTGAGCTGCTGCGCCTTGGAATAACCATCCAAGCGCCAGCCGCCGGCGTGGTCCGGATCGGGTTCCGCGGTCTCGGTGCGGAACAGGAACTTGGGCGACGACAGCATCGCGCCGAGGCTGAGCGAAAGCCCGGTGTAGAAGCTCTTGGTCTTCACGGCGCCGACATTGGCGGCGGTGACATAGGCCTGAAGTTCGGCCTGGGTCAGCGGGCGGCGATAGAGGATACGGCCGACACGCGCCATGACCTGGCCGGCGCAGGCATCGTCGGCCGCGTTCACATCGGCGGGCTTGCAGCGCAGCATCATGTCGCGGCGCTTTTCATCCACCACCTGCGACGCAATGCGGCGCGCCATGGAGTCATATTGCTCGATGCCGGCCGCGGTGATGCTGACGTCGCCTGAACCGACCGCGAGCAGACCATTCACGCGCAGGTCCGGCTCGAAGCGGCCGCCGAGTTCGATGGTCGGACCGAACACATCATGGATCACGTTCTGGTACTGCTCGCCCGACAGGCGGCGCATGGTCAGCTGGCGCGGCGCGTAGACGGCATCTTTGGCAATAGCCGCCGTTTTGGCGGCCGGGGCGGAGGCCGCCTGCTTGGAGGTATCGGCGCTGCAGGCGAGCAAGCCACCGGCGGCAACGAAGACGATCGCGAGGCCGGTGGTACGGGAGAGGAAGGAACGCATTACAAAATAACCTTCAATACTGAACTAGCGACCGCCGGCGTCGCCGCCGTCGCCGGCGACCTTCGGGGCGACAGGATGCGCCGCGAAGACCGGCACCGCCTCGATGTAGTAGGTGGCCGAGATCGACGCATTCTGGCCGGTCTTGGGGTCGGGATCGGCGTCGGCATGTTTGCGCATCAACCAATACAGGCCGGGGATGTCGCCGGTAACGCACTGCTCAATACCGATGCCGCCGGAGGCGAAGCCGAAATAGAGATCGGACCAGGGCTGATAGCCGCCGATGAAGGCCGTGAGCGAGCCATCCGGCTTGAACTTCATGCGCAGGTGCGCTTTGGCGAGCTTGAATTCCGGCGCCACCAGCGGATTTTGCAGCATGCGGAAATCGCCATGCTCGCTGATGGTCACCACGCCGTTCTTGATTTCGCCCTTGTACGAATTGTGCGAGCGCGGATCGCTGTCATAGCGGTAGGTGGCATCGGCGCGCGGGGAACCGTCGACGTTGGACTTCAAGTGCTCCAGCGCGCGGTCGAAGGTCACGGTCACGGGGCCGTCCTTGGTGAGGTCGGCGCCGTCGACGGTGATCAGCCACGCGGGCTGGGAGTCCTTCAGCTGGCCCCAAGCCCAGGCCCAGTAGGTCGGCCGGCCCTCGAGCGAACCGCGCATGCTGATGTAGCAACCCAGCGCGCGGTAGAGCTCGTTGTTGACGCCCTTCTCCCGGGTCTCGGGGTCTTCGAAGCCGTTCTTGGTGGCCTCGCCCTTGCCGTCGAGGTTGAAGCCGTAGGCTTGCTTGCCTGTAATGGCTTTCCACTTCGGATCAACCGAGGTGGCGGGATAGATATACGGGCTCACCGGCTTCCCATCCATGCGGCCGCGGTTGCGCAGGATGTCGAACATCTCCCCGCCCTCGCCGCCCTGCGCCTTCTTCACCAGCTCCTCGATCTGCTTGGGTGTGTATCCCAGGTCCGCGAGGCTCTTCTGGTACTGAATCTGGACGCCGGGGTTGGGACCGCCGGGGCCGCAATCGTTTTCCGTGGAGTTGGTGGCTAGGCTGAACCAGCCGACCGCGAAGGTGCGGGTCTCGGCGGCCGCAGGCCCGAAAGAAGCCATGGTCAGGGCGCAGGCGCCCACGACGGCAGAAAGGTAAGTACGTGCTCCGGTGATCCTGCTGCCGAACAAGGGCTTCTCCATTCCTGCAAAATCGGTTTTCAGACTAGAAAGATTATACCTTTCTGCTTTGTCGGTGGAGTCTCAATAGATTGTGACCCCTTGATCCGAATCAATCCGCAACCGGCGCGGGAGGGGTAGGCGTACCACGGCGCGCTGCAGCTAACCTGCTCAGCTAGAAAGATAAAGTGCCGGCGCTAGGGGGCAACGAGATCCTTGGGCAGCTCCGCCGCCGGCTCCTTCCCGGAGAGAACGGCCTTGAGCCGGGCCCGGTCCAACTCCCCTTCCCAGCGGGCGACGACGATGGTGGCCACGCCGTTGCCGATGAAGTTGGTGAGGGTGCGGATGATGGACATGAACCGGTCGATGCCCAGCAGCAGGCCCAAGGATTCAATCGGGATCTGCGGGAACAGCGTGAGTGTCGCCGCCAGCACCACGAAGCCGGCGCCGGTAACGCCCGCCGCGCCCTTGGAGGTGAGCATGGTGACCACGACGATGGTCAATTCCTGGCCGAAAGAAAGATCGGTGCCGGTGACTTGC
>CANJOI010000108.1 GCA_947475365.1 Fidelibacterota bacterium | reverse complement strand
CGGCGGCGGCCAGTTCCGCGCCGAGGAAAAGGGCGCGGCCATCGATACCTCGGGCGTGCTCGACGGCAAGGAGTTCAAGGATCTCGCCGGTCTCGGCGGCGTGCTGCATGACCATCCGCAGCTGCCGCAGTGCCTGGTGAAGCGCATCTACGCCTACGGCAGCGGCGGTCCGCTCTCCAATAACGACGACGCCCAGATCGCGGCCTTGCAGAAAGTGTTCGCAAGCGCCGGCTACCGCGTTCCCGAATTGATGCGCGCCATTGCCGTGAGCGACGCTTTCGCCCGCGTCATTGTCGCGCCCCCCGCTGAACCCGCGAAACCGGCCTCCGCGCCGGCTGCCCACTAAATTCGCGCCCATTAGTTCCATAGGAGGATCACATGAACGATTTCCTGAACGCCTTGAGCCGCCGCCGCGTCCTGAAGGGCGTGCTGAACGGCACCGCGGTCACCCTCGGCCTGCCGCTCCTGAACGTGTTCCTCAACGGCAACGGCAACGCCCTGGCCGACGGCTCGCCCATGCCGGTGCGCTTCGGCACCTGGGGCTGGGGCCTCGGCATGAGCAAGTCGATCTTCGTGCCCAAGACCTACGGCGCCAACTGGGAGCTGCCGGAAGAAATTGAGTCGCTGAAGAACGTGCAGAAGCACATCAACCTCTACACCAACTTCAACGGCTTCCGTGACGCGGCGCCCAACCTCTGCCACACCACCGGCTGGATGATCCTGCGCACCGGCGCCGCGCCCTTGAACGGCAACGACCGCCCGGGTGAAACCATCGACGTGACCGTGGCCAAGAAGCTCGGCACCTCGACCCGCTTCTCCAACCTCACCATGTCGGCCACGGGCGATCCGCGCGACACCCAGTCGTACGAAAGCGCCAACTCGATCAATAACGCCGAAGGCTCGGCGCTCGGCCTTTACACCACCCTGTTCGGCCCCGACTTCCAGGACCCGAACGCGAAGGAGTTCAAGCCGAACCCCAAGATCATGGTGCGCCAGAGCGTGATCTCCTCGGTGCTCGACGACACCAAGACCCTGGCCTCCAAGGTCGGCGCCGACGACAAGCAGCGCCTGGACCAGTACTTCACCGGCCTGCGCGAGCTGGAAAAGCAGTTCGACCGCCAGCTCACCAAGCCGGAGCCGCGCGCCGCCTGCGTGGCGCCGAAGGCCCTGCGCGAAGACATCAAGACCGGCGTCGACGTGGACGTGGTCAAGCAGCGCCACGAAATCATGACCAACCTGTTGGTCATGGCGCTGGCCTGCGACCAGACCCGCGTGTTCAACATGCTGTACTCCAAGTCGTTCGCGTCCACGACCAAGGTCGGCTACGAGAAGCCGCACCACACCGCCAGCCACGAAGAGCCGATCGACGAGAAGCTCGGCTACCAGCCGATGGTGTCGTGGTTCCTGCGCCGCGCGTTCGAGAACTGGGCCTACTTCGTCGACGCCTTCGCCAAGGTGAAGGAAGGCGATGGCCACCTGATCGACAACGTCATCATCTACGGCTCCACCGACCAGTCCTTCGCCAAGATCCACTCGATCGACGGCCTGCCGATGTTCTCGGCCGGGCGCGCGGGGGGCAAGATGAAGACCGGCCTGCATGTGGACGGCCAGGGCACCACCGGCTGCCGCCTGGGCTACACCATGATGAAGACCCTGGGCCTGGAAATCCCGCACTGGGGCAACCAGAGCAACCAGACCAGCAAGGAAATCGGCGAAATCCTGGTCTAACCCACCGGGAGACGTTCGGGAGGACGAGGCGCGATGAAGACGTGGATGAAGATCGCTTTCATGGCCGGCGCTGCCTTTGCGGGCAGCGCCACCGCCGCGGAGCAAAAGTTCGTGGAAGACTACGCCAAGGTGCCCATGCCGCCGGGCGTCCAGGTGGTGGTCACCGAGCACGAAGGTCCGGTGTTCGCCAACGACAAGGGCCTGACCCTGTACGTGTGGCCGCAGCAGGCCATGCGCTCGGGCTTCTCCGGCGATCCCAAGGACAAGTCCGCCTGCGAGGATAAGCCCACCCTGAAGACCGCCGGCATGATGAGCCCCTATCCGCCGGGGCTCGACCTGCCGGAACTGGACAAGCGCCTGTCCTGCGCCGCCACCTGGCCGCCGCTGTTCGCGCCCGATGACGCGAAGCCCGTGGGCAGCTGGACCATCGTCACCCGCACCGACGGCAAGAAGCAGTGGGCCTATGACCACCACGCCGTCTACACCTCGATCCTGGACAAGACGCCGGGCGAAGTGAACGCCGGCACCAGCGGCCGGCGCGGCGGCGGCGACACCCCCGCGGAGCGCGAGCCCGTGGGCCCGCCGCCCAACGTGCCGCCCGGGTTCAACGTCATCACCACCGTGCGCGGCCGGATGATCGTCAACGAGAAGCGCTACTCGATCTACACCTACGACAAGGACGGCCCCAACAAGTCCAACTGCACCGGCGCCTGCGCCAACAGCTGGCTGCCGGTGACGGCGCCCCTGTCGGCGCAGCCGCAAGGCGAATGGTCGGTGATCGAACGTTCGCCCGGCGTGCGCCAGTGGACGTTCCGCAAGAAGCCGGTCTACACCTCGGCCGAGGACCAGTCGCCCGCCAGCCAGGCCGGCGGCGACATCCCCGGCTGGCACAACGTCTATACCCAGTTCGCGCCCAAGCCGCCGGCGGAGTTCACCCAGCAGCTGACCTACGCGGGCGACGTGCTGGCCGACAAGAACGGCAAGACCATCTACTTCTACACCTGCGGCGACGACTCTCAGGACCAGATGTCCTGCGATACGCCGGAAAGCCCCCAGGTCTACCGCATCGCCATCGCCGGCGGCGGCAACTGGGACCGGGCGCTGAAGATGTGGCCCTATGTCACCGCCCCGGCCAACGCCAAGAGCACGAATAAGGTGTGGTCGGTGATGGACATCGATCCCAAGACCGGGCGCCGCGCGAGCCCTGGTCAGCCGGGTTCGGTGCATGTGTGGGCGTACCGCGACCGTCCGCTCTACACCTACGCCGGTGACAAGGCGCCCGGCGACATGGAAGGCAACGCGACCGGCGAGTGGCAGGGCCGGCGCAATGGTTTCCGCGCGTTCTACATCCGCGACGAATTCGGCCGCGGCGGCTGATCAGCTGATTCAGGGAGAGAACAATGAACCTTTTTTCCAAGACCGTCCTCGGCGCCGCCGGCGCGCTGGCGCTCAGCTTCGGCGCCGCGCACGCCATTGAGGGCGAGTCCCCCATCAAGGACCGCCGCATCGGCTATGTGACCACCCAGTTGCACTGGTCGGTCTACCAGACCGCCGACGGCAAAGCGGAATGCCCGCGCGGCACCTCGCCCAACGGCCCGCGCGAGATCTTCAAGGCGCTGTATCCGAACCTGGGCCCGGTCGAGAAGACCCAGCTCGCCCGTGAGTCGCTCAAGATGTATCCGCAGGATGCGCCGCCGGCGTTCGAATACTACGAACCGCTGGGCAACACGTCGCTGGGCCTCAACCTCGACGGCAAGGTCGGCCCCAAGGACTTCACCAGCCCGCTGGGCGAGAAGGGCATCGATAACGCCTTCTACCGCGTCATCGGCTGCAACTCGCAGTTCCGCGGCCCCGAAGGCCAGCTGCAGCTGTTCGGCAACAAGCAGATCCCGGGCTTCGGCTTCGTCCGCACGCTCCTGGAAATCACCGACGTTGATAGCCTGCAGAACGACCCGGATGTGAACGTCACCATCTATCGCGGCCGCGACCCCATGCTGCTGGACGCGACCGGTGAGAAAGTCGCGCCGGGCGGCACCCAGCGCATCGACATGAAGTACGGCCAGAAGATCATCCAGCACTTCAAGGGCAAGATCGTCGACGGCGTGCTGATGACCGAAGCCAAGGACGGCACCTGGCCGTGGCAGATTTTCCCAACCGTGCCGATGCTGTTGAAGTTCCACGACATGCGGTTCCAGATGAAGCTGACCCCGCAGGCGGCCGACGGCCTGATCGCCGGCTACGCCGACAACGAGCAGCTCTACAAATGGCTGATCAGCTGGTCCACGCACCACCTGTCCTACGGCCAGCTGGAAGCGCCGGAGTTCTACTGGCAGATCCGCAAGCAGGCCGACGCCTATCCCGACAAGGACGGCAACATGACCGCCATCTCCTCGGCCATCACCCTCAACATGGCCCAGGTGTTCATCGAACACCCGGCCCCGGGCGTGGCCTCGCTCACGCCGGTGGAGCCGGGCAAGGCCCGTACCGCCGAAGCCCAGCGCTAAAGGGCTTCGCGGCCGAGAAAGACAAAAGCCCCGGATGACCTCCGCAGGGTAATATTGATGTCCGACAATAGATATACCTGAACATATACCTGAGCCCCAAACGCAGACGGCCCCCTCCTCACGGTGGGGGCAGTCTTGTCATCTAGAGTCGATAGACCAAGGCTCTTCCTAGCGGATGCCGCACATGTGCGGCTTTTCATCCTCGCCTTAAGGGTGCCTGAAAATGCTGGATTTTGTGTTTCTTGAGCAGAGCGGCGATTTCCCCAGGCAGCTTTTTCTCAGTGACCAGAAAGGCATCCACTCGCACATCACTACGCACGTCCATAGCCTTCTTTACAGCCCGATATTTTATGCATTGAAAAACGCCACGCTTAAGGTCAATTAAATTTGAAATGCGTGACTTTACCTCTACGACCACTATGCGGTCCGCTAGGTAGTATACAGCATCCACACGATCACCAGAGTCCAGGCTGGATTCAGTCTCGCAACGCGCGCCTGCAAAGGAAGTCCTTACCTTTTGCGGATTGGCAGAAATCCAAAGGCGAAGGGACTTATGAAATTGCCCCTCACCGCCCGGCCCATATTTTCTGCCGCCGGAACCAAAGTCATCCTCGTTTCCGCCCTGACGCTTACGCCGTTCTCGCGTTATCTCGTTTTCTGACAGATCGTCCCCGAAAACTCGCGCGTATAGCCTTGCCCACTTCTTCGCTGAATATGCATATACTTCGGCGGCGGCCTGCTCGAAATATGACTCCCACTCTTCGGGATGCTGTTGCTTGTAGTTAGATGCATTTAGTTTGACGTCACCAAATCTGGTCGCCATGAACGATCCCGCACCTTTACTCGGCTAGAGATCTTGCTGATTTACAACGAGGACATTGATAAGTGGTGCGTGGGGATCAGTTTCTTGAATTTTGCTCATTAATGACCCGGCCACAAAGCCGATACGCGTAGCAAAAATAGTAGAGAAACTGGCCTCGTTCTCTAATCGCTTCTTCAGTTCTCCATATGTCATCTTGGAGCCGTCCAAAGCCGTCGCTATGAGCCACTTCATAGCCGGCTTCAGTGCATACTCAGTGAGATTTTCGTTCGTGGCCGCATATTGGGCTGGTTTCTTATCCATTAAGTCCGCTCAGATGATTTTTCATCATCACTGTTTGGAAATTGTTACCAGACCCTTGTCGTGTACTCCGCAATCCGCGGAGCGTTCACCAAAAAGATTTGTGAACGAGTTTCCGAGTCGGCCCGCTCATATCGGACACATGCGAGGTTAACGTTATTTTTCTTCGCTGTGAATTCAATGGCGCTGGGATTTCAGCACGCGCGGGTTTAGCGTCCAACTCCCCAGAATGATGGAGGATTTCATGACCGACACTCTCAACCGGCGCGACCTGATTACCGGCGCGGCGGTGGGCTTTGCGCTCGCCGCGACGCCCGCGTTGGCTCAGACGGCGGCGCCCGCCGCGGGCGGCTACCAGCGCACGCCCCTCAAAGTCAAAAGCGTGAAGGGGTTGTCGGAGCAGATCCTGCAAAGCCACTATGAAAACAACTATACCGGCACCGTGAACCGGCTCAACGCCATCAACACCGAACTGGCGAAGCTGGACATGGCGACGGCGCCGCCGTTCGTACTCAACGGCCTGAAGCGCGAACAGCTGATCGCCACCAACTCCATGATCCTGCACGAAATCTATTTCGCGAGCCTCGGCGACGGCGGCGAACCCAAAGGCGAAATCGCCGCGGCATTGGCCAAGGACTTCGGCAGTGTTGCCGCCTGGCGCGCCGAGTTCGCCGCCACCGGCAAGGCGCTCGGCGGCGGATCGGGCTGGGTATTGCTCACCTATTCACCGCGCCTGGGCCGCCTGGTGAACCAATGGGCCGCCGACCACACCATGACCATCGCCGACGGCACGCCGATCCTGGCGCTCGATATGTACGAGCACGCTTATCATATGGATTACGGCGCCAAGGCCGCCGCCTATGTGGAAGCCGTCATGGCCGCGATCAACTGGGACTCTGTCGCGGCGGCCTACGCCGCGCAGCGGACAAAGCGCTAACGCCCAGCTTTCTTCGCCGCCCTACTTAACGGTGATGGTGATCTTCTCGGACACCACCGCCGGGGCGTGGGGCTTGTGGTCCTTGTCGCCGAGGACAAGCTGAAGCGTGTGGGTGCCGGGAGCGAGGGTCAACTCGGTCTCGGTCTGGCCCTTGCCGAAGTGCAGCACCTGGGGGTCGCCCACGGGCAGGTAATCGTTGAGCGGCGGGGTGGCCTTGTCGACGATCAGATGGTGATGGCCGGTGCCTTCCATCTCGATGCCGGCGGGGGCGATGCCCATGCCCTTGAGGCCGAACTGCACCAGGACTTTCCCCGTGACGGTGTCGCCGTTCTTGGGCGCGATGATGTAGACCGAGGCGCCTTTCACCGACGGCGTGGCCGGCGCATCGGCGGCCAAGGCGGCGACGGAGACAAGGCAAAGGCCGGCGAGCGCGGTGCGAAACAGCATGGAAAACCCCCTGACGTTCGAAATGATGCCGGAGCCTAGAGGCCGCCTCCGCGCCGGGCAAGCCCCGCTGCCGCGAATGTGATCAAAGCCCCCCTGTGACGCCTCACTCCGGCAACTTGGGATGGTTCCCGTCGTTGTTCAACGGCGGCTGAGTATCGGGTTGATCGGTCAGATGGCCGCTGGCGTCCTCGTCGGGGAAGTTGACGTCCAGGACGTCATGCGTTCCCTGCTCGCCGGGCGGCACCGGGGCGTGGCGCGTGGGCTGGAGGCCGGGATTCTGCTTATAGGTTGGAATGCCCGGGTTCATCGCGCGCCGCCCGAAGGATCGTGCCGGAAGCCCTGATTGCGGGTGTTCCGGGCCACGTTGCCCTGGGTCTTGTCGTGGCCCGCGACCTTGGCCTCCTCCGCCTCATCCTTATGGCTGGCGGCGTCATGCGCGGTGGGCTTATGGCCCTTATCCTGCGGGCTGCGCCCGCTGGGCGGGACCGGCGGCATATGGGTGCTCATGGTGAATCCTCCTGGATTGTTGGGATTCAACGGGCCGCGGCGGGATTTCGTTCCTCTTCCTGATCATGCGCATCGGACCAGATGGTGTGGGAATCGATCAGCAGTTTCACCACGGCGCGCAGCGCTTCGGCGCGGGCCGCCACTTCGGCGCGGCGGATGTCGCTGGCCTGGCGCCGGGCGTAGAGCATATCGGCCAGATCGATAGCGCCCATCTCATACCCGCGCGCCGTGCGCGTGGCGGCGGCGTCGGTGCTGAGCGCGGACTGACGCATGCTGGCCCAGGCGGCGAAGCGGGTTTCCACGTCGGCGAGATCGGCGTCGGCCGTGGCGAGGATTTCGCGCCGCACGGCGGCGGCCTCGAAGGACGCGGCGCTCGCCTCGGCCGAGGCCTTGGCCGCGCCGGCGCGGCGGTGTTCCCACCCCAGCGGGATCGACACCGACAGGCCAACGCCCTTCTCCAATCCGCCGCGTTCGTTGAACAGGCGAAGCCCTAAGGTCGGGTCGGGCACGCGGTCGGCCTGGGCGCGCCGCGACAGCACGCCCATGCGCGCGGCCTCGCCTTCGGCGGCGCGGACCTCGTGGCTGCGCTCGATCACCAGATCGCGCAGCACATGAATATCCGCGGCGGGCATTTGGGGTGTGGGGAGAACCGGCGGCTCCGGCGCGAGCGTGAGATCGGGGAAGGTCGCGGCCAGGGTGGCGCGGGCCTTCTCCAGCTTCGCGCGGGAATCGGCGTGCTGGGCCTGGGCAAGAGACAGCGCGGCCTGGGCCTGGTCGAGATCAAGGGCGGCGGCGTCGCGTTCCTGCACCCGGCGCTGCATGGCCTTGAGCGCCGCGTCCTGGGTGGCGATGGCGGCGGCGTCGCCGCGCACGAGTTCGCCCGCCAGGAGCCAGTCGTACCAAAGCCCCGCCAGCAGCAGCGCCGCGTGATGATGCGCGTCCTCCCCCTGATCGTGGGCGACCGCGACGCCGAGGGCGCCCGCCTTGCGGTCCAGGGACGCCTTGTGGGGCAGGCGCACCGTGCGCAGCAGGCTCACGTCGTGTTCCTGGAAGCGCCCTTCGCGCTCCACATCCCGGCGTACGACGCTGCCCGAGAGCACAAATTCATGGGGTCCGGCGCGCAACATGTCGGCGGTGGCGCGGGCCGCGTTCAGGCGCGCCCCGGCCGCGGCGACGCCGGGATAGGCATCCAGGGCCTTCATGACTTCCGCGTCCGGCGGCAAGCCGTGGTCCTGCGCCATGGCGGGGGCGGACAGTAAAGCAGCGGCGAAAATCAGGCGCTTCACGGCAAACGCCCCCGCGCCAGCACCGGCGTCATCATCCAGCGCACGGGCTGGGCGCGCCGCGCCTGCGCCACGGCGGTCACCAGCGCGTCGGCCTGTGCGCGCGGCGTCACGACTTCAAGCGCGGCGCGGTCGAGGGCCCCGGCCACCTGTTCCGCCACCCGCGCATCGCCGAAATCGCGGCCGTAAACAGTTTCCCGGCGCAGATGCACCGGCTGCCCGGACTGGGCTTTCACGGTGACGGCGAGCGTATCCGCGTCAGCCGGGCTACAATAAAACGTCAGCATCACCTCATCCATTCTCTGACTCCACGGGATTGATCATGAAGTCCTCGCGGCCTTCGCCGAAACGCTCATAGAGGATCGGCAGCAGCACCAGGGTGAGCAGGGTCGAGGTGATGAGGCCGCCGATGACGACGATGGCCAGCGGCTTCTGAATCTCCGATCCCGGCCCGGTGGCGAACAGCAGCGGCACCAGGCCAAAGGCGGTGATGCTGGCGGTCATCAGCACGGGACGCAGGCGGCGTTCGGCGCCCAGGCGTACGGTTTCAGCCAGGCTGCGGCCCTCGGCGCGGAGCTGAAGGAAATAGGCCACCAGCACCAGGCCGTTGAGCACGGCGATGCCCAGGAGCGCGATGAAGCCCACCGACGCCGGCACCGACAGATATTGCCCGGAGGCCCACAACGAGACGATCCCGCCGACGATGGCGAAGGGGATGTTCACCAGGATCAGTACGGACGCCCGCAAGGATCGCAATGTGCCGTAGAGCACAAAGAAAATCAGCAGCAAGGCGACGGGAATGACCATGGCTAGGCGCGCGGAGGCCCGCTGCTGGTTCTCGAACTGCCCGCCCCAGACCATGGTGTAGCCAGGAGGCAGCACCACCTTCTGCGCGACCGCCGCCTTGGCCTCTTCCACATAGCCCACCAGGTCGCGGCCCGAGACGAATGCCTGGATGAGCGCATAGCGCAGGCCGTTCTCGTGGTTGAGGCGCACGGGGCCCGCGACCGTGGCGATGGCCGCCATGTCCGACAGCCGCGCCACCGTGCCGGCGGGCGTGCGCAGTCGCAGGTCCTTGAACAACGCCGGGTTGGCGCGGACATCCTCGGCCCCGCGGATCATCACCGGGATGCGGCGCTGGCCGTCGATGATCACGCCGGCGGGGAGGCCTTCCAGTTGGGCGCGCAAGGCGTCCAGCAGGTGATCGATGGGCATGCCGAACCGCCCCGCCGCCGTGCGGTCGAGGTCGAGCTGCAGGTAGTCCATGGTGTCGTTGGCGGCGGTCATTACTTCCGCCGCGCCGCGCACGCCCGAAAGCGCCGCTTGCACCTTGCCGGCAAGGTCCGAGAGCGTGGCGTTGTCAGGGCCGAAGATCTTCACCGCCAGGTCACCGCGCGCGCCGGTGAGCATTTCGGAGACGCGCATCTCGATGGGCTGGGTGAAACTGGCCTCGATGCCCGGCAGTTTTTCCATGACCTTGCGGAGTTCGGCGACGATGAAATCCTTGTCGCCGCGCCATTCACCCGTGGGTTTCAGCGTGATGAAGGTGTCGGTCTCGCCGAAGCCCATGGGATCGAGGCCGATTTCGTCGGAGCCCATGCGCGAGATGACGCCGGTGACCTCGGGGATCTCTTTCATGATGGCGCGCTGCACCGCGAGGTCCGCGTCGGTGGAATGGGCAAGATTGACCGAAGGCAATTTCAGCAGCTGCATCACCACGCTGCCCTCATCCATGGACGGCATGAAAGTCTTGCCGATGAACAGATAGGCCACCACCGCCACCGCCAGGCCCGCGCCGGAGAGCCCATAGACCACGCGCTTGTTGGCGAAGCCGCCCGCCAGCAGCCGGCGGTAGGCCGGTGTGACCTTGCGCATCACCCAGGGTTCTTCGTGGTGACCGCTCTTGAGGCCATAGGACGCCAGCACCGGCACCAGGGTGAGCGCCACCAGCAGCGATCCCGCCAGGGCGAACACGATGGTCAGTGCCACGGGCGCGAATAATTTGCCTTCCAGGCCTTCCAGCGACAGCAGCGGCAGGAACACGAGCGCGATGATGATGATCCCGGCCGAGACCGGCACGATCACCTCGGCCGCCGCGCGGAACACGAGATTGAGCCGGGGATGCCCCTCGCCATGTTCGCGCTGCAGGCGTTCCACCACGTTCTCGACCACCACCACCGCGCCGTCCACCAGCATGCCGATGGCGATGGCGAGGCCGCCGAGGCTCATGAGGTTGGCCGAGAGGCCGGTGGCGCGCATGAACAGGAAGGTGATCAGCGCCGCCATGGGCAGGGTGGCCGCGACGATGGCGGCCGCGCGCCAATCGCCCAGGAACAGAATCAACAGCACCACCACCAGCAGCGTGGCCTCGGTCAACGCTTCCTCCACCGTGCCGACGGCGCGTTCGATCAGGTCGGAGCGGTCGTAGAACACATTGATTGCCACGCCCGCTGGCAGGGTCTTGCGCAGGTCCTTCAGCTTGGCCTGCACGCCGTCCACGATCTGGCGCGCATCGACGCCGCGCAGGCCCACCACCAGGCCCTGCACCGCCTCGCCCTTGCCGTCCATGGTGACCGAGCCGTAGCGCGTGAGGCTGCCCATGGCCACCTGGGCCACGTCGCCCAAACGAATCAAGGCGCGATCCTTGGCGGCGATCACCATATTCTCAAGGTCGGTGATGGAGGTGGCCGCGCCCACGGCGCGCACGATCAATGCCTCCTCGCCTTCGGTCAGGCGCCCCGCGCCGTCGTTGCGGTTGCCGCGCTCGACCGCGTCCCTGAGGTCGCTGAACGTCAGCCCCGCGGCGGCGAGCGCGCCGGCGTCGGGCCGGATCTCGAACGACGTCACCATGCCGCCCAGGGCGTTGACGTCGGCGACGCCGGGCACCGTGCGCAGGGCCGGGCGGATGGTCCAATCGAGCAGCGTGCGCTTGTCCGCCAGCGACAGCGGTCCCTCGATGGTGAACATGAACATCTCGGACAGCGGCGTGGAGATGGGCGCGAGGCCGCCTTCCACGCCCGGGGGCATATTCGCCATGGCCCCCGACAGGCGCTCCGT
>CANJOI010000107.1 GCA_947475365.1 Fidelibacterota bacterium | reverse complement strand
GGCGGCGATGAGTGTGGCCAGCGCCGCCGGTGCATCCACGCCGACCATCAGTTTGAGGCCGTCCGGCCCGAAGCGCGCGTTACACAACGCCTGGGTCGCCACGGCGCCGACACCGGCCTCGACCCAGGGCACGATGTTGCCGACCGCGAGAAACTTGGATGCCACCGCGACACCGGCGTCGCCGCTCTTGGGATCAACCGCCGCAATGGAAAATGTCATGACCGCCCCTCGTGCTCTGTATGCCTTGGATATGCTATATCGTCAGCCGTCACATCCACAGGGAGGATTACATGCTGGCGCGCGCGTCTGTCGTTTCCACTCTCACTGTTCTGGGCTTGATGGCCCTGCCGGCCATGGCGGCCGAACCCACACCCGCGGCGCCCGCCGCGCCGCCGCTCACCCTCACCACCACCGCCTGGCCCGACGGCGCCCAAATTCCGGCGAAATACACCCAGGCCGGCGACCAAACTTCGCCCGCCCTTAATTGGACCAATGTGCCCGCCGGCACGCAGAGCTTCGTGGTGCACTTCCGCGATCCCGATGTGGCGCGCATGCGCACCACCGAGGACCAGGTGCATTGGCTGGTGTGGGGTATCCCCGGCACGGCCAAAGGTATGCCGGAAGGCGTGCCCAAGGGTGAGAAGCTCGCCGATGGTTCGCAGCAGATCAGCGCCAGCGGCGCGCAGTACCGTGGCCCCGGGGCACCCGCCACCGGCCCTTTCCATCACTACACGTTCGAAGTGTTCGCGCTGGATATCCCGTTGAATGTCGCGCCAGGCGCCGACGCCTGGGAAACCCGCACCAAGGTCTACCAGGCCATGAGCGGCCATATCCTCGGCAAGGCGGTCTACGTCGGCCTGTTCCGCCGCCCGCAATAGTTAAACCTGCGACCATGCGATCAGGTGCTGTGCGAGCGCGCCCTCGCCCAGCACCGGCCGCAACACATCCGTTGAGCCGGTCATCAGAATGGTGACGCCCAGGCCGTGGCCGGGCGCGGCGCTGGGGCCATGACTCACCAGACCAATGGACACGCGCGCCGGCTGATAATAGCGCGTGACCGTGCTGTCGATATCCGTGAAAGCCACCAGGTCGGCGAAGCGCAAATCCTTCGATAGCGCGGCGTCGGTGATCTCCAGATCGCCCACCCAACTGTCCTGGCCCAGGCCGGCGCCCGCGGTTTCGGCCGGAACAATGGCGGAGACTTGGCAGGTCAGGGTGGCGCCCGTGGTCAGCGGCAAGATCTCCAACAGACGCGGCGACACATTGCTGAGCGTCACGGCGGGATGATCGAGCAGCCTCAACCCCCGCCCGAGCGTCTCCACAATCACTTTGTCCTCGCAGTTGAGCGTAGCCGCGACGGCGTCACTGATCTCGACGCCCACCAATTGCGGCGCCCAGGCGCCGGGCGCGAGACCGCCGCGCTTACCCGCCACCACGCCGATGGTCTTGCCGCGCGCGTCGCGCACACGATTGCCGATACAGCTCAAAAGATGCAGCGCGCCCGGTTGCGCGGGGGGCGCCATGGCGTCCTCGATGCTGGCGCCCGGCATCAGGTGGTCCGCGACCCACTGCGCCGCCAGATCGCCGGCATGAACGCCGAGGGCTATGCCGCCGGTGCCAGGCAGCACCTGGGTTTTGCCGTCGGCGGTTGGATGCATGGCCTCGGGATGAAAGCGCGGCGGCGCGATGCGGCCGGTGACGGTGGCGGCGACCAAGTCAGCCGCGTTAGTACGCAAGCCGGCCATCAGACTGTCCCCCACGGCAAGGGCAACAGCTTGGCAAGCTGCGCCTGATCGCTGACCTGGAAATCAAAACGCTCCGCCGGCGCTGTCAGCAAGGTCATCAGCCCCAGTCCGTGACCGCCGGCGGTGGCGGTGCCGTGCGACACAATCCCCACCATGGCCCAACCCTTGCGATACTGGCGGCCGAACCGGTGGTCCTGATCCATCACCGCGACGATGTCTCCGAACCGCAGGCTTTGGGCCATTTCCGCCACCGGTGGGCTCGACGTGTGCAAATCCATATTGAACATGGCCGCCGGCATGCCGATGCCCGCCGCCGCGGCGACGGACGGCAAGATCGCCGCGACAGCGATCCGCAACCGCGCGCCGGTTCTCACCGCCAGCGCCGTGAACAACGCCGGGCTGCAGGAGTGGCAGGTCACATCCGGGAATCCATCATCGGCAAGGCCGATGCCCTGGGCGTCGATGGCGACGCCATCGCCGGGCGCGATCAGCGCCAAGGCCTCGGGCGCGAACATCGCCAGCACGGCGCCGTGTTTACCAAACACGAGGCCGCGCGCGCCGGCCGCAGCGCCGTCCAGCACTTCGACGCCATTGCCGACGCACGACAGGAACCGGAGGGCGTGATTGGCCTGCGGGTCCCCATGGCCCAGCGACGCACCGGGCTCCACATGATCGCCCGCCCATTTGCCCGCCACATCGCCAAGGCCGATGCCGGTCACGACCCCGCCCTGCCCCGGCAGGGTGGCGAAGGCGCCGTCCGGGCGCACGATCTGGTTGGCGGACGCCGGCTGCACCACCGCCTTCAGCCGGGTGCGGACAAGGCGGTCTGCGTTAGTAGCCACGGGCGCGCTCATATTGATTGCGCAGCGGTTGGCCGCCCAGGAACCGCTCGAGATTATCGAGGAAGATGTCGACGATGCGCCCGTTCTCGGCGGCCACCGTGCTGGCGGAATGCGGCGAGATCAGCACGTTGGGCAGCTCCCAGAGCGGGTTGTCCTTGGGCAGCGGTTCGACCGTGAAGGCGTCCAGCGCAGCGCCGCTGATCTTGCCGGTCCGTAGCGCCGCGATCATGGCGTCCTCGTTGACCACGGCGCCCCGCGCGACGTTGACCAAAACCGCGCCGGGTTTCAAGGCCGCGATCTCCGGCGCGTCGATCATAAGCTTGGTTTCCGCGGTCAGGGGGCACGCCAGGATCAATGAGTCCACCTGCGGCAGAACCTCCCGCAGCTGGCTTTTCTCAATCAGGCGGCTGACGCCCTCGGGCGCCGTGGCGCCCGCGCGGTGCCGCAAGCCCCAAACCTCCACGCCGAACCGCGCGGCATCGGCGGCGATGGCCGCGCCCACGGCGCCCAGGCCGATCACCAGCATGCGTGAGCCCGCCAGGCCGCGCACGGTATAGCGCTCCCAATGCTTGGCCTGCTTCATGCGGTCCAGGTACGGCACGTCGCGGAAAAAGTGCAGCAGTCCCAACATGGCGAATTCCGCCAGCGGGCGCGCATGCACGCCGGCCGCGGTGGTGAAGGAGATCGCGCTCTGGTCGAGGCCGGTGCGGCGCAGGAATTCGCCGATGCCGGAGCTGGTGGCCTGGACCCAGCGCACCTTGGGCGCGTTGCGCGGGATATTGGCGGGGTCCAACAGATCGAAATCGAACAGGATGTCAGCCTTGGCCAGGAGTTCCGACCAGCGTTGCTTCATCTCCGGCGTCACGGTCCGCGGCGCGCCGTGATGGTCGGCGACATAGCGCGGCGTGGGCAGCAGCGACGGCTCGAAGATAACCTCGACGCGGTCTCCGCCCGCCTTCCTGATACGCGCCACATGTTCTTCTTCGAGCGGCGAGGAAATGAGGATGATCGGCTTGGTCATGGGTCAGCTCGCATGGGTTTCGAGTTTCGGAACGGCCTGGATCAAGGCCCGCGTGTATTCGTGACGCGCTTCGCTGAGCGAGGCGCCGGCCAGGGATTCAACAATTTCACCCTGCAGCATCACCAGCACCTTGGGCGCGATGAAGTCGATCAGCTGCAGATCGTGGCCGATGAAAATCACCGAGAGCCCCAGCCGGTCCTTGAGGTCCAGGATCAAATTGACCACCTGGGCCTGCACCGACACGTCGAGGGAACTCACCGGCTCGTCGGCGATCAGGATGTCGGGCTGTGCCGCCAGCGCGCGGGCGATGCAGATGCGCTGGCGCTGGCCGCCGGAGAACGACTTAGGGTAGGCGTCGGCCGCGGTGACGGGCAGGCCAACCTGATCCAGCAGCGCCGCGACCTGTCCCCACACGCCCGTGCGGGTCGCGAGGCCATGCACCAGCATCACCTCGGCCAGCGCGTCACCGATGCGCTTGGTGGGATTGAGCGAGGCGTAAGGGTCCTGGAACACAGTCTGGATACCGCGCCGGCGCTTACGAAGTTCCGTTTCAGACAGGGCCGTTAGGTCTTCGCCCTTGAAGATCACGCGTCCGGTGTCGGGGCGTTCCAACAACGCCACGCAACGCGCCAATGTGGTCTTGCCCGAACCGCTTTCCCCGACCACCCCCAGGATCTCGCCCTTGGCGAGGTGGAAGCTGGCGCCGGCCAACGCCGGACGGGAGGCGCCCTGGTAATTCTTTGAAAGGCCTTCCACCGAGAGCAGCGGCTCAGACATGGGCCAATTCTCCGGCGCGGATGCAGCGCGCCGCATGGGCATGGCCGACATCCGCGAGAGCAGTCGGGGTTGTCCGGCAGGCGTCAATCACCTGCGCGCAGCGCGGCGCGAACCGGCAGGAGGCCGCGCGGTCGCCCAGCGGCGGCGGCGCGCCGGGGATGGAGACCAACCGTGTCTGGCTTTTGTCGCGCCGCGTGCTCGCCAGCAGCCCGGCCGTGTAGGGCATGCGCGGGTGCCTGAGCACTTCAGCCGCCGGGCCTTCCTCGACAATCTGCCCTGCGTACATAACCGCGATGCGGCTGCACAGCGCGCCCACCACCGCCAGATCATGCGACACCAGCAAGAGGCCCATGCCCTCCTCCCGCCGCAACTGGTCCAGCAGGTCGAGGATATTCTTTTGCACGATCACATCGAGCGCGGTGGTCGGCTCATCGGCCACCAGGATGCGGGGTTTGGCCGCCAGCGCCATGGCGATCATGATGCGCTGGCGCATGCCGCCCGAGAATTCGTGCGGGAAACTGGCGGCGCGCGCCTGGGCGTCGCGGATACCTACCCGGTCCATGAGCGCCACGGCGCGCGCGGCGGCGGCGTCTTGCGAGACATCCTCGTGGGCGCGCACCACCTGGGCAATGGACTGCCCGACCCGCGCCACGGGATTGAGCGACGACATGGGGTCCTGGAAGATCATGGCGATCCCGGCGCCGCGCACCTTGCGCAACTCCTGCGGCGTCATCTCTAAAATGGAATGCGCGCCGAAAGTGATCGTCCCTTCGGCCGCGGCATTCTTGGGCAACAGGCCGAGCGATGCGCGCGCGGTGAGGCTTTTGCCCGAACCGCTCTCGCCCACCAGGCCGATGGCCGCGCCCGCCGGCACGCGCAAGGACACGCCGCTGACCGCCGCTTTACCGGCGATGGCGATGGACACGTTCTCGATGACCAGATCATCAGCCATCGAGACGCCGCACCTTGTCCGCGAGACCATCGCCGATGAGACTGACCACCAGGCTGACGATGACGATGGCCAGGCCTGGGCCGATCACCACCCAAGGCGCGCTCAGCATCATGGACCGGGTTTCCGCGATCATCAGGCCCCATTCCGGCGTCGGCGGCTGAGCGCCGAGGCCGAAAAAGCTGAGTGTTGCGCCCACTTGCACATCCAACGCGAAGTCGCTCATGGCGAACACCAGCGCCGGGGCGATGGCGTTGGGCAGGATGTGGCCGAACATGATGCGCAGGTGTCCAAAGCCGAGGTTCCGCGCCGCCAGCACGTATTCACGCTTTTTGAGCGCGAGGGTTTCCGCGCGGACGAGGCGGGCGTAGAGCACCCAACTCACCACCGTCAGCGCGATATATAGGTTCACGAGCCCCGGCCCCAGCATGGCGACAATGGCGATCACCAGCACCAGGAACGGAAAGGCGATGATTACATCAACGATGCGGCCGAGCACGGCATCCACCCAGCCGCCGAAGTACCCGGCCACCAAGCCAACCACCGCGCCGATGACGAGCGGCAGCGCGACGCCGATGGCGCCGATCTGAAGGTCAATGCGGGCGGCAAAGACCATCCGCGTGAGGACATCCCGTCCAAGATGATCGGTGCCCATGAGATGGGCGAACGACGGCGGGCGCAAGGCGTTGGCGAGATCGAGAGCGATGGGATCGTAAGGTGTGACGAACGGCGCGAAGATGGCGGCCAGCACGATCATCGCGAAGCCGGTCAGCCCGATGCGCAGCGGCCAGTTTCCGGACCGCGCAGAGACGACTGGGATCGCAATATCGCTCATTTATGCAGCGCCATGCGCGGGTCGAGCAGCCGGTACAGCAGGTCGCCGGCGAGATTGGTCACCACCACCAGCAGCGCGAACATCAGGGTCGCCAGCTGGATGACCGCATAGTCGCGGGTGGTGATGGAGCCGATCAGCAGCGAGCCGACCCCCGCCAGCGAGTAGATCCGCTCGACAATCACCGTGCCGCCGATCAGATAGCCCAGGTTGATGGTCACCACCGTCACCACCGGCCGCAGGCTGTTGCGCAGGATGTAGCTCGTGGCGAGCGTGGCGGGTTTCAGGCCCATGGCTCTGCCGGTGGTGACATAGTCCGACGCCAGCACCCCAATGATGCTGCTGCGCAGGGTGCGCACCAGGATCGGGGAGATGGAGATCGCCAGCGTCAGCGCCGGCAGGGTCAGATGCTTCAAGGTATCGAGCCCGCCGCTGCCCTGGCCCGTGATGGGCAGCAGTTGGAACTTCACCCCGAAGACATAGGCCAGGATGATGCCGGACCAGAACACCGGCATGCCGAGGCCGATGGTGAACAGCACACGCAAGGCATGGTCTGTTGCCTGGCCGTTGCGCGCCGCCGACAGAAAGGCGCAGGGCACGGCGATGACGACCGCGAGGATGATGGAATAGGCCATGAGCCCAAGGGTTACGGGCAACCGTTCGACCGTCACCGGCCAGACGTCCTGCTGGTAAAAGAACGAGACGCCGAAGTCGCCCCGGAACGCGTTGGCGAGGAAATTGAAATACTGCTGCCACAGCGGCAGGTCCAAACCGAGCTGATCCCGCACGCGCGCGATCAGTTGCGGCGTCGCGCGGCTGCCGAGGACCGCGATGGCGGGATCGCCCGGGATCAAGCGCACCAGAAAAAACACAACGATGCTGATGCCGAACAAAACCGGCACCGCCTGCAACAGCCGGGATGCCGTGTACCGGATCATGCGGCGCCGACGCCGCCGTCGATGGTCAGCGCCGCGCCGGTGACGAACCGCGCCTCATCGGCGGCGAGATAGGCTATGGCCGCCGCCACGTCCTCCGGGTTGCCGATGTAGTGCACGGGCGGGCGCTGGGACACGCGGGCGTAGGCCGCCTCGCGATCCGGCTTCAATGCGAAGCGCCGCTCCAGCATGTCGGTGTGGACGATGCCGGGGCACACACAGTTCACGCGCAGGTTCTTGGTGGCGAAATCGAGCGCCATGCTGCGGGTGAGCGAAATCAACCCGGCCTTGGATGCGCAATAGGCCGCGAGCCGGGGCGACGACACCTGGCCCATCAGCGACGCGTTATGCACCACCGCCGCGCCGCCCTTCGCCGCCCGCGCCAGCAGTTGCGGCAGGAACACCCGCGAGCACAGGTACGGCCCGCGCAGGTTCACCGCCATGATCTCGTCCCAGACATCGGGTGCGGTTTCCACGATGGTGCCGAGCTTCTCTATGCCGGCGTTATTGACCAGCACATCCACGCCGCCGAAGGCTTTTTCAATGTCCGCCGCGACCGCGGTGACATCGGCCTCGGAGCGCACATCCATGCGCGCCGCCAGCCCCTGCCCACCGCACAGGGCGAGCGTCTCGCGCGCGCCCTCCTCGTTGACGTCCAGCACCGCGACGCGCCCGCCCTCGGCCGCGAGGCGCAAGGCCACCGCCCGTCCGATGCCGCCGCCGCCGCCGGTCACGACGCAATCCTTGCCCACGAACCGCCGCGCCGTCGGGTCTCCCGATCCAATTTTCACTTGAGCAATGCTCCGAGATCGACCGGCAGCGCGATACCGGTAATGGCGCGCGCCTCCTCCGAGGCCAGGAACAAGGCGGCGTTGGCCACATCCACCGGCTCGCACCAGGGGATCGGCAGCGTGTTCCACTTCAAATAATACTCGCGCGCCTCATCCAGCGTAGTGCCGGGATGTCCGCCGAGGCGATCCAGATAGGCCTGGTTCATCACCATGTCGGTCTTCACCACCGTGGGATCAACCGAGTTGGCGCGTATGCCGTAAGGCGCCAGTTCCAACGCGAAGGCGCGCATCACGCCCAGCACGCCGTGCTTGGCGGCGGTGTAATGGGCGAACTGGCGGTTGGCGCGGTGACTGAGCACCGAGCCCACGAACACCATGGCGCCCGCCTTCTGAGCAATCATCGCCGGCGCCACCGCGCGCGCGGTTTTCCAGACGCCGGTCAGGTTGACGTCGATCATGGTCTGCCACTGCTCGTCGCTCAGTTCCCAGGCCGGCGCCCATGAGTCGATGCCGGCGGCGGCCACCATGATGTCGATCTTGCCGAAAGCGGCCAAGGCGCTGGCCATGGCGTGGCCGATACGCTCGCTGCTGGTGACGTCGGCGGTGAGCGCCAGGGCCCTGCGGCCCAGGGCCTCCACTTCCGCGCGCGCTTCTTCCAGCTGGCCGCTCTTGGCGCCGGCGTAGGGCACGCCCGGCACGTCGCGGCCAATGTCGATCAGCGCCACGTCGGCGCCTTCCTCGGCGAAGCGGATCGCCGTCGCGCGCCCGATGCCGCGCGCGGCGCCGGTGATGACCGCGGTTTTACCTTCTAAACGTTTCATGGCTAGCGCCGCGGCGGATATGGGCGGAAATCGAAAGGCTCGACAACTTCCGACGTATGCTTGTGATAGATCAGGCCCTGGTCGTTGACCCAATACACATCAACACCCCACTCGCGGTAATGCTTGCCGTCCTTCTTGACGATATAGCTCGCGACCGTCTCGCTGACGATGATGTCGCCGGTGGCGGCGCGGAAGGTGCGTTCGATCTGGTAATTCTCCAGGGAATCGAACCATTCCTTCGGATGCGCATGCACCTGCTCCGGCGTCAGCACCTTGCTGCCATGAATGGTGATGGCGTCAGCGGTGTAGAGCGCGCTCACACCCTCCGCGTCATAGGCGCGGTATAACCGCTCGACGTTCTTTACCCAGGCCTCAGGATCGGCAACAGCCATGGCTTTCCCCTAATGAGCGAGCGTCACGTTCTCGAAACTGTATTTGCCCTGCGAGTTGGGCGTGAAATTCAGCACCTTCGGCGATATCGCGAAGATGCGGTCTTCCTCGATGGTGTAGATGAACGGGCAGTCCCGGTTCACGGTCTTCTGCAATTCGGTGTAAATCTCCTGGCGCTTGGCCGGATCGCGTTCGCTGCGCCCGGCCAGGACCATCTCCAGCGCCTTGTCATTGCGGTAGCCGGAATGCAGGGCGTTCTGCGGGCGATAGTCCAAGGCCACGCCGAACAGCTGGTCGGCGTCAGGCGTGTCGTTGGTCCAGGCGGAGATGCGCATGGTAAAGCGCTCGGTGTTGTACATCTCCTGCGCGGTGGTGGCCTCCACCTGCTCGATATTCATGGTGACGCCGATTTGCGCCAAGGAGGCCGCCCAGACCTGGGCCATCGCCAGCTTGATATTGTCGCCGCTCGGCACGGTCGCGGTGAACGCGAACCCCTTGGGCACCGAGCTGGACGCCAGCAGTTCCCGCGCCTTCTGCAGGTCAAACCCGATCGGCGACGTATTGGCATCATAGAAAAACGTCGCCGCGGGCAGGATCGACTTGGCGGCATGGGCGCGCCCGAAATAGACCGATTTGGCGATGGCGTCACGATCCAAGGACCACGCCAGCGCACAGCGCACCGCCGCCTGCTCGAAGGGTTTGACCTTCTGATTGATGGTCACGAAGCCCACCGAGCTTCCCGGCACGGTGACGATCTTTCCGCCGGCGCCGGTGATCTGATCGACTTGGTTAGCGGGCACGTCGGTCGAGACCTGGATGGCGCCGGACGCCAGTTGCAGGGCGCGCGCGTTCTCGTCGCCGACCACGCGGAAGACGACGCTGTCCACGGTGGGTTTGCCCGGTTGCCAGTAGTTGGGGTTGCGCACCAGGGTCACCGCCTGCCCGCGCTCCCAGCTCTTCAGCATGAAGGCGCCGGTGCCCATGGGATGCTCCCCGGCGGCGGCCCCTTGCGCGACGAAATTGGCCTCTTCGTAAATGCTGGCGGCGAAAGTGGAGAGCGCCGGCAGCAGCGGCGCGAACGGCTGCGACATGACGATGCGGACGGTGTGTTCGTCGACCGCTTCGATCGCCTTCACCGGCGAGAACAGGAACCCCCACGAGCCCTTCTGATCGATGGCGCGCGTCAGCGAAAACACCACATCCTTCGCCGCCAGCGGATTGCCGTTCCAGAATTTCACGCCGGGGCGCAGCTTGAACTCCGCACTCAGGCCGTCATCGGCGATGGACCATTCGGTCGCGAGCTCGGGTTCGACGCTTTTGCCGTCGGCCGAGAGCTTCACCAGCCGCTCGAACACCGTGAGCTGGGTGTACATGGAGCGGTCGTCCTGGGTGTTGAAGGGATCAAAGGTGAAAATATCGGCCATGAGCGCGACGACAATGCTCTTCCCGGCCTGCGCGGCGGGCGCCGCGGGTTTGTCGCAGGATGACAGCAGCAAGGCCCCCAACGCGGCCGCAATGGCTCCGGCGTTCGTCACATGACCCATTTCACACACCAACCTGTTGCCATTGCTTTTCCGCTCTCAACGCGGCCGCCAGAACGTCCTGCACATGGGCCGCCTGCGCCAGCGTCGGCAGCGTGGCATTGGCGCCGCCGCCGCGCACCTGTTCCAGGAACGCCGTGATATGGCGCGTGGCGGCGTCGCTGCGGGGAATCGCCATGGCGGGCAGCGTGCGCGCTTCGCCGCCGGGACCAAACGCCGGCGCGAACAGATAGCGCTGGCCGCCCGGCAACCGGTCGTCGAGCAACACCTCTCCCACCGCCTCGGACCCGTGCAGTTTGACGCGCGTTCCCGGGAACCCGCCCGTGAGCACCCAACTCGCGATCAGCATCCCCTGCACGCCCGAGGCGAATTCCATCTGCAAGGTGGCGATATCGTCCAGCCTCGCGCCGGGCAGCACGCGCTTGAATCCCGCCGACACGCGCGCGATGGGCCCCAGCAGCCAGGCGCCCATATCGATCACATGCGAACCGTATTCGAACAGCGCGCCGCCCGCCGCTTGGGATGGGTCGCCTTTCCAGTTCAGGGTCTTGCCGCTGTGCGGGTGAAATTGCGGATTGTGCTCGGCCAGTTCGATCAGCCAGATATCACCGAAGGCGCCGCGATCGAGATCGGCCTTCAACGCCTGCACCGCCGGGTTGAAGCGGAAGGAATAGCCCACGGTCGCGGGGACCTCGCGCGCCCGTTGCAGCGCCACCAGCGCGTGGGCTTCCGGTGCGTCGTTGGACAGCGGCTTCTCGCAATAGACCGCTATTTTGCGCTCGATCAGCAGCTTTACCGCCGCCGCATGAACATGGTCCGGCGTCGATACCACGGCGACGTCGAGCGCTTCCCCCGCCAGCATCTCCTCCAGCGTGGCATAGGCTTTGGCAATCTGGTGGGCGGCCGCGAATTGCTGCGCCACGGCCGGTGTTCCGGCGACGCAGGCCGCGACCGTTACGCCGGCTTGCGCCCGCAACGCCGGCAGCAGGG
>CANJOI010000106.1 GCA_947475365.1 Fidelibacterota bacterium | reverse complement strand
GGCATCCCGCCGCTGCGCGCCAAGATCGCCGCCCACTACAAGAAGACCGACGGCATAGATCTCGACCCCGAGCGGGTGTTCGTGACCATGGGGTCGTCGGCCGCCTTCACCTTGGCGTTCCTCACCGCTTTCGAGGCCGGTGACCGCGTGGCTCTGGCCTCGCCCGGGTATCCCGCCTACCGCCACATCCTGAAAAGCCTGGGCGTGATCCCGGAATTGATCCCGGTGGACGCGTCGACACACTACGCGCCGACGCCCGATCATCTCAGGAAAATGCCGAAGCTCCCGGACGGTCTGATTGTCGCGAGCCCGGCCAACCCGACCGGTTCGGTGATCGCGCCGGCGGAGTTCAAGGCGCTGGCCTCCTTCTGCCACGACAACGGCATCCGGCTGATCTCCGACGAGATCTATCACGGCATTACCTTCGGCCAGAAAGCCACCTCCGCCGTGGCCTGTAGCCCGAGCGCGCTGATCATCAACAGCTTCTCGAAATACTTCAGCATGACCGGCTGGCGCCTGGGATGGCTGGTGGTGCCGCCGGATTTCCAGCGCGCGCTCGAATGCCTCGCGCAGAACATGTTCATCTCGGCGCCCACGATCTCGCAGCACGCCGGGGTCGCGGTGTTCGACTGCATCGATGAGCTGGAGGCGAACGTCGCGCGCTACGCCCGCAATCGCGAGATCCTGCTCGCCAAATTACCGGAGATGGGATTCACGCGCTTCGCGCCCGCGGACGGTGCGTTCTACATCTATGCCGATGTCTCGGCGCTGACTGACAACGCCATGACGTTCTGCAAGGCGATGCTGAACGAGGCCGGGGTCGCGGCCACGCCGGGGATCGACTTCGACCCCGACCGCGGCCACCGCTTTGTGCGGTTTTCCTTCGCGGGTTCGACCGCCGATATCGAAGAAGCCTGCGTCCGCCTCAAAGCCTGGCGGACGCAGAACTCCTAGAAAGCGTTACTTCGCCGGATTCTGCCACCAGCCGCCGCGCTTCGGGCCTGACGGCTCCTCAGGCGCGGGTGCGGGGGGCGCCGGAGCCGGAGCTGGCGGCGGCGCCGCAGCGGCCGGCATGACCGGGGCAGAGGGAGGCGGCGAAGGCGGCGGAGAGGCCGGGGCCTCGTCCTTGGCGTCATCGCTGTCGCCGCGCAAGCGGGACTTGATGGCGCGGAAGAAGCGCGACGCGCCGCCGCCTGATTCCTGAGACGGTTCTTGCGGTGTTTCCTGCGCCGGCGCCGGCTGTTCGGCGCGGGCTTCGGTCACGCGCGGCGCATCGAAAGATTCCGCGGCGGCCACAGCGTCACCTTCCGGCGCACCATCCTGGGAGTCGCCGTTGGCCGGACGTTCACCATCGCGACGGCGGCGACGTCCGCCGCGGCGTCCACGGCGGCGGCGGCGGCCATCCTCGCGGCCGCCCGGACCCTGCTCGGCGCCCTGATCGCCACCGGCCCGCTGCTCACCCGCGGGCGGAGTATCGTCAAAACCTTCGCCGTCGGTGTCGCCTTCCGGCGCGGCGCTGTCGCCGGCGCCCGGCTGTGCCGGTCCCTGGAGGGCGCGGTTTTCTTCCGGACGGCCGGGTTCGTTGCGGTCGTTGCCTTCACCGCCACGCCGCCGTCTGCGGCGGCGGCGCTTGCGGCGCACGCCGTTTTCCTCGTCGTCGCGTCCGCCTTCGCGCGCGGCATCCTGCGCGCCCTCGCGGGGGGCGCCGTCACGTGCATGGTCGCGTCCGCCATCACGCCCACCATCTCTGGCGGCGTCATGACCCCGGGGTTCACGGTTGCGGTCGCCGCGATCACGGCCACCCCGGTCCCGATCGCCCCGGTCTCGATCGCCCCGGTCGCGGTCACCACGATCCCGATCGCCGCGGTCCCGGCGGCCTTCGCGGTGCTCGCGCGGCGGCGGGGCGTCTTCGGTGGCGTCTTCGTCTTCGTCCACGGTCACGGCGGGCGCGGCCAATGCCTCGCGCTCCGGCTCACGGGAGACAACATGTTCGCCTTCTTCGCCGCGGCTCGCCTTGATGCGGTCGAGCCGCAGGTTGGGCGGGATCAGCGCCGGATCGCCGAGGACGAAGACCTTGAGGCCATAACGCGCCTCGATCGAGGCCAGCATCTCGCGCTTGTAATTAAGCATGTAGAGCGCCACGTCCGGGTGGACGGTGATGGTGACTTCGCTCGAACGGCGGCGCACGCCTTCTTCCTCCAGCATGCGCAGCGAGTGCACGGCGGCGGATTCGGTCGAGCGCACCATGCCGGAGCCGGCGCAGTGGGCGCAGACCTTGAAGTTGGTCTCGATCAGGCTGGGGCGCAGACGTTGACGTGAAAGTTCCAAGAGGCCGAAGTGGCTGATGCGGCCCACCTGGATGCGGGCGCGGTCGGCCTTCAGGCTCTCCTTCAACCGGCGTTCAACCGCGTGGTTGTTGCGGTTGTCTTCCATGTCGATGAAGTCGATGACGATCAGCCCGGCGAGATCGCGCAGGCGCAGCTGGCGCGCGATTTCCTCGGCGGCTTCCATATTGGTCTTGTAGGCGGTCTCCTCGATGTGCCGCTCCTTGGTGGCGCGGCCCGAGTTGACGTCGATGGCGACCAGCGCTTCGGTCTGGGCGAACACGATCGAACCGCCGGAGCGCAGCTGCACCACCGGGCTGTTGATCGACTCCATCTGGGTCTCCACCTGATAGCGGTGGTAGAGCGGGATGATGTCGTCCTTGTAGCGCTGCACTTTCTTGGCGTGCGACGGCGTCAAGGTCTTCATGAAGTCCTTGCCGGTCTTGTAGCCTTCCTCGCCGTCGACCCAGATCTCCTCGATGTCGCGCGAGTAGATGTCGCGGATCGCGCGTTTGATCAGGCTGGCCTCTTCGTGAATGAGCGCCGGCGCGCGGCTGCCCATGGTCACTTCGCGGATCTGGTTCCAGGTGCGCTGCAGGTATTCGTAGTCGCGCTTGATCTCGGCCTTGTTGCGGTCGGCGCCGGCGGTGCGCAGGATCACCGCCATGTTCTGCGGCAGTTCCAGGTCGCCGACGATCTGCTTCAGACGGCGGCGGTCCTGGGCGCTGGTGATCTTGCGGGAGACGCCGCCGCCCCGGGCGGAGTTGGGCATCAGCACGCAGTAGCGGCCGGCGAGCGACAGGAACGTGGTGAGCGCGGCGCCCTTGTTGCCGCGTTCCTCCTTGACCACCTGCACCAGCATGATCTGGCGGCGCTTGATGACTTCCTGAATCTTGTAGTGGCGCGAGGCCAGGAAGCGGCGGCGCTGCTTGTCGGCCGCGGCCCCGTCGTCTTCCTCATCGTCCTCGCCGCCGACCGTGTCGGGCACAGGCGCGCGCGCAGGCGCTTCGGCGGCTTCGGCTGTGGCGGCGCCGGCGGCCTCCGGCGCGGGTGTTTCCCGCGGGCCGTCGCCGCCCACTTCGGTCACGGTTTCGGCGGTCGCGACCGGCTCGATCTCCTCGATCACGCCGCGCTGCGGCTCCGGACCATGATCGTCGTCGTGATGAGTTTCAGGCGAGGTCCCGCCCTCGGACGCCACGGCGTCGTCGTGCGGCTCGTCGGGAGAAATCTCGCTGGTGATCGCCGGCGGGATGAAGGCCAGCGGCACTTCGCCATGATCGTCATGACCATGGTCATCATGCCCATGAGCGTCGTGGCCATGCGAGTCGTGGCCGTGATCGTCGGGATGATGGTCGTGGTCTTCGGTATGCGGCGGCGCGGCGGAGGAAGAGGCGTGGTCCTCCTCCTCCTGGTGGCGCGCGACTTCCGCCATCAGGCGTTCGCGGTCGGCGACCGGGATCTGGTAATAGTCAGGATGGATTTCCCCGAAGGCCAGGAACCCGTGCCGGTTCCCGCCGTAATCGACGAAGGCCGCCTGAAGCGAGGGCTCAACCCTGACCACTTTGGCCAGGTAGATGTTGCCCTTGATCTGCTTCTTGGTTGAGGTCTCTACATCGAATTCTTCAAGCCGTGTTCCGTCCAGCACCACGACCCGGGTCTCTTCCGGGTGCGTGGCGTCGATCAGCATTCTCTTGACCATAGCAAGTCATACTCCGTGACGCGGCGGTTCCCGCGCGCGCCTTGACCCCAAGGGGTGAAAGGGCGCGCGTCCGCGGCGGGTTGGTTGAAATAGAAAGTCCCGGAGCCAGCGCGATACCGGCCATCACAAAGGCAGCAACAATCGCTTCCGCCGCGAAGGCGGGCTGCAGCTGTGGATAAAGGAACGAGGCCTGTCGCACGGATGCCCCCGGGGGGATGAATCTCTGGGACAAGTTTGGCCGGGGAGGCCGCTGCTTGAGCCCGGTGGAGTGGGCCGCTTCCTGATGGAGATCCGCCGGCCAAAGCCGCGGAGGTCTTCCGAAAAATCCCGGAAACTCAAGCGGCTGGCGGCTTGTACCGTGTCAGGAACGACCACAAGCGCATCCACCATAGACGTCCCCGAGGCAGGGTGACAACCGCAAATGCCGCCGCCGACAGACCCGTGACAGTGCGCAACCTTTAAGAATCTTGCCGCCAGGGGGCGCCTATTGTATGTTGTGTTGACTCAATGGGTTAGGCAGAGATTCTTCAGGTTTTACGCGAGAATTGCGCGGCTTGCTCCGGGTGATTGACCAGGGCTGTCCGCGCTGCGCCAGGGGACTAAGATATTGGATTTTAAGGGTAAAATCCCTTGGGTCAGCCGCCGGGGCATGGTGGGCGGCCTCGCGGGTATGACCGGGGGTCTGCTGCTGCCGCGCCGGGCTTTTGCCGTGGGCGTCGCTTCCGCGCTGCGGCTGTCGAGCACTGGTGCGCGGACCCGGCTGGTCCTCGAACTCTCCGAGAACATCGATTTCAGCATTTTCCGCCTGGCGGAGCCCTACCGCATCGTCCTCGACCTGCCGGAGCTGGACTTCACCGTCGGCAGCGGCGGCAGCCCCATGCCCGGCGCCACCGGGCTGATCAAATCCATTCGCTGGGGCTTGTTTCAGGCGGGCGATACCCGCGTGGTCATCGACCTGACCGACGCCGCCGACGTGAAAAACGCCTTCGTGCTGCCGGCGACCGGCGTCACACCGCACCGTTTCGTCATCGACCTGGAGCGCACGACCAAGGATAAGTTCCTGGCCCAGGTCGGCCCGCAGAACCGCATCGGCAAGCAGACCCTGCCGCGCGAAGCCCAGGCCAAGCCCGACGACAAGACCAAGCCCGTCAAGAATCCCGCTAACACCAAGAAGCTGGTGATGCTTGATCCGGGCCATGGCGGCGTCGATCCCGGCGCCATTGGCGCCAGCGGCATCTATGAAAAGATCATCACCCTCGCGGCCGCGCGCCAGCTCAAGAGCCGCCTGGAAGACACCGGCCGCTATAAGGTCGTTCTGACGCGCGACAAGGATGTTTCGGTGGGGCTCACCGAACGGCGCGAACTGGCCCATGACGCGGGCGCGGACATTTTCGTCTCGCTGCACGCGGATTCCATCGCCAACAAGACCGTGCGCGGCCTGTCGGTCTACACCCTGTCGGAAAAAGCCTCGGATGCCGAAGCCGCGGCGCTGGCCGACCAGGAAAACGACGCCGACCGCATCATCGGCATTGATCTCTCGCGCGAGACCCAGGAGGTGCGCCATATCCTGGTGGATCTGGCGCAACGGGAGAGCATGAACCTCGCCACCCGCGTCGCCGGGCGCCTGATCGATCAGCTGAGGCGCGAAGCCATGATGTTGCGCACCGCTCATCGCTTCGCCCGCTTCGCCGTGCTCAAGTCGCCCGATATCCCGTCGGTGCTGATCGAGATGGGCTACCTGTCCCATAAAGAAGAAGAGACCGCGCTCAAGACCGAGAGCTACCGCGCCAAGCTCATGGCCGCGGTTGTGCGGGGCCTGGATGAACATTTCGGGGCATTCCAGAGCGCGCAGCGCTCCTGATTTGGAACCGGAATTTGGAACCGGGCGGCGGGGCCGCCGTTGTCTTTCCACGGCTTTTCCGGCCCCCCGTGGCCCAAAAAGCACGGGGCGGACACCTACTTTTGCCGCAATTCCGGTGGGAAATGAGGGTCTTAGCTACAGGATTCCTCTCAATCACCCGGCCCAGGTGTGATAGAGAGCGCGCCCATGGTCGATAAGCCGAAAAACATGCCCCAGCAGCCCGATCCTAAAAGTAAGGCCCCCAAGATCGCGCCCAAGATCGCGCCCAAGATCGCGCCCAAGAAACTCGCGGGCTTCATCGAGGGGCGCCTCGGTGTGTCGCAGAATCTCGCGCGCTGGGTGGCGATTGGACTCGCGGTCGTGCTGCTCGGCGTGTTCGTCGCGGGCGCCGGGGTGATTTTCATCTTCTGGCATTTCAGCCGCGGCCTGCCGGACTATCACCAGCTCGCCACCTACGACCCGCCGGTCATGACGCGCGTGTATGCCGGCGACGGCCGCCTGATCCAGGAATACGCGGTCGAGGGCCGCGTGTTCGTGCCGATCCAGGCAATCCCCAAGCGCATCAGCGAAGCGTTCATCGCGTCCGAGGACCAGCGCTTCTACACCCATCCCGGCGTGGACCTCATCGGCCTGACCCGCGCGGTGGTCGAAGCCATCGGCGACAAGCTCTCGGGCAGCGACCGGCGCTTGAAGGGCGCCTCCACCATCACCCAGCAGGTGGCGCAGCAGTTTCTGCTGGGCAAGGAATACTCCATGGACCGCAAGGTCCGCGAAGCCATCCTGTCCTTGCGCATAGAACGCGCCTTCACGAAAGAGCACATCCTCGAGCTCTACCTGAACCAGCAGTACCTGGGCTTCGGCGCCTACGGCGTGGCCGCCGCGTCCATGAACTACTTCAACAAGTCCCTTGATGAATTGACGATCTCCGAGGCCGCGTTCCTGGCGGGCATCACCAAGGGGCCCAACAACTACAATCCTCTGCGCCGCATGGAAGCCGCGGTCGATCGCCGTAACTATGTCATCGAGCGCATGCTGGAGGACGGCTACATCACCTCCGCCGAAGCCAAGCTCGCGCGCGCCGAGCCGCTCAAGGTGCGCGAGCGCGGGGATACTGAGGTCGTGGCCGATGCCGACTACTTCGCGGAATACATCCGCAAGGACATCGCCAAGGACCAGGGCGAGAGCGCGCTCTACAAGGGCGGCCTCGCGGTGCGCACCACGCTCAACCCCGACTACCAGAAATTCGCCAACAAGGCCCTGCGGGACGGCCTTATCACCTACGACCGCCGCCACGGCTGGCGCGGGCCGCTCACCAAGATCGCGGCCGGCCGCGATCTGGAGCAGCGCTTCAACCAGCTGCCGCCGATCCCCGGCCTGCTAGAGGAGTGGGAAACGGCGATGGTTCAGGCGGTGTCGCCGGAGAAGGCCGTGATCCTGGTGAAGGGCGGCATGACCGGTTCCATCCCCATGTCCGAATTGCGCTGGGCCCATGCGGTCGGTCCCGACCAGCGCGCCGGTGCGCCGCCCAAGGATGCGACCAGTGTGCTGCATCCCGGCGACGTGATCGCCGTCGAACGGCTCAAGGCCAACAGCGAGGGTGTCGCGTATCCTGAAAACACCTACGGCCTGCGCCAGATCCCCAATGTCGAAGGCGGCATGGCCGTCTTGGATCCGCATACGGGCCGCGTTCTGGCGCTCGCCGGCGGCTTCTCCTACGCGCGCTCCCAGTTCAACCGCGGCACTCAGGCCCTGCGGCAGCCCGGTTCGTCTTTCAAGCCGTTCGTCTACCTCGCGGCCATGGAACAGGGCTTCACGCCCTCGACCTTGGTGCTCGACGCGCCGTTCGTGATGGACCAGGGCCCCGGCCTGCCGAAGTGGAAGCCCCGGAATTACACCGGCGAATATCTCGGCCGCGCCACATTGCGCAACGGCCTGGAAAAATCCCAGAACCTGATGACCGTGCGCCTGGCCCAGGCGGTCGGCATGGACAAGGTGGCGGTGGTGGCCGAGAAGTTCGGCATCGTCGATAAGCTGCCCACCAATCTCGCCAACTCGCTCGGCGCCGAGGTCACCACGGCACTGCGCCTCACCACCGCCTACGGCGAGCTGGTGAACGGCGGCAAGAAGATCACCCCGCAGTTCGTCGACCGCGTGCAGGACCGCTTCGGCAAGACCATCTACCGCTCCGACGCCCGCGCCTGCGAGCAGTGCGCGGCCGAGCAGTGGGACGGCAGAGGCCCGCCGGCGCTGCCCGATACGCGCGAGCAGCTTGCCGACCCCGCCAGCGTCTATCAGGTCGTCCATATGATGGAAGGTGTGATCGAACGCGGCACCGGCACCGCGGCCCGGGCCGTGGGCAAGCCGTTGGCCGGCAAGAGCGGCACGTCGAACGATGCGTTTGATGTCTGGTTCCTGGGGTTCTCGCCCGATCTCGTGGCCGGTGTCTATGTCGGCTTCGATGAACCGCGCACCTTGGGTCCGAAAGACACCGGCGGCGCGGTGGCGGCGCCGATCTTCCGCGATTTCATGATGGGCGCGCTCAAGGACAAACCGGCCACGCCGTTCCGCGTGCCGCCCGGCATCAGCCTCGCGCGCGTCAACCTCGATACCGGCCGCCCGGCGGAGCCGGGCGACACCCGCGTGATCCTGGAAGCCTTCAAGACCGGCACGTCGCCGTCCACCCAGGCGACCATCGACGGCCAGTCGGATCAGCTCGATCCCGATGAGCCCGGTTCGCCCGCCGGTTCGCCCGCCCGCCCCACCGCCGGCGGCCTGTACTGACACGCTGCTGGTCTTGTCTTGCGGGCGGGTTTTCCGTAAAACCGCGCGAACGCCAGATGTGAGGGACTCCCATGCGCGCCGACATTGAGAGCAAGGTCAACGAGATCAAGCGTTCCCTCGACCTGCTCCGGAGGCATCTTTGACTGGGATCGTGCCCTCCTGCGCCTTGATGAACTGAACGCCAAGGCCGAAGACCCGAATCTCTGGAACAAGCCGTCCGAAGCGCAGAAAGTGATGCGCGAGCGGACTCAACTCGACAACGCCATCGGCGGCACCCGCAAGCTCGAACGGGAACTGGATGACGCCATCACCTTGTCGGAACTCGCCGACGAGGAAGGCGACGAAGGCGCGGTCGCCGAGGCACGCGCGCTGATCGCCGGGCTGCTGGGACGCGTCAAGCAGATCGAGCTGGAAAGCCTGCTGTCCGGCGAAGCCGACGGCAACGACTGCTATCTTGAAATCCACGCTGGCCAGGGCGGCACCGAAGCCCAGGATTGGGCGGAGATCATGGCGCGCATGTATTCGCGCTGGGCCGAGCGCAAGGGTTACAAGGTCGAATACCTGGAAGAAAGCGCCGGCGACGGCGCCGGCATCAAGTCGGTGACTTTCCGCATCGGCGGCGTGAATGCTTACGGCTGGCTCAAGACCGAAAGCGGCGTGCACCGGCTGGTGCGCATCTCGCCCTTCGATTCCAACGCGCGCCGTCACACCTCGTTCTCGTCGGTCTGGGTCTACCCCGTGGTGGACGATTCGATCGAAATCGAGATCAACGACAAGGACTGCCGCATCGACACCTATCGCGCTTCCGGCGCCGGCGGGCAGCACGTCAACAAGACCGACAGCGCGGTGCGCATCACCCATATCCCGACCAACATCGTGGTTCAGTGCCAGAACGAACGGTCGCAGCATCAGAATCGCGCCAAGTGCTGGGAAATGCTGCGCGCGCGCCTGTACGAGCTGGAACTGGAGAAGCGCGAAGCCAAGCTGGCCCAGCAGGAATCCGCCAAGACCGAGATCGGCTGGGGCCACCAGATCCGTTCCTATGTGCTGCAGCCCTATCAGATGGTGAAGGACCTGCGCACCGAGGTGGAAACCTCGGACACCCAAGGCGTTCTCGACGGCGACCTGGACAAGTTCATGGCCGCTTCGCTGGCCTCGCGCATCAAGACCGGGGGCGACGTGGTGCAATAGAGCGAGACGTGGGCTGATGCGCGCCGGCTCATCCTCTTGCGCACCTTATTTTGCGCGGGCCTCGATGGTGACGTGGGACAGCATGGCGAATCTCCCGAAACGGCACCGGTAATATTCCGCAACCCGAGGACGGTCGCTGACCACGGAAATAATCGCGCCCAGGTGTCCGGGACCCAGACGCCACAGGTGAAGGTCGGCCACATGGTCGCCCTGGCTTTCCACTTCGGCGCGGAGCTTGCGCGCGAGGTCGGGATCGGCGGTCATGTCGAGCAGGATGCGGCCTGAATCCTTGATCAGGCCGTAGGACCAGTTGCCGATCACCAAAGTCCCGACGATGCCCATGACCGGGTCCATGAAGGTCCAGCCCAGGTACTTGGCCGCAAGCAATCCGGCGATGGCGAGCACCGAGACGCCGGCGTCCGCCAGGATATGCACAAAGGCGGCGCGGTAATTGTTGTCGCGGTGGTGCCCCGCGGTTTCATGGTGGTCGTGGGCATGATGATCGTGCGGGTGGTCGGCTTCCTCCGCGAAGGACACCGTCAGGTCGTGGCTGTGATCGTCGTGGGGCAGGCGCGCTCGCACCGTGAAGGTGTGGGGTTCGGCGATGATCTGCTCAGACTCCAGGAAGCCGTCGTATTGACGAAAAGTCAGCCGTTCGCGCGCGCCGTCGGGGCGCTCCAGTTCCAGGGCCACGTCCGCGCCGCCCGGCACCGGCTGGAAGCCGCCTTTGTCCTCAAAGCGCAGGCGGAAGCGCGCCGGAACGCCGTCCTCGAAAATCTCCAGGAGCAGGACGCCATGGCCTGTGTCCAGGCGCCGCGTGGCTCCATGGTCATGATGATGCCCATGCTCATGTCCGTGATCATGCCCATGGTGATGATCCTCTCCCGCCAGCATCCACGCGCCGGCGATATTCACCAGGAGGCCGATCACGGCGATGGCGATGGCCTCGTCCACATCGATCGGCACCGGCGCGAAAAAGCGGGCGGCGGATTCCCAGCCAAGCCCTACGGTGGCGGCCGCCAGGACGATGGCGCTCGCGAAACTGGCGAGGTCGCCGAACTTGCCGGTGCCGAAAGCAAAGCGCGAGTCATGGGCGTGGCGCCGGGCGTAGCGGTAGGCCAAGGCGGCAATCGCCAGCGCGGTGACATGCGTGGCCATATGCACGCCATCGGCGAGCAGGGCGAGTGAGCCGAACGCAGCGCCCCCCACGATCTCCGCCACCATCATGGCGGCCGAGAGCCAGATCACCATCCAGAGTTTGCGTTCCTTGCTTTGGTCGCCGGGGCCCAGGAAAACATGGCTGTGGCCGATGGGTGTGTGGGGTGTCGTGTCCATGGGCTTCACCGCAGGTAGCTGTTGACGATTTCGATCAGTTCCTCGGTCGCATCGCCCTGACCCTTGGGCCCCGCGACGTGATAGCGGATGTGGTCTTCCATAACCTTGGCCATGAGGCCGTTGATGGCGCCGCGCACGGCGGCAAGGCGGTGCAGGACGTCGGTGCAGCCGATCTCGCTCTCGAGCGCGCGCTCGACCGCCTCCATCTGTCCGCGGATTCGTTTCACGCGGGTCACCCGCGTGGTCTTCTCGCGCACGGTATGGGCCAAGGGGGCGCCTCCTATAGAATACCCCCTATAGGTATATTGCGCGGGGCGAAAAGTCCATCGCCGGCGCGGCCGGAAGCTAGGAAAGCCAGGGTTTCAGGTAGCTTTCATCCATGCCCGCGCGCGCGCGGGCCGGCATGTTGAAGGGCGGCTTGAGCCCGCCACGGAAGCGCTCGGCCAGCAACGCGGCGTAACGCACCTGGGGGTTCGTGCCGTCCTTGGCGCAGCAGTATTCGAACCACTGCACGCCGATGCGGACATGTTTGATCTCGTCGTCATAGATCTGCTGCAGCACAGCCGCGGTGTCGGGGTCCTGAGCCGCGCGGCAGCGGTCGATGGCCGCCGGCGTGGTATCCAGTCCCCGCGCTTCCAGGGTCATGGGCACGATGGCGAGGCGGGCGGCGAGGTCGTCGGCGGTGCCGCGGGCCGCGTCCCACAGTCCGTTGTGCGCGGGCAGATCGCCGTAAGCGGCCCCCAGGTCGACAAGCCGGTTGGCGAGCGCGGCGTAGTGCTCAGCCTCC
>CANJOI010000105.1 GCA_947475365.1 Fidelibacterota bacterium | reverse complement strand
TCAAGGTTCCCTACGACAAGTGGGAGCTCTCCTACGACATCAACCTCGCCTACAAGGTCACGGACGACGTCAACGCCTACGCCACCTATGCCCGCTCGTTCAAAACCGGCGGTGTGAACCTGAACGGCGTCCCCAGCCAGGCCAATGGTCTTCCTCAGCTCGATGTCGCCATCATCAAGCCGGAGAAGGTCAATTACTTCGAAATCGGCCTGAAGAACCGGCTGTTTGACCGCTTCGCGACCCTGAATGTCGCGGGCTTCTGGACCCAGATCGACGACTTCCAGGCCAGTGTCATCAGCAATGTCAGCGGCAGCAACGTGCTGCGCGGCTATCTCGCCAATGCCGGCCAGGCGCGCGTGCGCGGCGTCGAAGCCGAGTTCTCCGTCCACCCGACCGAGCAGCTCAGCGCCTACCTCAGCGGCGCTTTGACCGATCACGAATGGGTGCGCTTCGTCGACGCACCGTGCCCGCCGGAACTGGCGGGCGGCGGCACCGGCACGCCTGCCGGCCCGGCGGCGACGCCGGGCGCCAACAGCCCCGCCAACTGCAATGTGTCCGGCCAGTGGATGCCAGGCATCTCGAAGTGGGCGTTTTCCTGGGGCGGTGAATACAATGTGCCGACCAAGGTGTTCGGCCTCGATGGCGCCGCTTACGTCGGCTACGACGGCAACTACCGCTCCAAGTTCTCGTCCAACGCCTCGCGGTCCATCTATACGGATGTCGCCGGCTATTCGATCAATAACTTCCGTCTCGGATTCCGCACCGACCGGTTCGACATCTTCGGCTGGGTGCGCAACGCCTTTGACCAGAACTACTTCGAATCCCTGGCCGTCACGCCCGGCAACACCGGTTTGATCTCGGCGCAGCTGGGCGACCCGCGCACCTTCGGCGCCACCATCAAGGCGAAGTTCTGATGGCCTTTACGTCTTCGGGTGTGACGGGGTCCGTGTAGGCATTGCCGAAGTGGGTGCGGACGTAGTTCACCACGTCCGCCACCTGCAGATCCGACAGCATGCCGCCAAAGGCCGGCATGGCCTTGCGGCCCTGCACCACCATGAAGACGGGATAGCCCGCGGCCTGCAGGTTGGCATTGGCCGCGAGCGCCGGATAGGCCCCGGCGCCGACCGCGCCTTTGGCGTCGGGCATGTGGCAGCCCTGGCAGATAGCCTTGAACACGGCTTCGCCGCCGGCGACGGCGAAAGGCGGACGGTCTTGCGCCTGGGCCGTGCTCGTCACCAGCAGCGCCGCGAGGATCACCGCGTATTTCATGCCGTGCCTCCCGCCAGCACTTTGGCGTGCAGGCGTTTGATGGCGTCGAGGCTAGAGAGCAGCGCGCCCTCCTGCCAGGCCGGCAGGCGGGAGGCATGTTCGCCCGCCAGCACGATGCGCCCGTCGATGGCGCAGAGATTGGCGTAATGCGCGGCGCGCGCCTCGTCGGTCCAACTGGCGAAACAGCCCAGGGTCCAGGGGACGCGGTGCCAGCCCACCGAGACGCCGTTCTCGAATTCCTTCGGGTACTGCGCATGGATCTTCGTGCCCTGTGCCACGCACGCGGCCATGCGTTCCGCCGGCGTCATGGCGGTGAACTCATAGGCGCGCGGACCGAAGGTATAGGCGCCCAGCAGCACGCCCTTCCTGCTGAAGTAGCCGGTGGAGGGGTAGCTGATCATGGCGATGGGTTGATCGGTGTAGCTGATGCCGCCGAAGATCGCTTCGTCCTCTTCCCAGAACCGGCGTTTGAATTGCAAGCCCGCCTTGACCGAAGGCGTGTAAGCCAGTTGGTCGATGGCCGCCTTCATGGGCGCGCCGACAGTGAGGGGAAGCTGCCCCAGGATCGATGCCGGGATGGTGCATACGCACCAATCGGCGGTGGCCTGTGTGGTGGCGCCTTTTCCGTCCTGATAGGTGACGGTGACGCGCGCGCCGTCCTGGTGGATCGCGGTGACCTTGCAGTTATAGCGGATGAGGTTGCCGACCTCCTTGGCGAACGCTTTACCAATGGCGTCCATGCCGCCGACGGGATGGAACATGGTGCTCTGGAATTCGGTGCGGTGGCCGTTTGCGAGCGACCGCCACAGATTGCCGCGCAGGATGTCCGAGAGCGCCTGCGGCTCCGAGGCTACAGGCTCCGAATCCAGTCCGCCCCCGGGTCCCGCCGTGAAGCCGCGCCGGTCGCTGGTCTGGAACCCCTTCTTGTATTCATAAGCGCGGTCGAGGGCGCCCCAGTCGCGCAGGGCTTCCAGCAGCTTCTCGCGGTCCTCGCGGGTGAGATCGGCGTCGAGCTTGCCTTGCGCCGTGCATTTGGCCAGCAGTTCCGCCACATGGCCGTTGAAGTCCGCCTCCACCTCGCGATAGGGCACGTTGCCGCGCGCCAGGGTGTGGACATGGGCGTTGTAGTTGACCTGGGTGAAGGGCTCGAGCGCCACATTGAGGCGCCGGCAGTAATCGATCAGCGCGTGGTGGTGATAGGGAATGCGCCAGGGGCCGGGGTTGATATAGAGGCCGGCGTCGAAGGCGCATTTTTGCGTGAAGCCGCCCAGCTCTTGCACCGTGTCGCCGCCGCGGATCGACCAATTACGGCCGCCGGGCCGGGCGTTGTACTCAAGCACCTGCACCTTATAGCCGGCGCGCTTCAACTCCAGCGCCGCGCATAAACCCGCGAGCCCCGCACCAAGGATCAGCACGGACGCGCCTTTGACATCGCCTTGAAGTTTGACAGGCCCGTCGTAGCCGGACTCGCGCGCATAACCGAGTTCGGTCATGGCCTGGTACATGAGGGCGCCGCCCCCGAATGCACCAATGGTGCGGAACAATGACCGGCGGGTCATTGCCGGTTGAACACCGGTTTCGCTGTTCCTCATGGTCGCGGTCCCCATCCGCCCCGCCGTGATTGGCAAAGGTGGCAAGTCCGCGCTCCTCCCAGCGCTTGGGAAAACTATAGCTCAGGAAAAAAGACTCACGAGTCCTTTTCGTCGGCCATGACCCGCAAATAGTCCTCCCGGTGGTCGAAGGCCGCGTTCACCTTGGCCTTGCGGCCGGCGATCCAGGCTCCGGCGGCGGTCAGTGTTGCCGGGACAATTGTATAAGTGCGCACGCGGCCGTGTTTTTCCGAGGTCACCATGCCGCCGGCCTCCAGCACCGCCAGGTGCTTGACGACCGAGGGCAGGGCTATCTCCAAGGGTTTCGCCAGCTCCGACACCGACGCCGGCCCCTTGGACAGCCGGTCGATCATGCCGCGCCGGCTCGCATCCGCCAGCGCGAAGAACATGCGGTCGAGTTTTTGCGCCTGGCGCGCGGTGGTCATGGGGCGTCCTCGAGGAAACGCCGCGGCATGGCGTCCTTGAACGGGAAGTATTGGAAAAACGGCCGCGCCTCGGCGACCACGCGTTTGACCGACTCCCGTTTCAGAAGACGCTCGAAGTAGGCGGCGAGATGGGTGTGATCGGCGGGGAAGGGGAACACGATGCCGGCGTAGAACAAGGCCGGCGCGGCGGCGCAATCGGCGATAGTGAAATCATCGCCCGCGGCCCACATCTTACCCGCGGATGTCTTGCCCGCCATGTTGCGATCGATCATGCCGTAAGCCGTGGTGAGCGTTTTCTGCGCCTCCGCTACCGCGCGTGGGTCGCGCTCGTCCGCCGGGCGCATGCGGTCATCGACGATGCGCTGCATCGGCGTCATGACATAGAAATCCGACAGGCGGTCCCACAGCCGCGCGTCCAACTGCGCGGCTTCGTCTTCGGGCAGCAACGGGCGCGCGGCGGGGCAGTGCCGGTTCAGGTATTCGATCTGCACCGAGGTCTCCGGCACGACCTTCGCGCCGTCCTGCAACAGGGGGATTTTGCAGGTGGGCCACAGCGCGGCGAAAGCGGCCTTGGCGGCGGGACCGCCGAAATTGACCATGGCGGCGGTGAACGGCGCGCCGCTCTCATAGAGTGCGATCAGCACCTTCCAGCAATAGGACGACAGCGGATGGGAATGAAGGACGAGGGACATGGGGGCTCCCGCTATTGGTTTCTTGATCGGCTAAGTATTCGCGCGCGCCGCCATGCCGGCAAGCCCACAGTTTCCGGATCGGCTAACTATTTGCGCGCCGGGGTTTGGGGCATACTGCGGCCATGACTGTTGCCCGCGAAACCACCCAAGTCCTTGGTTCGACACTGGAATATGCCTGGTTTGGCGACCGGGCGAGGCCGCATCCCATTGTTCTGCTGCATGACAGCCTGGGGTCCGTGCGCACCTGGAAGGATTTCCCGGATCGCTTGGCCGCCGCCACCGGCCATGGCGTGCTGGCCTACTCCCGCGAGGGCTTCGGCGGGTCAGCCCCGCTCTCGCGTCCGCGCTGGCGCGAATACATGCATCATGAAGCGGAAACCGTGCTGCCGGCGTTGCTGGCGGCGCTCGATGTGAGCGCGCCGATCCTGTTCGGTCACAGCGACGGCGCCACCATTGCGCTGATCGCCGCCGGCGCGCATCCGGGTCTGTCGCCCGGGATTATCCTGGAGGCGCCCCATGTGTTCGTGGAGCCGGTGACCTTGGCCGGGATCGCCGCGGCCAAGGATATCTACCGCACCACGAACCTGCGCGAGAAACTGATGCGCTATCACCCGGACCCGGATGCGGTATTCGCGGCCTGGACAGAGACCTGGAGCGCCCCATATTTCAGGGACTGGAATGTGGAGGACTATGTGCCCAAGGTGTGCTGCCCGGTGCTGATGATCCAGGGGCTGCAGGATGAATACGGCTCCGTGCGCCAGCTCGACGCCATCAAGGCAGGGCGCGCCGACCGTGGGATCTTGATGCTCGACGACTGCGCCCATTCTCCCCACCGCGACCAGCCCGAGGCCGTGCTCGCGGCCGTTGCGACATTCGTGGAGCGGCTGTGATGACGTTTGTGTTCGACAACAGCTATGCGGCGCTGCCGGAGCATTTCTACGCGCGGCTTCCCGCCACGCCGGTCAAGGCGGCGAAGCTGATCAAGGTCAACCGCGCTCTCGCGCGTGACCTCAATCTCGATCCGGATTTCCTGGAAAGCGGCGAGGGCGTCGCGATCCTCGCCGGCAACGCCGTCCCGGAGGGCGGCGCGCCGCTCGCGGCGGCTTACGCGGGCCATCAGTTCGGCCAGTTCGTCCCGCAGCTCGGCGACGGGCGCGCCATCCTGCTGGGCGAGGTCATCGGCCGCGACGGCGCGCGCCGCGACATCCAGCTCAAAGGCGCCGGGCCCACGCCCTATTCGCGCCGGGGCGACGGGCGAGCCGCGCTCGGGCCGGTGCTGCGCGAATATATCGTGAGCGAGGCCATGGCGGCGCTCGGCATCCCTACGACACGCACGCTCGCCGCCGTGCTGACCGGTGAATACGTCCTGCGCGAGGACGGGCCCTTGCCCGGGGCGGTGCTGACGCGCGTCGCCGCCAGCCACATCCGCGTCGGCACCTTCCAGTTCTTCGCCGCCCGCGCCGACACCGACGGGCTGAAGGTGCTCGCCGACCATGTGATCGCGCGGCACTATCCGGAGGCCAAAAATGCCGCCAATCCCTACGCCGCGCTCCTGGAAGGCGTGATCGCGCGCCAGGCGAAGCTCATCGCCCAATGGCTGCTGGTGGGTTTCATTCACGGCGTCATGAACACCGACAACATGGCGGTCGCCGGCGAGACCATCGACTACGGTCCCTGCGCCTTCATGGATGCGTATCTCCCGGAGAAGAAGTTCAGTTCCATCGATCAGCGGGGGCGCTACGCCTATGCCAACCAGCCGCCGATTGCCCTGTGGAACCTCACCCGGTTCGCCGAAACCTTGCTGCCGCTGATCGATGCCGACCCGGAGGCGGCGGTCAAGCGCGCGACCGATGCGCTCAATACGTTCGGCGAAATCTTCGAGGCGGCTTACAAGCACGGCTTCGCCCGCAAGCTCGGTCTGGCGGCGACCGACACGGCGCATGCGTTGGGTCAGGATCTGCTCGCGCGCATGGCCGCCAATGAGGCCGACTTCACCCTCACCTTCCGCAAGCTGTGCGCGGCGTCCGAAGGAGACAGCGACGCCCGCGCATTGTTCAAGAGGCCCGAGGACTTCGACGCCTGGGAACAGGAATGGCGCGCGGCGCTGGCCGCCGAACCCATGCCCGCGCGCCGCGCCGCCATGGAGGCCGTGAACCCTGCGTTCATCCCGCGCAACCACCGCGTGGAAGAGGCGATCCAGGCCGCCATGGCCGGCGATTTCCAGCCGTTCGAGACCCTGGTCACGGTGCTGGCCCAGCCCTACGCCGATCAACCGGGGTCCGCGGCCTTCATGGCGCCGCCGCGTCCGGAGGAAGTGGTGCAGGCGACCTTCTGCGGCACCTGACGGGCCGCTCGAATTCGCGCTCTGAAGCCGCTACTGTTCTTCCTTCGCAGCATGCGGGGGGACGCGATGAAACCGGTTCTGCTTTTTCTCTGTCTGGTGCTGTTTTCTCTCGCGCGGCCGGCCGCGGCCGCGGAGCCATGCGATCCGCTCGGCAAAGTCCAGTTCCTGTGCCTCGGCGCCAATGCCGAGGACCTTGTCGCCATCCCCAAGTCCGACTGGGTGATCCTGTCCGGCGAACTGCGCGCCGTGAACACCAAGGACCTCCATCACGTCGATCTGTTCGCGGCGGAACCGAAGTTCGACAAGGCGCTGTACGGCGCCTGCCCGGGTCCGCTCGCCGGCGCGGAGATGACGGAGAAAAAGTTCCGCGCCCACGGCATCAACCTGCGGCCGGGTGCGAACGGTGTTCACACTCTATATGTGGTTCACCATCCCGAGCGTGAATCGGTCGAGGTGTTCGAGATTGATGCGCGCGGCAAAGAACCCAAGATCGCCTGGGTGGGCTGCGTGCTGGCGCCTCCGGGCGTCGGCGGCAACGGCGTCGCGGTGCTGCCGGGCGGTGGTTTTGCGATCACCAGTTTCATCAATCGCGATCTCGGCGGATTCCGCGGCCCGGAAGGTCAGGTCGCGCGTGGCAAACTTGCCGGCGGCGAGGTTACCGGCGCGGTCTGGGAATGGAGCCCCGCCCACGGTTGGGCGAAAGTTCCGGGCAGCGAGGCCTCGGGCCCCAATGGCCTCGAAGCCTCAAAAGACGGCAAGTGGTTCTATATCGCCGAGTGGGGGCCGCAGCGGATCATCAAGCTGTCGCGGGGCGCCGCGACCGTCACCCGGCAAACCATTCCGGTCGGTTTTCACCCTGACAATATGCGCTGGCAGCTGGACGGCTCGCTCACCGCCGCGGGCCAGGTGGGCACCGTGGATGCGGTTCTGGTGGAATGCCTCGGCAACCGCATCTGCTCGGAAACCGGCACCAGCGTTGCTGCTATAGACACAGCGGCTTTGACGGCCCGTCCGTTGATGCAGGCCTACCGCGCCAATGCCGTATTCGCCGCCGGCACCATCGGCCTGATCGTGGGGCAGGAACTCTGGATCGGCAGCGCCTTCGCCGGCAGCCGCGTGGCGCGATTTCCGCTGCCTTAATATTTGAATATCGGGCGGCTCCCGCTAAAGTCCGCCTCATGAAACCCGCCAACACCATCTTTTCCAACCTCGGCACCACTGTCTTCACGGTGATGTCGGCGCTCGCTGTCGAGCATAAGTCGGTCAACCTCGGGCAGGGGTTCCCGGACGGCAACGGCCCCGACGATGTGCGCGCCAAGGCCGCCGAATTCCTGCACGACCAGCCCAACCAGTATCCGCCCATGATGGGCGCCGTGGAATTGCGCCAGGCGGTGGCCACGCACGCCAAGCGGTTCTACGGCCTCGACGTGGATTGGCGCGAGGAAGTGATGGTGACGTCCGGCGGCACCGAGGCTTTAGCGGCCTGTTTCTTCGGCCTGATCGAGCCGGGCGACGAAGTGGTGCTGATCGAACCGCTCTACGATAGCTATCTGCCGATCGTGCGCCGCGCCGGCGGGATTCCGAAGCTGGTACGCCTGACACCGCCGCACTGGGAGTTCCCGCGCGAGGAACTGGCGGCGGCCTTCGGGCCCAAGACCAAGGCCATCGTCGTCAACACACCGATGAATCCCACCGGCAAGGTATTCACGGCCGATGAACTGGAATTCATCGCCGACCTGGTCACGCGGCATGACGCTTACGCCATCTGCGACGAGGTCTATGAGCACCTGACGTTTGATGGACGCAAGCACATCACCTTGATGGCGCTGCCGGGCATGCGCGAGCGCACCTTGCGTATCGGCTCGGCTGGCAAGGCCTTCGCGCTCACCGGCTGGAAGGTGGGGTACGTCACGGCGGCGCCCGCGGCCCTCAAGCCGCTCACCAAGGCGCACCAGTATTTCACTTTCACCACGCCGCCCAACCTGCAGCGCGCGGTGGCATACGGATTGGGCAAGGACAGCGCCTATTTCGACACCCTCGCCGCCGATTTGCAGCGCAAACGCGACTTCCTCTCGGACGGCTTGCGAAAGCTGGGGTTTGGCGTGCTCGAAAGTCAGGGCACCTATTTCGTGAACGCCGATTTTCGCCCGCTCGGTTTCAACGGCAACGACGTGGAATTCTGCCGTTACCTGACCACCGACGTGGGCGTCACCCCCATCCCGGTCAGCGCGTTCTACGAAGGGCCGGGCCCCGACAGCTTCATCCGCTTCGCCTTCTGCAAGGACGACGCCACGTTGATCGAGGCCTTGAACCGCCTCGCGCGCCGCTTCGGCTAGGACTGACGCGGCAATACGCCGCCTGGGGAGAGTCTAGGGCGCACGCATGGATGATCCACCGCGCATTGTCGTTGCCGGCGGCGGCCCGGTGGGATTGACCGCCGCGCTCACCCTGGCGCGCGCGGGGCTCGCGGTCACGGTTCTCGAGGCCGATACCGGCGTATGCGACGGCAGCCGCGCCATCTGCATCTCGCGCCGCAGCCTGCAACTGCTCGACCGGCTCGGCGTCGCCGGGGCGTTTCTCGCCAAAGGCCTGGGGTGGACGGAAGGGACCAGCTATCTCGGCGCGACCGAGATTTTCCAGCTGCGCATGCCGCATACCCCCGCGGACCGTTTTCCGCCGTTCATCAACCTCCAGCAGTATTACGCCGAGCGGTTTCTGGCCGATGCCTGCGCCGCCACCGGGCTGGTCGATATCCGTTGGGGCCATCGCATTGCCGACGTAAAGGCCGGGGTCAAAGGTGTCGAGGTGATGGCCGAACCGGGCGGCGCGTTACGCGCCGACTGGCTGATCGCCGCCGACGGCGCGCGCAGCCCGGTGCGTGAGAAGATGGGGCTCGCGCTCGAAGGACGAAGCTTTGAGCGCCGCTACCTGATCACCGACATCGAACTGAAGTGCGACTGGCCGACCGCGCGCAAGGTGTGGTTCGATCCGGTGTCGAACCCCGGCTCCACCATCATCATGCATCGCCAGCCAGACGATGTCTGGCGCGTGGATTGCCAGCTGGCGGACGGCGAGGACGAGCAGGAGGCGCTGAAGGAAGACAACATCCGCGCGCGCATCTCCGCTCATCTCGCCATGGTGGGATTGCCGGCGGACTGGAAGCTGTTGTGGAAATCTGTCTACAAGGCGCACACCTTGTCGCTGGCCGACTATGTCCATGGCCGCGTGATTTTCGCGGGCGACGCCGCCCACTTGGTGCCGATCTTCGGCGTGCGCGGATTGAATTCCGGCGTCGATGACGCGCACAACCTCGGCTGGAAGCTGGCCTTGGTGGCCAAGGGCCTCGCGCCGCCGGAATTCCTGGCCACCTATACGGCTGAACGGCGCGCCGCCTGCCTGGAAAATATCGCCGCGGCCACCAAGAGCACCTGGTTCATGTCGCCGCCGTCACCGGGATATGTGCTGGCCCGCGACGCGGTCCTGGAACTGGCCGCGCGTCATCCGGCGTTCCGCGTGCTGATCGACCCGCGCCAATCGGCGGCGCATATGTACCGGTCCGGCGCCATTGCCGGCGGACCTCCGGCCGGTTTGCCGCTGCCCGAGGCGCGTCTTGCCGATGGCCGCAGCGTGCACGAATTGCTGGGCGCCGGTTTCGCCGTCCTGATCTTCGCGGGTGACATGATCGAGGTAACGCCTCGCGCGGCGGACGGTCTGGACTATCTGGATGTGCGCGTGCCGGCCGATGATCCTTGCGCTGCGGCGGTCGGGGCGAAACCGCGGGATGTGTTCCTGATCCGGCCGGACGGCTATGTCGCCGCCGTGCTAGAAAAGCACGATGCGCGCGGCGCTTTGCGCGGGATGGGTTTGTCATTGAAGGAGGAGCGCGATGCCCTCGCCTGAACTCGGCCGCGACGGCCTCGAAGCCCTGTTCCCCAAACTCGCGGAACATATCGACGCCACGCCGCTGGCCGCGCGCGAGCGGTTCCTGGTAAAGGCCTTCCTGCTGCTCGCCGATACTCACGGCGACCTCGCCACCGCGCTCCGCTGTCTCGACGACGCCCGCGCGAGCGCGGCGCAGGCCGGCAGGGGAACCGCGCAATGACCGCCACCGAAGCTGACGCGCGCCGCGATCTGGCGGCCTGTTACCGCATTTTTGATCACCTGGGCTGGACCGAGCTGATCTACAACCACATCACGGTCAAGGTGCCGGGGCCCGAGCAGCACTTCCTCATCAACCCGTTCGGTTTGATGTACCGGGAAGTGACGGCCTCCAACCTGGTGAAGATCGACCTGCAGGGGCGGATCATCGGTGACGCGCGCCATCCGGTGAACCCGGCGGGCTTTGTCACGCACTCGGCGATTCATGAGGCGCTGCCGCAGGCGAAATGCGTGATGCATGTCCACACCACGGCCGGCATGGCGGTGGCCTGCAAGGAAGGCGGTCTCGCCATGACCAACTTCTATTCCGCCATGCTCTATAATCAGATCGGCTACCACACGTTCGAAGGCATCACGGTCAATCCCGGCGAGAAGGCGCGCCTGGTCGCGAGCCTGGGGCCGCACCGCTATCTCATCCTGCGCAACCACGGCCTGCTGACATGGGGCGAGAGCATTCCGGAGGCTTTCGCACGGATGTGGACCTTGAACCGCGCCTGCGAGATCCAACTCGCCTCCGGCGCCATCGCCGGCGCCGACATCCCGATCCCGCACGAGGTCTGCGAACAGGCGAGCCGCCAGGCGCTGCAGTTCCAGCCGAAATACGGCGCTGGCAGCGATGTGTTCGAAGCGCTCAGGCGCGTCATCGACGCCAAGGACCCGGCCTATAGGTCATAGGCCGCGAATTATTTTGCGCCGCAGCAATTAATGTTTCGTCGCAGCAAAGGGTTGCAAATCGGCAACCCGGTTCAATATTCCGCTGTTTGGAGCGACTAAAAACTTGAGTTACAAGCCTTTGAAGGACATGAGAGCCCTAACCGCACGGCGGGCCCAAGCACCGCCGTAGTTATTCATAAACGGAGTTCTCTCGATGTCTGTTGTTACCACCCTGAAGCAGTCCGTCCTCACCACCCTCAGCGCCACGCCGCTGCTCGCCACCATTCTCGGTGCGTCCAGCGCCCATGCGGCCGACGCCCAGACCGCCCAGGCGCCGCAGGTGGAAGAAATCGTGGTCACCGGTTCGCGCGTTGTCCGCGACGGCTACGAAGCCCCGACCCCTGTGTCCGTCGTCGGCATCGAAACGCTGCAGAACGCCGCGACCTCGAACCTCGCGGACTCCATCAACCAGTTGCCGACGTTGCAGGGCAGCTCGACGCCGTCCACCACGGCGACCACCACCACCTCGGGCCAGTCGGCCATCAACGGCCTGAACCTGCGCGGCCTCGGCACCACCCGCACACTGGTGCTGCTCAACGGCCAGCGCACGGTCGGTTCGATCCTGACCGGCGTGGTCGATGTGTCGGAACTGCCGCAGTCGCTGATCGAGCGTGTGGACGTTGTGACCGGCGGCGCCAGCGCTGCCTATGGTTCCGACGCGCTCACCGGCGTGGTCAACTTCGTGCTCAACACCAAGTTCACCGGCTTCAAGGGTGAAGCCTCCGGCGGCGTCACCACCTACGGCGACAACCGCAACTGGAAGCTCAACGCCACCTACGGCAC
>CANJOI010000104.1 GCA_947475365.1 Fidelibacterota bacterium | reverse complement strand
CGCCGCCCCTGCTAGGAAGCCCCAATGTCGAACCCAACACTCCACTCCAACCTGATCGGCGGCGAATGGGTCGCAGGACCCACGGCGGCCCGGGATATCAATCCCTCCAACCTCGACGACGTGGTGGGCGAGTTCACGCAGGCCTCCGTGGCCCAGGTGCAGACCGCGGTCGAGGCCGCCCAGATCGCCGGGCCCAAATGGGCCAAGGCGACCGCGCAGACCCGCGGCGACCTGCTCGACAAGGTGGGCACGACGATGCTGGCGCGGGAAAGCGAACTCGGCGCGCTCCTCGCGCGTGAAGAGGGCAAGACCCTGGCGGAAGCCCGGGGCGAAGTGCAGCGCGCGGCGCGCATCTTCAAATATTTCGCCAACGACTGCCTGCGCGAACACGGCGACACCATTCCCTCGGTGCGTGCCGGCGTAACCGTGGAGACGCGGCGCGAGGCGGTGGGCGTGGTCGGCATGATCACGCCGTGGAATTTCCCCATCGCCATTCCGGCATGGAAGGTGGCGCCGGCGCTGGCCTACGGCAACGCGGTGCTGCTGAAGCCAGCCGATATCGCGCCGGCCAGCGCCTGGTCCATGGCCAGCATCATCGCCGAATCCGGTTGCCCGGCGGGTGTATTCAACCTGGTGATGGGCCCCGGCCGCGCCGTCGGCGAGGCCATGCTGAAAAATTCCGGCATCAACGCGATTTCCTTCACCGGCTCGCAAACCGTGGGCGCGGCGGTGGCCGCCGAATGCGCGGCGCGCTTCCGGCCGTTCCAGTTGGAGATGGGCGGCAAGAATCCGCTCGTGGTTCTGGACGACGCCGATCTCGCCACCGCCGTGGAAGTGGCGGTCAACGGCGCGTTCTTCTCCACCGGCCAGCGCTGCACGGCGTCGAGCCGGTTGATCGTCACCAAGGGCATCTACAAGAAATTCCTGGAAGCCATGATCGCGCGTCTCGACGGCATCGTGGTGGGCGACGCCATGGACCCCAAGACCCACATCGGGCCCGTGGTCAGCGAATCACAACTCAAGCAAAACCTGTCCTATGTCGATATCGGCAAGGACGAGGGCGCGCGCCTGGCCAAGGGCGGCGAGCGCATCAATGGGCCGACGCCCGGCTATTATATGCGCCCGGCGCTGTTCGCCGACGCCGACAACAAGATGCGCATCAGCCAGGAAGAAATTTTTGGTCCCGTCGCCGCCATGATCCCGGCGGATTCGCCCGAACACGCGCTGGAACTCGCCAACGATACGCCGTTTGGCCTATCGGCCGGGGTCTGCACCACCTCGCTCAAATACGCCAAGATGTTCCAGGCGGACCTGAAAGCAGGCATGGTGATGGTCAATCTGCCGACCGCGGGCGTGGAGTTGCAGGCGCCGTTCGGCGGCACCAAGATGTCCAGCTTCGGACCGCGCGAGCAGGGCCCGCTGGCCCGTGATTTTTACACCAAGGTGAAAACGAGCTACGTCCATGCCGGATAACACACGCACCATCCAAACCACCGCCGCCCAGCGCCTGGTCCAGACCCTCATCGCCAACGATGTCACGCATGTGTTTTGCGTGCCGGGCGAGAGTTATCTCGCGGTGCTCGACGCCTTCGCCGATGTGAAGAAGGAGATCAAGGTGATCGCCTGCCGGCACGAGGCGGCCGCGGCCAATATGGCGACCGCCTATGGCAAGCTCACCGGCAAGCCCGGCATCTGCTTCGTGACGCGCGGCCCCGGCGCCACCCAAGGCGCGGTGGGCGTGCACACGGCGCAGCAGGATTCCGTGCCCATGATCATGTTCGTGGGGCAGGTGGGCACCGCCGACAAAGGCCGCGAGGCCTTCCAGGAAGTCTATTACCCGGCCATGTTCGCGCCGCTCGCCAAGATCACCGAGGAGATCGACGATCCCGCGCGCGTGGTGGAGATCACCATGCGCACACTCGCCACGGTCCAGCAGGGCCGGGCAGGGGCGGGGGTTGTGGCGTTGCCCGAGGACATGCTGGTGTCCGATCCGGGCGCGCGCATGCCCACGGCGGTGCAAGTGGCCGAGACCGGGCTGGACCCGGCCGCGCTGGCCACTTTGGCCGCGCGCCTTGAAGCGGCGGACAAGCCGCTCTTGATTCTCGGCGGCACGGGCTGGAACCAGGACGCGCTCGATAAGCTCGCGGCCTGGGCCAAGAGCATCGATCTGCCCGTGATCCTGTCGTTCCGGCGCAAGGACCTCCTCGACAACCATCACCCCTGCTACGTGGGCGATCTCGGCCTCGGCCCCAATCCCAAATTGCTCGCGCGCGTGCGCGCCTCGGATTTGCTGATCACCATCGGCGCGCGCCTCGGCGAAAATCCCTCGCAGGGCTATGGGCTGTTCACCGCCGAAGAGACCGCGCGGAAGCTCATCCACATTCACCCCGATCCGCGCGAACTCAACCGCGTATGGCCGGCGTCCGTGGCCGCCGTGTCGGGCACGGCCAATGCCGGCCTCGCCCTGGCGGGGCTCAGGATCAAGAAGTCCTGGACCGCGTGGCGCGCGGAAGCACGCGCGGAATTGGAAGCCTTCATCGCGCCCGTGGCCGTCACCGGCCCGGTGAACCTCTCGGAAATCTTCACCTGGCTCGCCAAGACACTGCCGGCGGACGCCATCGTCACCAACGGCGCCGGCAACTACGCCGCCTGGCTGCACCGCTATTACCTGCACCGCAGCTTCCGCACGCAACTGGCGCCCACCAGCGGCGCCATGGGTTTCGGTTTCCCCGCGGCCATCGCCGCCAAGCTCACCTATCCGGACCGCACGGTGGTGGGCGTTGCGGGTGACGGATGCTTCCTGATGGCGGCGGCGGACCTCGCCACGGCCGTGCAGTACGGCGCCAACTTCCCGACCCTCGTCATCGACAACGGCTCCTACGGCACTATCCGCATGCACCAGGAACGTGACTATCCGGGCCGTGTGTCGGCGACCGACCTGCGCAATCCCGATTTCGCGGCCTATGCGCGGTCGTTCGGCGCCTGGGGCGCCACGGTCACCAAGACCGAGGAATTCGCGGCGGCCTTCACCGAAGCGCTCAGGCAGAACACGCCGTCACTGCTGCATGTGAAGACCAGCGTCGAGGACATTCTGCCGGGCAAGCGCCTGTCGCAGATGGCGGCGAAGTAGAAGAGGGCGCTAGGCCTTGATCTGGCCGAGCAGCCAGTCGCGGAAGGCGACCAGCGGCGGATAGTTGGCGCGTTCGCGCGGGTAGGCGAGGAAGTAGGCCTTGCTGTCGATGATGGACTGGTCGAACAATTCGACCAGTTCGCCGCTCGCGATCTCTTCCTTCACCAGCAGCTTGGGCACCAGCGCCACGCCGAGTTCGGCGATCGCCGCCTGCAGCACCATGGCGAACTGCTCGAACACCAGCATGGAGGGCGGCTCGACGGCGGTCAGTCCGACGCGCGCGAACCAGCTGGTCCAGGCCTCGGGACGCGTCGCCTGCACCAGCAAGGTGCCTTGCTTGAGATCCTCGGGCTTTTTGATCTTGTCGCGCTTGATCAGCTTGGGCGAGGCCACGGGGATAAGCTCTTCGCCGAACAGGCGGTGCAGCACCACACCGGGCCATTCCGGTTCGCCGAAGTGCACGGCGGCGTCGAGGAAGTCGCGCTGGAAATCCACCTGGCGGATGTGGCTGGAGAAATTGATGGTCACGCCGCGGTGGCGCGAGAAAAAATCCGGCAGGCGCGGGATCAGCCACTTGGTGCCGAAGGTCGGCAGCAAGCCAAGGCGCAAAATCCCACCCGCAGTGCGGAACGAAATCGCCTGGGCGGTGGCGGCGGCGAAGCGGTCCAGGGTCTGGCGGATCTCGCCCGCGTAATAGGCGCCGGCTTCGGTGATGATGATGCGCTGGCGCACGCGCTCGAACAGCGTGATGCCCAACTGATCTTCGAGCAGCTTGATCTGGCGGCTGATGGCGCCCTGCGTGAGGTTCAGCTCCTCGGCGGCGCGCGTGAAGCTGCCGAGGCGCGCCGAGGCCTCGAAGGCCACAAGTGCCGCGAGAGAGGGAACCAGGCGACGGCTGACGGCAAATTTCATGAGGGCGTCGGGCATGGTGCAGTGCAATGAAACAGAGAAACGAAGCGGCCGGCGACATCATTACTTCAGGTAATGGTCATCCTCAACCGAAATGGTCCGGCGCGCGCCAATTCGTTTATCGCCGGGGCCTGGAAACGTGCTATTCGGCCAGCGTCCGAATGTAACGGCGTTCCTCGCACTTAACGGCCCCTCTGTATTCAAAGATCTGGCGCTCCATGAAACCGCTACGCGACCTTCGCGTGATTGACCTGTCCCGGATCCTGGCTGGACCGTGGTGTGCGCAAATTCTTGCCGACATGGGCGCCGACGTGATCAAGATCGAGCGCGCGGGCGTGGGCGACGACGCGCGCGGCTGGGGCCCGCCGTTTGTGAAGGACTCGGCCGGCGAAACCATCGCCGCCACCTATTTCCACGCCGCCAACCGCGGCAAGCGGTCGGTCGCCATCGACTTCGACAATGAGGGCGACCTCGAGATCGTGCGCCGCCTGATCGCGGACGCGGATATTGTCATCGAGAATTTCAAGGTCGGCGGCCTCAAGAAGTACGGCCTCGACTATGACACCCTGTCGGCGCACCACCCGCGCCTGGTGTACTGCTCTATCACCGGCTTCGGCCAGACCGGGCCTTACGCGAAACGGCCTGGCTATGACGCCATGATCCAGGCCATCGGCGGGCTGATGCACATCACCGGTGAAGCGGATGGCGAGCCCACCAAAGTGGGTCTGCCGCTGGCCGATATCATGACCGGGATCTACGCCGCGGTGGGCGTGCTGGCCGCGATCCTGAACCGCAATTCCACCGGCAAGGGCGCCCATGTGGACATGAGCCTTTTGGACACGCAGGTCGGCGTGCTCGCCAACCAGGGCTTGTCGTACCTGATCGCGGGCCTCGAGCCCAAGCGCCTGGGCAACGCCCATCCCAACCTCGTGCCCTACCAGGTGTTCCCGACCGCTGACGGCGAAATGATGATCGCGGTCGGCAATGACGAGCAGTACCGGCGCCTCTGCGGCGTGCTGAATGCGCCCGAGCTCGCCACCGACCCCGATTTCCTCAGCAACGCCGACCGCGTGCGCAACCGCGACCGCTTGATCGTGCTGCTGTCAGGTTTGACGGCGCGGCGCAAAAAGGTCGACCTCCAGGCCGATATCGAGGCCGCCGGCATCCCGGCCGGCCCCATCAACACCATCTCCGAGGTGTTCGCCGACCCGCAGGTGCGCCACCGCGGCATGCGGGTGGACCTGCCGTTCCCCGATGGCCCCGGCGGCACATTGCCGGCCATCAGGACCCCCGTGCTGATGAACGGCGAGCCCTGCGTCTCTGACCGGGCCTCCCCCCGCCTCGGCGAGCATACCCGGGAAGTCCTGGACGATCTGGCGGCCCGCGCACGGCTGCCCCAGGCGCGCAGCGGCGGCCGCTAGGGCGCGGGGCGGGCGTATCCGCGGCCTGCATAGCCGCAGGGCATAAACCCCGCCCCACAAAGCATACCGCCTCCCCAAGGCACGCATGCTATTCGTGAATTCACGGGTTATATCCCGTGCAGCGCCTCATGGCGTGATCGATGACCGCGTGCGGAGAGATATGTTCATGCGGATTGCTCATCACGTCATCATGCGTTTTCACCTGTTTGACCAAATCGGGCGTGCATCTTCCGGGAGGGGAGACCAGCAAAGCTCTGTAACGTAAGCGACATTTTTGCCGCAGGCGTCCGCATTCCGACGCGGGAAGTACGCATTTGTTGATAAACCGCGCCGGACAGTGGTACCCGGGAACAAATCCCGGCGAGCTATTGAAGCATAAGGCCGGAGAATCGCGTGACATCATGACGATGTCCGCCTCCATAAATCATGTAAGGGGGAATGGATGTTTTTCTCGAAAAACTCGCTGAAGCAACAGGCGCTGACCACCGTGAGCGCCTCCGCGGTCCTGATGGCCTTCTCGGTCGGCGCCCAGGCGCAGACGCCCGCGCAGACCGCCCAGGCAGCGCCCGTCGAAGAAATCATTGTGACCGGCACGCGCGTGCAGCGCGATGGTTACGAAGCGCCGACGCCGCTCACCGTGGTGGGTATCGAGCAGATTGAAGCCGCAGCGCCCAACAACATCGCCGAGTTTGTGCAGTCGATGCCGCAGATCGCGGGCTCCGCGACGCCGCAGACCTCCAACTCGTCGATCTCGTCCGGCACCGCCGGCCTGAACACCCTCAACCTGCGTAACCTCGGTTCGACGCGCACTCTGGTGCTGCTGGACGGCCAGCGCTCGGTCGGCTCGACGCTCGAGAACATCGTCGACGTCAACACCTTCCCGCAGCAGCTCGTCACCCGCGTGGACGTGGTGACCGGCGGCGCCTCCGCCGCCTACGGCTCCGATGCGCTCTCGGGCGTGGTCAACTTCATCCTCGACAAGAAGTTCACCGGCTTCAAAGGCGAAGTCTCGGGCGGCGTCACCACCTACGGCGATGACCGCAACTGGAAAATCGCGCTGGCGGGTGGTTACAACATCGGCAGCCGCGGCCACATGCTGATCTCGGGCGAGTGGGCGGTGAAGGACGGCATCTTCGGCAACAATCGCGCCTGGAACGGCACCGGCACCTACACCATCGTCAACCCGGCCTACACCGCGACCAACGGCCAGCCGCAATGGCTGGTGGTCTCGGGCGCGCAGCCGGACACCGCGACCCGGGGCGGCATTATCACCTCGACCGCGCTCAAGGGCATCGCCTTCGCCGCCAACGGCGTCCCCTACCAGTTCAACTATGGTTCCATCACCAACGATCCGTGGACCGTCGGCGGTAACTGGCAGGCCAACCAGTTCAATAACGAAGGCACACTCGACGGCGCGGAGAAGCGTCAGGGCATTTTCACCCGCTTCGCCTATGACGTGACCGATGCGGTCAATCTCTATGTCCAGGCCAGCTGGAACAACAGCCGCGTGCAGCAGAACTCCGCGCCGGCCTATCAGCTCGGCAACCTGACCATCAAGGCGGACAACGCCTTCCTGCCGGCGGCGGTGGCGGCCCAGGCCGCATCTCTGAAGATCACCCAGTTCGGCATGGGCAAGTTCCTCGCCGATCTGCCCACCCGCGGCACGCTCAACACCCGCCGCACCATGCGCCTCGTCGTGGGCGGCGAAGGTAAGTTCGACGCCTTCGACAGCACCTGGTCGTGGAACGCCTACTACCAGAAGGGCGTCACGCTCGCCTCTGAAACGCTGCCCAAGATCACCAACAACGCCAGCCTCGCGTTCGCCATCGATGCGGTGCGCAACGTCAACGGCCAGATCGTCTGCCGCTCGGCGCAGGCGCAGGCCGCGGGCTGCGTGCCCTTGAACATCTTCGGCACCGGCGTGGCCTCGCAGGCCGCCATCAACTACGTGATCGGCACCCCGCACCGTAACGAAGACTTCAAGCAGGATGTGCAGGCCGTCAGCGTCACCGGCGAGCCGTTCAGCTCGTGGGCCGGCCCGGTTTCGCTCGCGACCGGCATCGAACACCGCCGTGAAGCGGTCAACGGCTACGTGCCGCCGGGCTATGAGTCCGGCTGGAACGTCGGTAACTACCTGGTGACCACCGGCGCCTATGAAGTGACCGAAGGTTTCATCGAAACCGTCGTGCCGCTGGCCAAGGACACGGTGTGGGCCAGGTCGCTCGATTTGAACGCCGCCATGCGCGCCACGGGTTACTCGACCTCGGGCTACGTCACCACCTGGAAGGTGGGCCTGACCTACAACCCGATCGACGACATCCGGTTCCGCGCCACGCGTTCGCGTGACATCCGCGCGCCCAACCTGCAGGAGCTGTTCCAGAACGGCGCTTCCAACACCAATACCGTTCAGGACCGCACCCAGCCCGGCGCTCCGGTCACCTCCTATGTCGGCTTCACCGTCGGCAACCCCAACCTGGTGCCGGAAAAGGCCGACACCACCGGTCTCGGCGTGGTGATCAGCCCGCAGTTCTTCCCGGGATTCCAGGCGTCCTTCGACTACTACAACATCGATATCGACGGCACGATCGACACGGTCAGCGCGCAGAACATCGTCGACCTGTGCGCCGGCGGCGCCCAGCAGTACTGCAATGCGCTCACCCGCGGCCCGGTCTCGGGCGGCGCCATCGGCTTCTCGCGCATTCTGATCCAGCCGTTCAACTTCGTGACCAAGACCAGCCGCGGCTACGACATTGAGACCAGCTATCGCACGAAGCTCGACGCCATCAACAGCGATTGGGGTGGCGACTTGTCGTTGCGCTTCCTGGCCACGCACTTCCTGAAGAACTACACCAACACCGGCCTGGTGCCGGCGACGGATACCGTGGGCACTGTCGGCGTCTCGTCGCTTCCCGCATGGCGCTATAACTTCACGGTCTCGTACAGCAACGATCCGATGTCGGTGAGCCTCACCGGCCGCGGCTTCAGCGGCGGCACCTACAACAACAGCTACATCGCCTGCACCTCCGGTTGCCCCGCGGCGACATCGTTCGCCCCGACCATCAACCAGAACCACATGAACGGCGCGCTGTACTGGGATGCCAACGTCTCCTTCAAGATCCCCACGGGCGAAGCCGGCGAAAGCCAGCTGTTCCTGTCGGTGCGCAACATGACCAACAAGGATCCGGAGATCTTCCCGCAGGGTCCGGCCGGTACGGGCTTCCTGACCCAGGCCACCAACCCCGGCCTGTACGACCAGCTCGGCCGGACGTTCCGCGCCGGCGTGCGCTTCAAGATGTAAGCGATCCGAACATCGCGACAGCGGAAGAGGGGGCCTCACCGGCCCCCTCTTTTTTTATCCGGTTACCCGCGGCGGCGGGAAGTGCATCCAGCCGGTGATGACGTATTTGCGCCCGGTTCTGACCACCGCGCCGTGATGGGCGTGCGTCCATTCCGCCGGCCAGATCAGCGTCTTGCCGCGCTCAGGCTTCACCGCGATGCCGTAGTGGTCGAACACGGTCTCGCCGCCATCCTCCACATCGTTGAGGTAGGTCATCCAGGCCATCACCCGGTGGAGGAAGGCGAACGACATGCGTTCGGCGTGGACACGCTGAAAATGTCCGCCCGGGAGATACCGCTGGATATTGAACGGCATCACATCCACATGACGGAACATGGAGGCGAACACCGGCCACTGCGCCGCGTAGTCGGCGGCGCAGGCCTCCAACTGGCGCAGGTAATCCTTGACCGGCGCGAAGGCCGGGTCGTTGATATCCGCCGGTGAAACCGAGAGATCGGTGGAGTTCTTGACGGCGGCGTCGAGGCCGGTGGCGCTGATGCCCTTGAAGTGCTCATCGCTCCGGTTTTCGAACAAGGTGATCAGGCGCTCGCAGACATCGGGTTGGTCCAGCGTCCAGGCGCCGATGAAATGCGGCCCTCCGGGGATTTCGAGACGCGCCGGATGCGTGGCCTGCGGGGCAAGCGATACGCTCACGATGCCCGGCCCTTGCGCGATGGCTTTGAGTCCTTCGGCGTGACGGCCCATCTGGTTGAGGGCGAGACCCAGGTTATAGGCGGCCTCCCGGTTGGCCGGTGCGAGGTCTATGGCCCGGCGATAGTGGTGGAACGCCTCTTCCATGCGGCCGAGATCGCGCAGCGCATTCGCCAGCATCACATCCAGGCCCGGGGATTTCGGCGCGAGTTCCAGCGCGCGTTTGAGCGCCGCCGCGGCTTCTTCCAGCCGCCTGAGACGGAACAGCGCCTGGCCGAGATTGATCTGGGCGGCGGCGAATGTGGGGTCGGCCTCCACGGCGTGCTGAAAGCAGGTGGCCGCTTCGGCGGTGTCACGTTCCATCAGCGCCGCGCCGATATTGTTGTAGGCCGCCGCCTGGTGCGGACCAGGGGCCAGCGCCTGGCGATACGCCACAAGGGCTTCATCCAGAGCGCCGGTCTCCTTCAGCGCGTTGCCGAGGTTGATGGCCGTGCCGCTGTTGCCCGGCTTGCGCCGCAAGGCTTCGCGCAAAGCATCCACGGCGGCGGCGTGGTTCTTTTCCTGCAACCGGAGCAAGCCGAGATTGGCATAGGGCTCTTCCCACGTCGGAACCAGGGCGCCGGCTTTGAGGAACATGTCCGCCGCGCCCGGCTTGCCCTGGCGCGCAAGGATTACCCCGAGGAGGTTGTGGGTGCCGGCGTCACCAGGGGCTGCCGCGATAAGCCGCCGCCCGGCGGCTTCCGCCTCAACCAGCCGGCCGGAATTGTGCAGGGCGACGACTTCGTTGAATTCCAGTGACGGGGCGGCCATGACGTCCTTCGCGCGCTTCCAGCCATGCGATCAGGGGACTGGGGTGGGTCTGTGAAAGAGGAACCGACCGGCTAACACGCCGCTGGTCTAGCTGTCGAGCGACGCGCGCGGCGCCTGCGCGGTGGAATATATTCTCATTTATTTTCAGATGGATAGATGGGCGCCAGAGAATATTGCTCGCCTTACGCGAATCCTTTATAAATCGTTAAGGGGAACTGGGGTTCACGTCCGCTTATGGCGATCACGATAGACGCCGTCACGCTGCAGCCGGTTAAGGTTGCGCAGCCATCCATCGCGCCCATCACGGTTGCGCCGCAGGTGGTGGTGGCGGATTCCGCGCGCGGCTCCCGGCGTGACTCAAAGAACGACCGCGGCGGCAAAGAGCAATCGCTCAATTTCCGGGCGGTGCTGGACGCCGTCGCCTCCGGCAGCATCAAATTAGAGGCCGTTCAAACGGAGGCGGGGAAGGCCGACGTCTCGCCGCGCCCCACCCGGGTGCCGAAAACCGGTCCCAGTGAGCTGAACGGCAGCGAAGCGCCGGTGATGCTCGAGGCGGCTTACGTCCGCAGGGGCAGCGACAACGGCGCGCGGATCCATCTCGCCGCCACCTCGCGCTACGCCCAGGCGTTCTTCGCCGACACCCGCACCTTCGCGCGGCCCGGTGAATCTCTGGAAATGACGGTCTAACCGTCCTTCAAAGTGGCTTTCCCGGCGCCCGCGCGCCAACGGCGCGCATCTAAAACCCGCGCGCGGAAGGCGCGCATCTATAAAATAAGGCCGCCGGGCGAATGGCGCGCCTATGACTGAGGTGGATTAAGCCGGTTCTTTAAGTGCGGCTTTCCCGGCGGCCGTCAGTTTGCAGACCAGCCAGTCCGGTTTCAGTTGGTTGGCGAACCATGGTTCCGCCCAGCCGGCTTCCACGCATTTCTTCACCACCTGCTGACTGACCTTGCGGCCGTCGGCGTCGAACAGGGGCAGTTTGCCGCCGGGCTGGGTCAGACCCCGCTCCAGCCACTTGCGCTGGGCGGTGGAGAGTTTGGTGTCGGGGCGGGAGTGGGTTTCGGCGGCGTCATCGTCGCGCGCCGGCTGCGGGAGCTCGCGTCCGTCCATAGGTCCGTCCCCTGAATCTATTCATCTTCGCCATGACCCATCTGAACGTGGGCCTTCAAAGATCAGCTATCATGCCGGGCTGAAGATTTCCTAAAGGCAGTCTAGCGAGAGTCCCCCATGGCCGACACCTGCATGATCTATGGAACCGCATCATCGCCCGCAGAGGCGCGCATGATCGCCCGCGCGCTGGTGCAGGAAAAGCTGGTGGCTTGCGTGAACATCCTGGACGGCGCGGCGTCGGTTTACCGCTGGCAAGGCGCCGTGGAAGAGGCCGTCGAGAGTGTATTTATCGCAAAGACTACCAAGGCCTTATCGGGTGAAGTTCTCACGCGGATTCAAGAACTGCACAGCTACGATGTGCCGGCGGCGGTGGTCTACGACATGACCGGGGGGCTGCCGGGGTATCTGGCCTGGATCGTCTCCGAAACTAAGGCGTCGTGAAGCCGTATCGCCGGAAGATGTCCCTGGCCGCGGGGGTCTCAAGGAAGGCCAGGAACGCCCGCGCCGCGGCCGACTCATGGGCGCCGATCACGGCGGCCGGGTAGGAGATCGCGGGGTGGCTGCCGGCTGGGAAAACGCCGGCCACTTTGACCTTCCGGCTCAGCGCCGCGTCCGAGCCATAGACAATCCCGGCTGCGGCCTCGCCGCGTTCCACGAACGCCAGG
>CANJOI010000103.1 GCA_947475365.1 Fidelibacterota bacterium | reverse complement strand
GGCGGCGGCAAGCGCCTCCTCCGGCCGCTTCAGCTCCAGCAGGATCGCGGCGCGTGCGGCCTGGACCTCCGCCTGATCCCTGAGCGCCAGGCTCTCATCGGCGGAAGCCAAAGCCTCATCCCAGCGCGCCAGCTGGCGCAGCGCTTCGGTGCGGGTGTTCATGGCCTCGGTGTGGCGCGGATCGAACACGAGCGCCTGGGCTGCGGAGCCCAAGGCCTTGTCCGGCCGCCCTATCTTGACGAGCAACGCGGCGCGATTGGCCCAGACATGGGGCGTCGCATTGTTGAGCGCGAGCGCCCGGTCGCAGCTGGCCAAGCCTTCGCGGTAGCGTCCAAGCGCCAGCAACGCGGCCGCCCGGTTGGCATGCGCGCCCGCCAGATCGGGTTTGGCCGCCAACGCGCGGTCGAACAGCGCCAGCGCCTGGTCGAGATGCCCATGCCGGAGGTCGATTGCGCCACGCAGATACAAGGCCTCGGGATGCGCGGGTACGGCGGCGAGCACGCGATCATAAAGCGCGCGCGCTTCGTCCAGGCGTCCGGCCTGATGCAGGGAAAGTGCTTGAGCGAGTTGGGTGGCGGGGTCCATGGCCGCGCCACCATAAGACCTCGGGCACAGATCGCAAGAGTGCCAGGGCGCGAAGCGCCGCGCCTAGGGTGCGAACTTAATATCCAGCACCTTGAGGGCGTCGGCGATCGGGATAAACCGGTTGACGGCAGCCGCGTCAACGTCCCCTTTATCCACCAGCCCGATGACGTTGCCCATATCGTCAAACATCGGCCCGCCACTATTACCGTGGGTCACGGCCACGTCGCTCTGAATGAACGGCCCATCCTTCTCGTTGCGGAACGCGCTGACGATGCCTGAAATGACGCTGCCTTCGTTTCTATCCCTGGCGGGAGTGCCGATGACGAATACGGTTGAAGCCAGCTCAGGCGGCTCCAGGCGCAGCGGCAGACCAGCAACACCAGCAGGGGCAGTTTTAATCAACGCGATATCCCGCTTGGCGTTGGAGCTCACCACTTCGCCGTCGACCTCCCGTCCGCCATAAAAACGCAGGCGCACGCGGGAATAGCCGGCAATAACGTGGTGATTGGTGAGTAGCATGCCGTCGGCAATATAAAAGCCGGACCCTTGGCCGCCCGGCGTCAGAACCGTAACCACCTGATCACGCAGCCGCGTCACTTGGTCCTTGAATGGCTTGGTATTGAGCGGCAGGCGGACGACCTGTATGGGTTGGGCGACGGTCTGGGCTTCCGGGAACAGCACGCCGGCCTGCGCCTGGCCGGACGCCCCGCCTTTTGGGTCGCGCACCGCGGCAACGAAATTGGGATCGGCAAGTATAGCCTTGGCAGCCTGCTGGAAGGCATCCCGGGCACCATCCGCACCCAATATGGCGTATGCGCGAGCGATGGCTCCATTGAAGTGAGCTTCCTGGCTATTCAGTTCCCTGCGAAGGCTAGCAGTCCCCTCGCTTGACCCGCGAAACAGCAGTTTTTTCTCCAACGGTTCGAACACCTGCCATTCGACCCGCATCTTCGCGTCTATAGTAAGATACGGGGTGAACAACCCTCCCGGACAGCCATGCTCATCGAGACTGGTGATAGCTGCGGCGATTTGAAGCTCTGGCCCCGATGCGTCTCCCGTCGCGAAAAGGTCTGTCTGGCCAGCGGGCAATTTATATCCCGCCGCAGAGGCTTCTGCCGCGAATACCTTTGCGTAATCGTCTTTGGGAACGTCACTAAAGACAGCCCGTGCATAGATTGGGGTTTTACCCAGGCAGAAATCCTCGAGGCCAACTTCACCGACCACTGACGTCGCCGGGAAACCTAACGCAAGTCGCGCTAGAGCCATACTCCGCGTCTCGACATCGACACGGAATTGCGGTGGCGGAGGCGGCGGTGGTTCCGGCGCCTTCTTGCGCGCTTGCGCCGCGTAAGCCGGCGCCGCCAGAAGTGAAATCGCGAGCGCGATGATCGCCGGTGTGGCCTTCATGCCAGTTCCCCATCCTGCCCCGCGATCATGGCGCGAGACAGGTTCAAGTCAAGATCGCTCAAACGGTTTGCCGGTAGCGAAGAAGACCAAAAAAAATCAGCGTGATAACGATCGGCGGGACCGATTGAGCACCGCCTCACCTTGGGCGGACTCTCCCTTCGCCGGACGCCGGAAGGCGCTGGCCGGTATCGCCAGGCTGCTTTACCGGCTAGGATTGCCCCGGATCCTGGAGTGGCCGGGAGCGCGGATATTCGCGCCGTTCATGGCCCTCAGGATGACGAAAACCGCTTCGGGGGAAGCACATGACCATCACGCGCCGGACGTTTCTCACACAGCACATCGGTTGCGCCTGCCACATCGCGCTCATGGCCGCGGCCATGCCGCTGGCCGCGCGCCGCGCGTTCGCGGCGGAGTCTTTGGGCACGGTCGTGGCCAAGGAGAAGTTCGGTACTTTGGAGAAAATCGCCGATGGCGTCTGGGCCCACGTGTCCGCGCCGCTGGAAGGTGACCGCACCACGGTCTCCAACGGCGGCCTGATCGCGGGTAAAGACGGCGTGCTGGCCATCGAGGGATTTCAAACCCCCGAAGGCGCCAAATGGCTCGCGGGCAAAGCCAAGGAACTCACCGGCAAGTGGCCCACCCATGTGGCTCTCACCCACTATCACGCTGACCACGCCAATGGCGTCGCGGGATACCTCGCTGAGGCGAAGCCGCCGATCCGCGCCACCGCGCGCACCCGCGACCTGGTGATCGAGCGCAACCAGACGCCGCCGGACCCGGCCCGCGCCGCGGCGGTGAAGGACGCCATCGTCGTGTCCCCCACCGGGACGACCACCCTCGATCTCGGCGGGCGCACCGTGAAACTGATCCCGCGCGGCGGCCACACCGACAGCGACGTGACCGTGGAACTGGACGATCCGGGCGTGGTGTTCTGCGGCGACCTGGTGTGGAACCGGATGTTCCCCAATTACGTCGACACCGTGCCCACCAAGATGGCCGCGTCCATCGCCGGCCTGAAGCGCGGCGCGGGCGCCACGATTTATGTGCCGGGTCACGGACCGGTGGCGAAGAAGGCAGATATCGAGCGCTATCAGGCGATGTTCGCGGCGGTCGAAGCCGCCGCGCGCAAGGCGCACGCCAAGGGCATCAGCGCCGAAGACGCCGGCAACACCTTCGAGATGCCCGACAGCCTGGGCATGTGGGCGCTGTTCAATCCCGCCGCCAAGACCTTTTACCAGCGCGCCTTCGCGGCCTGGTATAAAGAGCTCGCCTAGCGCGCGCCGGGCGGCGCCTTCATCACGAACTTGTGGGCCGAGCGCAACGACATGCCGTCGCCGCCGATCAGATAATTGTCGGCGCCGGGCGGGCGCAACGCCGGAATCATGCAGGAAAAGTTCGAGCGCCCGTTTCCGAGAAACGTTTCGGCCATGACCGCCGCATAGACATCGCGCATGGCTTCCATGCCGGCCTGCACACGGTCGATGCCGGGGCGAAAATGCGGCGCGACGCCGCCTTCCTGGCGGATACCGTCAGGCACTACGAGCTTATCGCCGAACATCGCCGCATAGGGCGGGATCAGCCGTTCGTCGTCGGTCAGCAGCATCACCCGCCCGCCTTTGTAGATCTGCGGCAGGAACTGCAGGTAGTGCGCGTTGATCTCGTCCAGATTGGCGAGTTCCGCCGCCTTGTCCGAGCCGCGCGCGTGGACGGCGATCTCGATATCGGAAAGACGCGCGGTGGCATCCAGCGCGGCGATATGGCGGCGCACGTCCGCCGTGGGTGTGAGGTATTTGCGCGCCAGATACTGGTGAATGTTGGAGGGGGACTTTCCGTGCAGCGGGTGATCGCGCGGAATCCAGTGCAGGAGATCCGCCACCGCGACATGGAAATCGACGACCGCCACAGACTCGCGCCGGCCCAGGAATGCGATGCCCGGGAGGCGCGCGCCGTCGCCTTCAAACTTCTGCACATCGTCGCGGAATATGGTGTCCGCTGTCCATTTGGCCGGGAAGAACGCCGCGGCCGCGCGCAGGTCTTGGGGGAGCACGTCCGACAGCGGCTCGAAATAGCGGCGGAACGCATCCGGCGTGGCGCCGTCGCTATAACGGCAGTTGGCGCCCCAGAGCGTCACCGGCGTCCGGCCGGTGATCTCAGCCAACAGGATGCAGCCGAGGACGTTGGCGATTTCCGACCAGAAGCCATGCCCGAAGGCCTTGATCACCAGCAGACTGCCCGGGGGCGCTGCGAGCGCGAAGAGCGTGCGATCGCGCAGGCCCAGCCGCAGGGCGATGGCGTCCAGAACCGCGCGCGCGCCCGGCTTCGCCGGCCCCCCGGCCAGGGGCGAGCAGGCATAAAAGTCCGCGAGGGCGATGCGCCCCGCGGCCAAATGGTCTTGGGCTTCCCGCAGAAGCTTGTCCGCGGGCGCCGCGCCCTCCGCCATATCAATCACCTTTTAGGATCTGCGAGCGTCGTGATAGCAGATTGAGATATCCCGCAAAACATTGCACGGGCAAACGCCCACAGCGATTTGAATTGCAATTTCACCCCCCTTCCCGGACAACGGCTTTAGGCCCTTACGGGCCCCCGGGGAAATGGGCGTCCCGCAGGGAACGGGGGAATTGCATGATGACGCGCAGATATACGCCCGCCGCTTTGACGGCGGCGCCGATCGCTATTGCGGCTGTGCTGGCCGCCGCGGACGCGCGCGCCCAGTCGTCCACCAATGTGGCGACGGTGGTGGTCGACGCCTTCGGTGAGAAGGTCGGCTCCGAGCAGATCGGCCTCTACAATGAACAACAGGTGCGCGGTTTTTCCCTGCAGGAATCCGGCAACTACCGCATCGACGGCGCCTACTTTATACGCTCGGCCAATATCGTCGATCCGGCGCTCGACGGCGTGACGATAAGAGTGGGCGTCAACGCGCTGGGGGTCGATTTCCCGGCGCCTTCGGGGATTGTCGAATACCGCCTGCCCACCGCGGCCCCGGGGGCCCGCGAGCAGGTGGAGTTCGCCTACCGTGATTATGGCGGCTGGGCCATGCTGTCGCGCGGCTCCGCCGCCAGCGCCGATGGCCGCATCGGCGTGTCCTACGGCCTCAACATCATCAACGATACCGGCTCCGACGGCGTGCCGCGCCGCCCTCGTCATTTGGCTGTGGTGCCGGTGTGGCGCCCTAACGACACCGTGCAGATCAAGACCCTGTTCTCGGTGGACCGCTTCACCAAGCAAGGCGACTACCAAACCACGGTCAGCGGCACCGTGCTGCCGCCGAAACAGCCGAACCCCGGCCGCTATGCCGCCGATTGGTCCAAGATGGAGCAGTGGCAGTATGCCAGCGGTGTCGTCATGGGATACGCACCGTCCGACACATTCGCGCTCCAGTCATCCTTCGTGGTCACCGACCTTGACCGCGAGCGCGGCGATTTCACGCTGCTGACCCTGGGCGCCGACGGCACCGGCACCGCCAACGCCGTGCGTTCGCGCCTCACCCAGGCGCGCTCGGCCGCCGCCGAAACCCGCGCCAGCCTCAAGACCGCCGAGAACCAGCGCCTGTTCGCGACGGTGCGGTGGCGGAACTCCAAGAGCCAGGTGCGGCCCGGCGTGCCGGTGCCGCTTGCCTTCATCGACCAGAAAACCGGCTTTCCCGTGACGCCTGAACCGGCGAAGCCGCCGGGCGTGATTCCGACGGTGGACCTTACCCGCCAGTTCATGGGCGGCATCGGCTACGAGGCCGACGTCACCGGCAGCATCTGGATGCGCGGCGCGGTGCTGAAGACGCATTATCGCAAGCAGGTCACTCCGCCCGGGGGTGTCGCGCGCACCTCCACCGCCACGCCCTGGCTCTATGACTTCGCCACCACCTATGAGCCCACGGATGGTCTGACCCTGTTCGCCACCACCGTGCGCGGCCTGGAAGAATCCGGCACCGCCCCCAACAACGCCGCCAACCGCAACGAAGTGCTGCCGGCGGTGATGGCCACGCAATACGAAGCCGGCTTGCGCTACCGTATCGGCGGCGGCGTCACCTTCATCGGCTCGCTGTTCGAGATTTCCAAACCCACGCCCGGTCTCGACGTCACCAATGTCTACGGCCTGATCGGCCAGGCGCGCCACCGCGGCATCGAACTGTCCCTCACCGGCAAGCCGGCGGCCGGTTTCAACGTGGTGGGCGGCCTCGCACTGCTGGAAGCCGCGCGCCGCGGCGATCTCGTGAACCGCGGCCTGATCCGCAACCGCGCGGCCGGCGTTCCGGCCGTCACGGGCCTCATCAACCTCACCTACCAGTTCCCGTTCCTGGAGGGCTTCTCCGTCGACAGCCAGGTCAACTACACCAGCGAGCGCCTGCTCAATCCGCGCACCGGCGTGCAGACGCCGGCCTACGCCACCGTCGATCTCGGCGCGCGCTATCAGTTCAAGCTGGGCGGCAACAGCACGACGTTACGGGCGCGCATCGGCAACCTGACGGACGTGGATGAATGGATGGCCATGCGCTCCGAGACCATGACCCGTGTTCAGCGTCGCGCCATCCGCCTGTCCCTGACCACCAACTTCGACCATCCGGGACTGTTTGATTAGCCCAAAGAAAAACGGCGGCCCTTGCGAGCCGCCGTTTTCTATTTCATCAAAAGATGTTTACGGCTTCTTGGCGCGCAGCATGAAGCGTTCGGTCACGAAGTGCGCTCCGCCTTCGCTGTTGGCGGCGGCGCGGTTGTCGGCCGGGTTCTTCAGCGCATTGCCTTCGGCGTCGATCTTGAAGCCGGCGGCGGTCAGCTCGGTCTTGGCGATGGCGACGTCCATGCGGTGGACCTTGGAGGTGGCTTCCAGGCCGGCGCCGTCGGCGGCGTTGTGGTCTTCCACGTAGAAGATCCCGCCAGCCTTCAGGTTGTCGAACACGGCCTTATTGAGCGCGGCGATGTTGGCGGTCGGGCCGTTGTGGAAGTCGTGGTAGTTCTCGGTGGTCCAGAACAGGTCGGCCTTTTCCGGCAGGGCGCCCATGGCGGCGTAGTCCACGGTCACGACTTTGATGTTCGGATATTCGGCGGTGAGCTTGTCGAAGTTCTCCTTCACCTGCGGACGCGCGCCGGCGGCCGGCGTGAGCAGGGCGAGCACCTTGCCGTTCGGCCCCACGGCTTTGGCCAGGATGCGGGTGTAGTAGCCGCCGCCCGGTCCGAGTTCGGCGACCGTCATACCGGGCTTCACGCCGGCGAAAGCAACGACTTCGGCCGGCTTACGGTTGGCGTCGCGCTCCTTGTCGGCGGCGGGGCGGCCGGCATCGGCGACGGCGGCGGCGATGGGCGCGGGCACGCTGTCGGCGGCGATAGCGGCAGTGGAAAGCAGGACGGCGGTGAAAGCAGCGGCGGCAAATGAACGGGTCATGTGATCCTCCCTATACCGGGCCCTTCATGGGATCCCGGAGTTCGGGCAGGACTTTAGCCCGCTGTTGGTCTAGCAACAACCGGGGCCTGACTATTTCACAGGATTGTTTTTCGCCTGTTCCAGCAGGGCCTTCGCCGGCGCCATATCGCAGGTACCCTTGCGGCGCGATTTCACGAGTTCGTCATCGCTGATTGCGGAATAAGCCCCGGTCGACAGGCTGAACTCCATCACATAGGGCACCGGGCTCTGGCCGCGTTTGGTGACGCAGGTGAAGGCGTCGCCCGCCACCTCGCAGGTTTCGGTGCTGGTGGTGGAGGCCCGGTCGCGGGTCGTGACGCGGAAGGAGTTGGCCTTGAAGATATGCTCGAACGTTTCCGGCTTGGTCTCCGGCGGTGTGAAGTCGCCTTTCTTGAGGCGCCCGTTGGCGTCCGCCACCAGATCGCGGACCTGACGTTCCTCGGTGCCGGTACACTTGATCGTCACGCTGGGCGACGGCGCCTCGGCGGCGGAGGCCGCGGTGGCAATGGCAAGCAACGCAACACTGAGCACAGCACGCATGACGGCCTCCCTATTCGGCGGCGGCTTATTCAGCAGCAACGGGCGCTTCGGAGCGTTCGGCGGGGAAGATCAGCCCGCCGGCGATGACCAGGATACTCAAAGCCGCGAGCACCTTGAAGACCAGCATGAAGCCGCCGCTCTCATGCATGGCGGCGATCATGGCCACCGAGGTGCCGGCGGCGGTGAAGCCGATGAAATAGCGCACCGAGTAGGCGGTCGAGCGCCACTTGTCGGTGGTGTATTTGCCGACCATGGCGTCGTTGATGGTCACCTGGCCGAAGATGGCGATGATCAGCACCACCGCCACCGGCAGCAGCGCCGGGCCTGAGGTGATGGCCGCGAGATACAATACCGGCATGGAGATAAAGCAGAGGGGCAGGAACACCGCCTTGAGCCCGTGGCGGTCGATCATCATACCCACGGTGTATTGGGACGCGGCCCCGAACAGGTAGACACAGGCCGCGATCAGCCCGAGCAAGGCGGGGCTGGCGGTCAAGTCCGCGAGCCGCTCGGCGAACAGCTTGGGCAGCGCCACGGTCACGGTATTGAACGCCGTGGAACTGGCGATCACCGTCAGCACCAGGGCGGCGATCACTTTCCACATGTCCTCGCGCGCGATGCGCACGGGCGCGGTGCCGGCCTTGTGGCCCTTGCGGTCTTCGTGGGCGACATTCAGGGCGAACATTATGCCGGCGATGATCGCGAGCACGCCCGGCGCGACGAAAGCCGCGCGCCAGCCAAAGAATTGGCAGAGCGCGCCGGTAGCGAGCGCGGAACTGGCCACGCCGACATTGCCGAACACGCCGTTGATCCCGATCTCGCGCCCGAGTTTGGGCGCATAAGCCACGATCATGGCGGTGCCGACCGGGTGATAGACCGCGGCGAAGGCGCCGATCACGAACACGCCAAGGCCGATCTGCAACGGCGTCTGGGCGAAGCCGGTGGCGATCATCGCCGCCCCGATGCCCAGGAAGAACAGCACCATCATGTGCCGCCGGCTCCAGACATCGCCCAGCCAGCCGGTCACCAGCGAGCCCGCGCCGAAGGCGATGAACCCGGGCGTGCCGTAGGGCAAGAGTTCGCCGTAGCTGTAGCCCAGCGCCGGCCCCATGACGATCAACGCCGCCGGGAACACCAGCATGGCGTAGTGATCGATAAAGTGCGCCGCGTTGACGTAAGCGATAACGGTGCCGGGTTTGTTCATCTGCGGCTACGGCAGCGGCAGGGTCGCCGGATAGGTCGGTGGCTTGCGCGCCTTGCTGGCCTGTTCATAAGCATAGCCCAGTGACAGCAACAGCTGCTCCGACCAAGCCGGGCCGATGAAGGAGATGCCCACCGGCAGGCCGCTCACGTCGCCCATGGGCACGGTCAGATGCGGATAGCCCGCCACCGCCGGGATGGTGCTGGCGGCGCCGCCGAAGTTGTCGCCGTTCACCAGGTCGATCAGCCACGTGGGGTCGTTGGTGGGCGAGAGCAGCGCGGCCAGGTTGTTTTCCTTCAGGAGACGGTCGATGCCGTCGGGCCCGGCCGCGCGTTTGCCGTTGTCATGGGCGGCGACATAGGCGGGGTCCGAAAGCCCGCCGGTAGCTTCGGCGGTCTCGAAGAATTCCTGGCCGAAGTAGGCCAGCTCGCGCGGCTCCTGCTTGTTGAAGGCGATCAGGTCCACCAGCGTACGGGTTTTGACGTTGGGGTTGGCGCCGGCGAGATAGGCGTTGAGATCGACCTTCAGCTCGGTCAGCAGCACGTTGAGACGGCCATCGCCAATGGGCTGCATGTTGAATTCGTTGAGATCCACCAGTTCGGCGCCCTGCGCCTTCAGCACCCCGAGTGCTTTCTCGAACTGCGCGAGGGTCTGGGGCCGGAAGTCTTTCGCGAAGCGCATGACGCCGAGCCGCGCGCCCTTGAGCGCGTCGGGCTTCAAGCCCGCGACGTAATCGGTCTTATGCGCATCGGCCTCGGCGGTGGCGGTGTCGGCGGGGTCGGACCCGGCGATCACCGACAGCACCATGGCGGTATCCCGCACATCGCGGGTCATGGGGCCGGCCGTATCCTGGCTGTGGCTGATGGGAATCACACCTGTGCGCGACACCAGGCCCACGGTCGGTTTGATGCCGACGAGGCCGTTGATGGAGGCGGGACAGGTGATCGAGCCATCGGTCTCGGTGCCGATGGCCGCTGCCGCCAGGCTCGCGGCGATGGATGAACCCGACCCCGAACTGGAACCGCAGGCGGAGCGGTCCAGGGCGTAGGGGTTTTTCGTCAGCCCGCCGGCGCCACTCCAGCCGCTGGAGGAGTGGCTAGAGCGGATGTTCGCCCATTCCGAGAGGTTGGTCTTGCCGAGGATCACCGCGCCCCCTTCGATCAGGCGCGCCACCAGCGGCGCGTCCTTGGCGGGGATATTGGCGGCCAGCGCCAGCGACCCGCCGGTGTTGGGCATGCCCGCCACATCGATATTGTCCTTGATCAGGATCGGCACACCGTCGAGCGGGCCTTTGATCTGCTTCGCGGCGCGGCGCGCATCGGCCGCCTTGGCCTGTTCCATGGCCTGCGGGTTCACCGCCAGCACGCTCTTCAGTTTCGGATCCACCGCCTTGATGCGCGCAAGATAACTCTGGGTCAGCGCCACAGAGGTGGTTTTGCCCGAGGCCAGCGCGGCGGCGGTGTCGGCCAGCGACACTTCCACCACGGATTTTTCGATGGCCGAGAGATCGGTCGTTGTCATTGCCGTATTCCGAGGTGAGCAGGCCGCCAGCGCTAAAGCGGCGGCGCCAAGGATGAGTGCGTTTCTGCGCATGATGTCCCCCGATGATCTCTCATACCGCAAGTGTAACCCGGCCTTTGGCCGAAACGGAACCTTTGCGAGTCCCTCGCATTGCCCCTCCATTGAGGAGTTCCGGGGCCGTTTGGGCTCCCCCACGCCCTGGTTTTTAAGCTATTCTCCCCGCTTCACGGTCCTGCCGCCCGGGGCACCCCGGCGGCGTGGCGCTCACCGCCCGGGAGAAGCACGACCATGGCTACCGTCACCATCAACGGGACGACCCACGATCTGAGCCAGATCGACCCGTCCACCCCTCTGCTCTGGGTCCTTCGCGACACCCTCGATCTCGTCGGCGCCAAGTACGGCTGCGGCATCGCCCAATGCGGCGCCTGTACCGTTCACCTGAATGGCCAGCCGATCCGCGCGTGCTCCACGCCCATCGGCAGCATCGCCGGGCAAGAGATCACCACCATCGAAGGCCTCGCCAAGGACGGCAAGTTGCACCCCTTGCAACAGGCCTGGATCGACAACGACGTGGCCCAGTGCGGCTACTGCCAGGCCGGCCAGATCATGACCGCCGCCGCCCTCCTGGTGCGCAAGCCCAAGCCCACGGACGCCGATATCGACGACGCCATGACCGGCAACCTGTGCCGCTGCGGTACCTATGTGCGCATCCGCAAGGCCATCCATGACGCCGCCGATAAAGGGAGCGCCACATGAACCAGATTTCAACCAGTGCCGACGCTTACTTCGCCGCCGTGATGGCGGAGTTCGAGGCGTTCACGCCCCAGAAGGCGCAAGATTTCTCCCGCCGCGGCTTCTTCAAGCTCTCGGCCGCCGCCGGCGCCGGGCTGGTCATCGCCTTCGCCGTGAACCAAAAGGCGGCCGAAGCTGCCGCCGCCGCCAAAGAGTTCGTGCCGAACTCCTTCGTGCGCGTGGCGCCGGACGGCGTCATCACCATCATCTGCAAAGGCCCCGAGATCGGCCAGGGCATCAAGACCGCCTTCCCGCTGATCATCGCCGAAGAACTGGACGCGGCCTGGAGCGACGTGAAGGTCGAGCAGGCCTTGATCATGCCCGACATCTACGGCCGCCAGAGCGCGGGCGGGTCCACCTCCATCCCCGCCAACTGGGACCAGCTGCGCAAGGCGGGCGGCGTGGCGCGCGCCATGCTGATCTCCGCCGCCGCCAAGCAATGGAATGTGCCGGAATCCGAACTGACCGCCCAGGACAGCGCCGTCATCCACACGGCATCAAACCGCAAGCTGAAGTACGGCGAACTGGCCGTGAAGGCCGCCACCCTGCCAGTGCCCGATCCCGCCAAGGTGCCGTTCAAGACCCGCGATCAGTACCGACTGCTGGGCAAGAGCTACACCGGCGTCGAGAACCTGGAAGTG
>CANJOI010000102.1 GCA_947475365.1 Fidelibacterota bacterium | reverse complement strand
CTCATCGTCCTTGGAGGTGAGGAAGATCACCGGCATGTTGGATTTCTCGCGCAGGCGCTGCAGCAGCTCGTGACCGTCCATGCGCGGCATCTTGATGTCGAGAATGGCGAGGTCCACCGGCTCGGCCAAGAGGCCGCGCAGCGCTTCCGCCCCGTCGCGGTACGTGACCACTGCGAAGCCTTCGGCTTCGAGCACCATGGACACCGAGGTCAGGATGTTGCGGTCGTCGTCAACCAGAGCGATGCGTTGTGCCACAGGGGGTACCCTTCTCCAAAAAGGCGGTATTGGGACTCAGAAACGCCGCCGCCGTATGCTTGGTTCAATACCACTGGGGTATTATGGCAAAAATACCGCGCAGGTATGTCCGGGTGCGGGCAGGGGTATTTTTGTTATAATCTTACAATACCTTAACCCGGCCCAGGCGAGCCAGGGACTTGGCCCAGGCGGGCGAGTTCGGTGAGAGCGCCGGCGTACTCGACATAGCGGTTCATCCCGGTGGTGCGCACGGCGGTGAAGAGCTTGGCGGCCTCGGCGGAGTCGCCCTGGATCAGCGCGGCCTGGCCGAGATGGAAATAGGCCTCGCACAGCCGTCCCGGTGCGTTGCGCGCGGCCTTGATGAGGTCGTCGCCGGAGATCTTCCCCAGGAAATATTGCGCGATCGCGGCCTGCCAAGACTCGGCGGGGGCTTTTTGAATTGCGGCCGCCAGGGTTTTCGCGGCGGCCGGATCGCCGCCCCGCGATGCGGCGACGAACTGCCAGAGCGCAAGATCGGCGGGCGCGTCGGGCAGCGTCAGAGCCTGGGCGAAATCGGCGGCGGCCTCCTTATAGGCCTGGCGCAGGAACCGGACGTGGCCGCGGCGGGCGAGTGCTTGGGCGGCGCCCGGCGCCTTGGCGAGGATGGCGGCGAGGTCGGTTTCCGCGCCGGTGTAGTCGCCCTGGAACATATGGGCCGTGGCGCGGCCGAACAGCGACTCTTCATCGCCGGGCTGCGCTTTCAGCACGAGCGTATAGTCGGTCACGGCTTCGGCGAGATGGCCGCTTTGCAGCTGGGCGTTAGCGTGCAGAAACACCACATGCGGGTCGTTGGGGCGAAGGTCGGCCAGGCGTGCGAAATCGGCGAGCGCGCGGCCATAGATGCCGTTCTGCAACGCGGCGATGCCGCGCCCTTCCAGCGACGCCTGATCCTCCGGCTGCACCGCCAGAACGGCGCTGAAATCATTGATGGCGGGGCCGAAGTTGCGCAGCTGGGCATAGGCCAGGCCGCGCATGCGCAAGAGGTCGATGTCGGTGGGCGCGAGGCCGAGGGCGCCGTTAAGCACCATAAGCGCGGATTTGGTCTGGCCGCCTTTCATGCGCGCCTTCGCCAGGGCGCGGCGGATTTCCACATCGCGTGGCAGCAGCCGGCCGGCGTGCTCCAGGTCTTCCGCCGCTTCGTCGGCCGCGCCGCGCGCGAGACGCAAAACGCCGCGCCGGGCGTAGGCCTCACCGAGGGTGTCGGAGGCGGTTTCGGCGGCAATGGCGGCGGAGATATCGGCTTCGGCGGCTTGCGCCTTGCCTTCTGTTTCATTGATCCGCGCCCGGCCCATGAGCGCCCCCGCGTGATGGGGCGCCAGCCGCAGCACCGCATCGAAGTCGCGGCGCGCGTTCGCAAGATCTTTGGAGGCCACATAGGCATCGGCGCGGGCCAGCAGCGCGAGCACGCGGGTTTCGGCATTGAGTCCGCTGCCAAGGGCGGCCGTGCAGGTGCTGATGACCGCGGCCGGCTTCTGATCGGCGGCGAAGCAGGCCAGCGCGCCTTCCGCCGCCATGGCGGGCGCGGCGAATACTGTCAGGCCGGCGAGGATAACGATGCGGCGCATGCCGCGAAGTATATCACGGGTCAGTGGGCTTGCGCCCAGGACGGTCCGGCGCCCACATCCACGGTCAGCGGAATGTCGAGCCGGGCGGCGCCCTCCATCACCTTGCGGATGATGATCTCGGCGTCTTTGGCCTCGGCTTCCGGCGCCTCGAACACCAGCTCGTCATGCACTTGCAGCATCATGCGGGTCTTGAGGCCCGCCCCGGTGAGCGCGGCGGGCAAGCGGATCATGGCGCGTTTGATGATGTCGGCCGCGCCCCCTTGGATCGGCGCGTTGATGGCGGCGCGCTCGCCGAAGCCGCGCATGGCGGGGTTCTTGTCGTTGATATAGGGGATCCAGCAGCGGCGGCCGAATAGGGTGGTGACGTATCCCTGCTTACGCGCCTCCGCCTTGGTCTGCTCCATGTAGTCGCGGATCTCGGGGAACTTCTCGAAATAGGAGTTGATATAGGCCTGCGCCTCGCCGCGCGGGATGCCGAGCTGGGCGGCGAGACCGAAGCCCGAGATGCCGTAGATGATGCCGAAGTTGATGGCTTTGGCGCGGCTGCGCACCTGGGGGTCCATGCCCTTGATTGGCGTGTTGAACATCTGCGAGGCAGTGGCGGCGTGGATGTCCTCGCCGTTGCGGAACGCCTGCTTCAGCGCCTTTACGTCGGCGACATGCGCGATCAGGCGGAGTTCGATCTGGCTGTAGTCGGCCGAGATCAGCTTCATGCCCTTGGGCACGACGAAAGCGGCGCGCAGCTTGCGGCCCTCTTCGGTGCGGATCGGGATGTTCTGCAGGTTCGGGTTGACCGACGACAGGCGCCCGGTGCCGGCGATGGTCTGGGCGAAGGTGGTGTGCACGCGTCCGGTCTTGGGATTGATCTCCTCCACCAGCGCGTCGGTATAGGTGCTTTTGAGCTTGGAGAGCTGGCGCCAGTCCAGCACGCGGGCCGGCAGATCGTGGCCCTGCGCCGCCAGTTCTTCCAGGATGTCGGCGCCGGTGCCGTAAGCGCCGGTCTTACCCTTCTTGCCGCCGGGCAGGCCCATGCGTTCGAACAGGATTTCCCCGAGCTGCTTGGGCGAGCCGACGTTGAACTTCTCGCCGGCGAGCTTGTGGATCTGTTCCTCGAAGGCGGCGATGCGTTCGCCGAAATCCTTGCTGAGGGTTTTCAGGAACGTGGCGTCCACGAGAATACCCTCGTTCTCCATGGCGCGCAGCACCGGGATCAGCGGGCGGTCCATGGTCTCATAAACCCGCACCAGCTGATCGGCGACCAGGCGCGGCTTGAGCTTGTGATAAAGGCGGAACGCCACGTCCGCGGCCTCGCCGGCATAGGCGGCGGCTTTCTCCAAGGGCGCGCTGCCGAAAGCGACCTTGGCCTTGCCGGTGCCGCACACATCCTCGATCGGCATGGGCGTGTGGTCGAGCTGCGACAGCGCCACATCGGCGAGAGTGTGCCCGGGCTTCGAGCCCTCCAGCACGAAGCACAGCACCATGGTGTCGTCGATGGGCGCGACGGTGGTGAGGCCCTCGCGCGCCAGCAGGTGCATGGCGAACTTGATGTCGTGGCCGATCTTGAGGACGCCCGGATTCTCCAGAACGGGCTTGAGCGCGGCGATGAGGTCTTTCACCGCCATCTGTTTGGGCGCGCCGCTGAGGTCGAACGATCCCTGGTCGCCGCCGCCGGCATGACGCACAGGCACATAGCAGGCCCGGCCTGGCCCCGTGGACAGCGCGATGCCGATCATCTGCCCGCGGATCGGGTCCTCGATATCGGCGGTAACGGCGATCGCGAGGAATCCGGTGCGCACCGCTTCCGCCAGCCACGGCGCCAGCTCCTTCGCATCCTGGACGATGCTGTAGGCGCCCTTGCCCGTGATCGCCACCGGCGCGGGCGCCGCCTTGGCGCCCGGGGGCCGGTCGCCGGACATGCGCGCGCCGGCGCGGGAGGCGAGACTCTTGAATCCTTGCGCCGTGATGAAGGCCTGGAGCTTTTCCGGATCCGGGGATTTCCACGCCAGGTCCTGCAGGGGAACCTCGGTGGGCACGTGATCGTGCAGGGTCACCAGCTTCTTGCACATGCGCGCCGTGTCGGCGTGCGCCAGCAGGTTCTCGCGCCGCTTGGGCTGTTTGATCTCGCCGGCATGGGCCAGCAAGTTTTCCAGATCGCCGAACTGCAGGATCAACTCCGCCGCCGTCTTCACGCCGATGCCGGGCACGCCCGGGATGTTGTCGCTGGAATCGCCGGCGAGCGCCTGCACGTCCGTGACCTTGTCCGGCGGAACGCCGAAGCGTTCTTTGACTTCCTCCGGGCCGATGTCCTTGTTCTTCATGGGGTCGCGCATGCGCACGCCGGGGCGCACCAGCTGCATCAGATCCTTGTCGGCCGAAATCACCACGACCTCGGGGATGCCCTGCTCCTGCCCCAGCCGCGCGTATGTCGCGATCAGGTCGTCGGCCTCATAGCCTTCCTTCTCCATGCACGGCACATTGAAGGCGCGCACGGCGTCGCGGATGATGGCGAACTGCGGGATCAGTTCCGGCGGCGCCTCGGGGCGCTGCGCCTTGTACTTGTCATAGATCTCGTTGCGGAACGTCAGGCGCTTGGCGTCGAAAATCACCGCGATCAATTCCTCGGCGGCGTGGTCGCGCAAATCGTCCAGCAGCTTCATCAGCATGCTGGAAAAGCCATAAACCGCGTTCACGGGTGTGCCGTCCGGCCGTGTCATGGGCGGCAGCGCGTGGAACGCCCGGAAGATGTAGCCCGAGCCGTCGATGAGATAGAGGCGTTTGGCGGTCATGAGTCCCGGTCAGATAGGGCGCGCAGGGAATGCGTGCCGGGACTCTCGCAAATCCGCGGGGTCTTGAGAACCCGTGAGGCCGCTTTATTAATGCCCGTGATGGGCCTTGGCGGCGTCCTTATCCAGCACGTAGCGGCGGCTGCAATACGGGCATTCGATATCGCCGATCTGCGGTTCGATATGCAGGAACACACGCGGGTGGCCCAGGGCGCCGCCGCCGCCATCGCAGGCAACGGTGGTGGTGTCAACTTTGATGGTTTCCAGAGCTTCGGCCATGGCCGGGGCGTCCCGCATGAAAGGTTGTGATGGCCCGTTTATGCGGCGGCCCCGCTTAAAATTCAAGGTGCCGCAAAATTCGAAGTGCCGCCCCGCCTTCTCGCGCATTGACCCGGATTCCAGGCGGGTGTTACGCCCTTTGGCATGACACAGGCGTCCCCGCTGCCCGATCTGGCCGTTGAAATCAAAAACGTCAACAAGCTCTACGCGGGCGGGAAGCGCGCGCCGAAGCAGGCGCTCACGGACTTTTCCCTGGAGGTGCCGCGCGGCTCGTTCTTCGGGCTGCTGGGGCCGAACGGCGCGGGTAAGTCGACGACGATCAACATCATGGCGGGGCTCGTCAAAAAGACCTCCGGCCATGTGCGCATCTGGGGCCGCGACATCGACACCGAGGAACGCGCCGCGCGCCTGGCCATCGGCGTCGTGCCGCAGGAGCTCAACCTCGATCCATTCTTCACGCCGCGCGAAGTGCTCGACGTCCAGGCCGGACTCTACGGCGTGCCGAAAGCCGAACGCCGCACCGACGAGATCCTGGAGGTGGTGGGCCTGAAGGATAAGGCGGAGGCCTATGCCCGCACGCTGTCGGGCGGCATGCGCCGGCGGCTCTTGGTGGCCAAAGCGATTGTGCATACGCCGCCGGTGATCGTGCTGGATGAGCCCACCGCCGGGGTCGACGTGGAATTGCGCCAGCAGCTGTGGCGCTACCTGAAGTCGCTCAACGCGCGCGGGACCACGATCCTGCTCACCACCCACTATCTCGAGGAAGCGGAAGAACTGTGCGACCGCATCGCCATCATCAATCACGGCCGGTTGGTTGCCTGCGATACCAAGAATGCCCTGCTGCGGCGCCTCGACAATAAGTCCGTCACGCTGATCCTGACCGAAGCGCTTCCGGCTATTCCCGAAGCCCTGCAGCGTTTCAATCCCAGCCAGCCGTCGCCTAACGAGATATTGATTAATTACCGTCCCAGCTCCCATGCGATGCGCGATATACTCGACGCCGCGCGGGGCTGTGCCTTGCCGATCGCCGACATCCGCACCGAGGAGGTGGACCTGGAGGATATTTTCCTTCAGTTGACGCAGATGCCGGCCGGCCAGCAACACGCGTAGGGCTGAGCGGACACCACCGGCCGGATATGCGAGACGGCCAGTATGTCCGGCGGCCCGGTCTGCGGGCACGCTGTTCCCGCAGGTGGGGTTCGGCGTGCGGTGATTGGGTGGGCTGGGAAATGAAAAATTTTTCGATCCGGATGATTCGCGCCGCAGCGATGCTTGCGGTGTCTCTCATGATCGCGGCTTGCGCGCCGACCATTGCGCCGCCGGGTCCCGGCGCGGCGGCGCCGCACCTCAATGACAAGGCATTCGTGACGTCCGACGGCCTTGCGCTTCCCGTGCGGCAGTGGCTGCCGGACGGCCAGCCCAAGGCGGTGGTGCTCGCGCTGCATGGCTTCAACGATTACAGCAAGGCGTTCGACAAAGTGCCGGGCGCACCGGGCGTCGGGCCGTATCTCGCGTCTCAGGGCATCGCGGTGTTCGCCTATGACCAGCGCGGCTTCGGCGCTACCGCCAACCGCGGTTTGTGGCCGGGGCGCGACGCGCTGGTGGGCGACTTCGCCACCATGACCAGGACACTCAAGAGCGCCTATCCCGATCTGCCGCTTTATGTGATGGGCGAGAGCATGGGCGGCGCCGTGGTCATGAGCGCGCTCGCCTCGGAGAAAAACCTGCCGGTGGCTGGCGCCGTGCTGGCCGCACCCGCGGTGTGGGGTAAACAGACGATGCCCACGATCTACCGCGTGGCGCTGTGGGTGGGGTCGCACCTGCTGCCGAGGTACAAGCCCACCGGCCAAGGCCTGGGCCGCAGGGCGAGCGACAATATCGAGATGCTGCGCGACAACGGCCGCGACCCGCTGTTCATCAAAGAGACGCGCGTGGACGCGGTGTCGGGCCTCTCGGACCTGATGGACGAGGCGCTTGCGGTCTCCAGCCAGATCAAGGTTCCGGTGCTGTATCTCTACGGCAAGAAGGACGAGATCATCCCCGCGGGCCCGTCGCTGCGCGCCATGGAAGCCATGACCGCCGCCAACCGTGCCGCGCGCACCGCGGTCTACCCCAACGGCTGGCACATGATCATGCGCGACCGCGAAGCCGAGACGGTGCTGGGGGACGTGGCCACGTTCATCGCCGACCCCAAGGCGCCGCTGCCGTCGGGTGTGGACCGGAAGGCGCCGGGCACGCAGACCGCCAGCGGCGCCGGCACGGTTTCCGGCGCGTTTTAAGGCGTTTCAGCGCTATTTGCGCCGGCCGGTGCGATGCTCTAAATTCCCGCCGGTTCCGTCAGGAACCTAGCGCCCGTAGCTCAGATGGATAGAGCGTCGCCCTCCGAAGGCGAAGGTCAGGGGTTCGAATCCCTTCGGGCGCGCCAACTTCCGCTTGTGACCGCGAACCCCTGATTTGTTTTCCGCGCGCTTCGCGCGCTGGTTCGAATCCCTTCGGGCGCGCCAACTTCCGCCTGCGGCCGCGAACCCCTGATTTGTTTTCCGCGTGCTTCGCGCGGAGGTTCTATTTTTGATCGCGGCTTTCAGCCACGAAGCCCGTCAGACCTTCCAGTGCTGCAACTCGAGGGCGATCTTCTCGACTTCGGGCAGGATCCGGTACATGTGCCGGTATTGCAGGATCTGCATGCCGATCAGTTTGAGGCGCACGGCAAACGGCATGGTCACATGAGGATTGATGAGCGGATCGTGGAACGAGGCCACATCGCCGCGCTGGAATTCCACGGCCATGCTGATGCGTGACTCAGGGGCGTGCGGCGCGGTCTTGCTGCCCCAGTGCAGCACCGCCTGGTTCCAGATGAAGAAGTCGCCGGGGTTGCCGGGCAAGGCGCGGATGCTCTGCATATCGAAGGTGTGCGTGTTTTCCTGCGGCGTTCCATAGGTGCGGTCGTGCTGGGCCGGCACGATGTACATGCAGCCGTTGAGCGGCGTGGCGGCCGTCAGCGGGATCCAGGTGGTGATGGACTTGGGTGAGCCGTCGGGGAACAGGGAGATCAGCCCCTTGTCCCGGTGCGGCGCCCACCCGGACTCGGCGCGTTTGGGATCAACGTCCCAGAGCCAGAAGTCCGGCAACATCGCGTAGTTGCCGAGCAGCGACTGGTAGATCGGCGCCAGCTTGCGGAACGGCACCCAGAACTCGTCGAACAGGAAAGCGAACACCGGCGGCAGCGATGCCGCCGACAAAGTCCGCACGGTGTCCACCATCAACCCAAGATCCAGGCCCCAATTGACGTTGGTCGCCTGGAAATAGCCTTCCTTGCGGAGCTGCCCCTGCACGCCACGCGACTGGTCGTCGTTGAAGGCCACAAGACCCGCGCGGGGGAGGATGTCGGGATCCTCGATATGCAGTTTCGGCGCAAAGGCCGCCCACATGTCCCGGTCCATCAAGCGCGAGAGATCGGGCGCGGGCGGTGGGGCGGGCGTTTGATTGGGCTGCAGCATGAAGAGTGTCGCCAGTGTTGAGAGAAGACGGAGTGATAATGAAGTTTTGCTCAGGACGGAAGTTACCCGGCCAAAACCCTTGGCCGCGGCCCGGCAGCTTCCCCGGCGGCACGCGCTTTCTGAAACTACGGTACAGCGGCTTTACATATTGTCATATCAATGACTTAGGTGGGATCGCGATGCTTGCTACCTGCGCCTCCACATAATAGGTTTAACCCAACATACGGGGTGCCGGCCGTGCGGCTGGTTACTTTCCAGATGAAGGGGATGCGCAGCACCGCCGTCGTGAACGACGCGCGGTGTGTGGCGTCGGGGCGATACCAATGAGCGTGCTGTTCAAAGCGCTGCAGAAAGCCGAAAAAGAGAACGAGCAACGCCAGAGCGCGACCGCCGGCAAGGGATTCGATGCCGAGCGGGTGGCGGGGTCAGGCCCGACCCTGTCCAGCCGCGGCCGTGGCGGCAAGATGCGCTGGGCTGCCCTCGCCGGCACTGGGGTGCTGGCCGCTGCCATCATCGCCGGTGTGCTGTTTCTGTCGCCACAGCCCGAACCTCAGCGCCCCCAGGTCGCCGCTCTGACGCCGCCCCGGGCGGCAGCGCCGCAGCCAGCAGCGCCGCCAACGGCCTCACAATTAGCGGCGGCGCCCGCACAAACACCACCTGGTGAAACGGCGGTCGCTCAAGCTCCGGCAGCCACACCAGAAGCCACCGTCGCTGCTGCGCCCCCCGCCGTGGAGGCGCCGCCGGCCAAGACCACCGAAGCCACCGTCGCCGAAAAGACGCCTGCAGCTGTACCCGCGCCTGCTCCGACGCCGGTTCCCGCCGCGCCCGCTCAGGCCGCGCCCGCTCAGGCCGCGGCTGTGCAGGCTCCGGCACAAGCCAATGTTTCCGCGGCACAAACCGCCGTACCGGCGAAGGCTGCGCCCGCGCCTCCGGCGCTCGCGGCGCTCGAGCAGAAGAAGCCTGAAAGGCCCGTGGAGGTTCCCGCGAACTCTCCCGCGCAGGCGCTCAATCCGCCGATCTCCGTCGCCCGCGCCGACTTCGCCTTGGCCGGCGTCGGTAATATGGTGCAGGTGCGTCAAGTCTCGCAGGAAGCGCAGAACAGCGTCGGCTCCGGCTATGCCGCGCTGTTGCGCGGCGAATACGATACCGCGCTTGGTTTCTACGACGCGGCCTTGAACAAAGAACCGCACAGTGTGCTGGCGCTGCTTGGCCGCGGCGCGGCGCTGCAACGGCTGCACCGTCTCGAAGAAGCGCAAGTCAGCTATGACGCTGCGTTGAAAATCGATCCCGCCAACCGCGAGGCGCTCACCAACGTCACGTCGATCATCGGCGAACGCTCACCGTCCGAGGCCTTGAATCGCCTGATTGAGCTTGAGAAGACCTATCCGGCCTTCAGTCCCATCAAGGCCCAGATCGGTTTGATCTATGCCAAAAACGGCGCGATGGATCAGGCGCTCGAATACCTGCGGCGCGCGGTCACGCTGACGCCTGAATCGGCGATGTATAAGTACAATCTTGCCCTGGTCATGGACCATATGGGCCTGACCGAACAAGCGATCCTGGTCTACAAGGACGTCCTTGGCGCCATCGTCACCGGCCGTGCGCCCGCGGATCTGACGTCAACCGAAATCGAACGGCGAGTACGTTACCTGCAGACGAGGTAGGGACGCAGCATGCCGTACCTCGCGCACTTCGGGCTTCGGGAACATCCGTTCACCCTCACGCCCAACACCAATCAATATTTCCCGATCGACAAGCACGTCGAGATCATCCAGTCGATCCAGTTCGGCATCGCGCGCAACACCGGCATCCTCAAGGTCGTTGGAGATGTCGGCACCGGCAAAACCATGCTGTGCCGCCTGCTGTTGCGCAAACTGGTGGGTTCCAACGACGCGGTGGCCTATCTCAACGCCCCGCAGGTGGATCCAGAAAGCCTGGTCATGTTGGTCTGCGCGGAGTTCGGCCTTGAGACCGGCTCCAGGCCGCAGATGCTCCAGGCGTTGAACACGTTCCTCCTAGAGCAGCAAGCGCTCGGCCGCAACGCGGTGCTGATCGTGGATGAGGCGCAGGCCTTGGGGCCGGACGGACTGGAAGCCGTGCGCCTGCTCTCCAATCTCGAGACCGAGCGCAACAAGCTCCTGCAGATCGTGATGTTCGGCCAGTCGGAACTGGATGATCTCCTGCGGCGCCCGGATTTGCGCCAGATCAACCAGCGCATCGGCTTCTCGTTCAACACCGGCCCCCTCAATACCGCCGAGGCCGTGCATTACATCGAACACCGTGTCAAAACCGCGCGCGTGGAGGGGATCGATTTTCCCATCTTCACCGCCCGCGCCATGGCTGTGCTCGCGGAATCCGCGGCGTTCGTGCCGCGCGTCATCAACATCCTCGCCGACAAGGCGTTGCTGGTGGCTTACGGCGAAGGGTCGATCCAGGTCTCCGATAAACACGCCGAGGCCGCCATCGATGATACGCCGCAGCTCGCCAAGCCCCTGACGGTGCAGCGGCGTTGGGTCAAGCGGCTGCTGGTCGGCGTGGTCGCAGCCGAGATCGCCGCCGTGGCCGCCTTGTTCGTTTACAGCCCCGCGCTGCAAAGCTGGACGCGCAATAGCATTGCCGCGGTCCGCGCGCTCGTCATGCCTGCGGCGGCAAAGCCCGAAACGGCGCCCGCCGTCGCCACCTCGCGCTGAGAGGCCATGGCGCTCCCGCCGCCGGCAGTCCTGGTCTTCCCCGCCGCGGTGCTGGGGCTCGTACTGGGAAGTTTCACCACCGCCTTGTCCTACCGCCAGCCGCGTGGCCAAAGCATCGCCCACGGCCGATCGTGCTGCCCCGCCTGCGGTCATGTGCTGGGCGTGGCCGACTTGGTTCCGGTCCTGTCCTGGGTGGCGCAGCGCGGCGCCTGCCGCCACTGCGGCGCGCCGATCTCCGCGCGCTACCCGGTGATCGAACTGACGATGATGGCGTTGTTTGCCGCCGGAGTGTGGACGGTCACCGGCGGCGCGCAGCTTCTGATCCTGGCGGCGGCGACGGTGGTCACGGTCACGCTCGGCATCATCGATCTCGAGCAGCAGCGCTTGCCCAACGTGCTGCTGGCGGTGCTGGCGGTTCTGTCCTTGGCCTGGCGCTGGACCACCGACCATGCCTGGGCTCCTGGTTTGGTCGCCGCGGTCGCGATATTCGCGGTGTGCGTGATGCTCAATGCCGGGCACAAGGCGGCCACGGGCCGCGAGGGTCTTGGTATGGGCGACACCAAGCTCCTGGCCCTCGCGGCGCTGGCTTTTCCCATTGGTCCGTTACTGGTTTTTTTCACCACCGCGGGTTTTTTGGGCACGCTTTTTGGGCTGTGGTGGCGCTGGCGGTGGGGCGCCGGGGGCTTTCCCTTCGGGCCGCCGATTCTTGCCGCCTACTGGCTCAGTCTGGTGTACGGACCCCAGGCTTTCGCGCTCCTGGCCGAGCGACTCAGCTAGTGCTCCTAGTCCCTTGTACTACCGTGAGATTTCCGCAGCCCGCATGCCACAAATCCGACGGTCTGGAAGCGCGCTCGGTGCTGGCTGGGCCGGCTGGGGTATGATACGTCTGCACGGCTAAAGGGGATGCCGCTTGACCTGCTCCCCTGTATGCCCTCGTTTATGAGGAGAGTCTGTTCTGGTTTTGCCCCTGACTGGGGCGGTTTGCGAACTCAGTCGGTGTGAGCCCTCCGAGGCTCGTGTGCGGTCTGTTGGTGTTGTAGTCGGTCCTCCATTCTTCGAT
>CANJOI010000101.1 GCA_947475365.1 Fidelibacterota bacterium | reverse complement strand
GTACGCACCCTGTCGACCACCCAGGTCGGTGCGCTGACAACCGTTCAGATCGGCGCCCTCACCACTACGCAGCTGAACGCGCTCGCCACCACGGCGTTCGCGGCGCTCTCGACCACGCAGCTGAGCGGCCTGACCACGACGCAAGTATCCAGGCTGTCGACCACGGCGCTTACCGCGCTCTCCACCACGCAGATCGGGTCGTTCACCACCACACAGCTGGGGGCCTTGGGCACCGGCCAGATCGCGGCCCTGCCCACCAGGGATATCGCCAGCTTCTCGACCACTCAGATCGGCAGCTTCTCGGCCACCCAGATCAAGGGACTCACCACGGCTCAGCTCGCGGCCATGACCACGACCCAGATCGGCGGCCTCAGCAGTGTGCAAATCGGGGCGTTGACCACCACGCAGGTTGCGAGCCTGTCCACAACAGACATTGCGTCGTTCTCGACCACCCAGGTGGGCGGCTTCACAGTGGCGCAGATTGCCGCGCTCACCACCACCCAGTTCACCACCTTCAGCTCCAGCCAGATCGGCGCGCTCACCACCACGCAGATCAAGGCCATCGAGGTCACGGATATCGCGGCCTTCACCTCGGTGCAGATCTCGGGCCTCACCACCACCCAGATCGGCAATCTCAATCAGGCCCAGGTGTCGGCCTTCACCACCACGCAGATCGCGTGGATGAGCACCACCCAGTTCGCGGCCATCCTCTAGCAGAACAGCGCGCTAACGCGCCGGGAGGTCGATGTGGTCAGGGGCGAGACCGGCGCATAGCCGGTCATACATGGCCTGGTAAAGTGCCTCGAGATGCGCGGTGACGCCCGCCGTATCGAACAAGGGTGTCGAGAGCCGGTTGGCCGCCAGTTTCGCCTTAACGCCCGCGAGATCGCGCGCGCCGGTGGCGAAGGCGACCGCCATGTCCTCGTAGTCGCCCACCGTCGCCGCGATCAGCTCCGGCAGTCCGATCGCCATCAGCAGGCTGGCGGCCACGCGGCTGGCGAAAGACTCGCCGGGCCGGGTCAGCACCGGCACGCCCATCCAGAGGGCGTCGCTGGCCGTGGTGTGGGCGGTGTAAGGGAAGGTGTCGAGCAATAGATCCGCGGCCCCATGCCGCGTCAGGTGGTCGGCGGTGGGCACGCGCGGGGCGAACACCAGCCGCGCGGGGTCCAGCCCCCGCGCCGCCGCGGCCGCGCGCAGGTTGGCCGCGGCCTGGGGATTGTCCTCCATCAGCCACAGCACCGCGCCGGGCGCGCGGGCAAGAATTCGCGCCCAGGAGCCGAACGTCTCCGGCGAGATTTTGTAGTTGTTGTTGAAGCAGCAGAATACGAAACCGCTTTCCGGAAGTCCGAGTGCGCGCCGGGCGTGGCCCCGCCCCGACGCCGCGCGCTTCCGGTCGTTGCACTGGTAGGTGTGCGGAAGACGCGCCGCCTTTTCCGGATAAAACGCGCGGGATTCATCCGGAATCAGCGTCTTGTCGGCGATGATGTAATCGAAATAGGGCGCGCCCATGGTGCCGGGATACCCCAGGTACCCCACTTGCACGGGCGCGGCGCGGCAGGCGAACACGCCGGTGCGGCGGTCACGGGTATAGCCGGTGAGGTCCACGGCGATATCGATCTCCAACGCGCGCGACTGCCGCGCGATGTCCACATCGCTCATCATACGGGCGTCGATGAAGCGGTCGAAGGATTTCACGAGGCGCCCGCGCATGTCATCGCCGGCGTCGCGGCCGAAGGAAAAGGCGCTCAATTCGAACCGCGAGCGGTCATGGCTCTCGAACACCCCGGCGATCAGTTGGGCGACCGGGTGATTTTCATAGTCTCCGGAATAGTAGCCGACACGGATTTTCTCGCGGCGCGGCCGCGCGGATATCGCACCCAAGGTTTCATCGGCCGGGTAGACCGCCTGTGCAAAGCGCTCTGTCACCGCGCGATGCAGGGCGGGTGCATCGGCCAAGGCCAGCATCGGGAACGGCGGCGTCGCGTTCTCCCCGCGCGCAAGCGCCGCTTCCAGTGCGGTAGCCGCCACGGCCGCGCGCGGCCAGTCGCAGATCTGCATTTCCAGGAACCACAGCAGCCCGCGCGCCTGCGGCAGCGCCGGGTCCAGGGCCAGCGCGCGCTCATAGCACGCCCGCGCGGACTCCGATTGCCCGAGCCCCCGCAAGGCCTCGCCCATCAGGAAGTGCGCCGACGCCACGTCCGGCGCCAGCAGCAGCGCGAACTGAACGCTGGTGGCGGCGGCCTCGAAGCGCTTCAGCTCCAGGAGCGCTTCGCCGCGTCCGAGGTAGGCGGAGGCGTCATCGCTTTTGTGCGCGATGGCCTCGTCGAAAGCGGCCACGGCGCTGGGCAGATCACGGGCGCGGCGCAAGGCGCTTGCGCGCGCGAACGCGCTTTTGAACGGATCGGGGGCCAGTTCGGAGGACACGGAATAACCGGTTGACGCAAAGGCGGTGAGGCTAACGCGCCCCAAGGGCCTTCTTCAAGCAACCTGGCCACCCCATCGAGGTGGCGATCGTGACGGTGATCCTGGGCGTGGTGCTGGTGGGCGCCTCCTCGGTCGCGCTCCCGATACCTCGACCGGCGACGGCGGTACGCATGGCATGGCGCCCTGTTTTAGGGGGTCCGGGGATCGGCCTATGGGCCGGCGAAGGGCCAGATTGGCCGGATACCGCCTTTTTGTGTCCATTTAGCGGCGTAAAGCCCCGAATAAGAATGCGCCCGGCCTCCGATTTTGGGAAAATCCGCTCCTGCCACGTATCTGAGCGGAACGAAAGCGGAGTGCGGACCGGACCTATGAGCCTTTTCACATGAGCGTTTCAGCACATTTCATCCAGCGGCCGGTCGCGACCTCCGTACTGATGGCGATCATCCTGGCCGTGGGCGTGGCGGCCTATCCGTTCCTGCCTATCGCCTCGATTCCGCAGATCGAATTCCCGACGGTGCAGATCAACGCCAGCCTGCCCGGCGCCAGCCCCGAGACCATGGCCGCCGCCGTGGCGCAGCCCCTGGAGCGCCAGTTCTCGCAAATCCCGGGCGTGCTGCAGATGACCTCGGCCAGCGTGTTGGGCAACACCCAGATCACCTTGCAGTTCGAGCTCGACCGCAACCTCGACGGCGCCGCCCAGGACGTGCAGTCGGCGATCAACGTCGCCAATGGTCAATTACCAAAGTCGATGCCCTCGCCGCCCAACTATCAGAAAGTGAATCCGTCTGACGCGCCGATCTCGGCTTACGGCTTTTACTCGGACGTCATGCCGCTCACCGAGGTCGACGACCTCGCGGAGAACCTCGTGCTTCAGCAGCTCTCGCAGCTGCCGGGTGTCGGCGAAGTGCGGCCGCAGGGCCAACAGAAGCCCGCCATCCGCATCCAGGTCGACCCCATCAAACTCGCCGCCGTCGGCCTGAGCATGGAGGAGGTACGCACCATCATCAACACCGCCTCCACCAACTCGCCCAAGGGCAATATCGAGATCGGCGCCAAGGGTTACACCATCTTCGCCAACGACCAGCTCACCGAAGCCGAGGCGTTCAACGATGTAGTGCTGGCCTTCAGGAACGGCGCCCAGGTGCGGGTGCGCGACATCGGCCGCGCCATTCCCGGCGCCGAGAACGTCAAGACCGGCGCCTGGAATTACGAAGGCAAGCCGATGATCGGCTCGACCATTAAAAAAATGCCCGGCGCGAATGTCGTCGAGACCGGTGACCTCGTGGATGCCGCCATCGCACGCGCAGCCAAGCTCCTGCCCGCATCGGTTCATATTTACCGCTACATGGACCGGACACAGACCATCAAGGCGTCGGTCGCCGAGGTGAAAGAGACCCTCCTCATCACCTCGGGCCTGGTGGTGGCGGTCATCTTCCTGTTCCTGCGCAACTTCCGCGCCACGGTCATCCCGGCGCTCGCCATCCCCCTGTCGCTGATCGGCACATTCGCCGGCATGTACCTGCTCAATTATAGCATCGACAATCTGTCGTTGATGGCTCTGACCATTGCCGTCGGCTTCGTGGTCGACGACGCCATCGTCATGCTGGAGAACATCTACCGCCATATCGAGGACGGCATGGAGCCCATGGCCGCGGCCTTGAAGGGCGCGGGAGAAATCGGCTTCACGATCATATCCATGTCGGTTTCTCTCGTGGCCGTGTTCATCCCGCTCCTGCTCATGGGCGGCATCATCGGGCGGCTGTTCCACGAATTCGCCATGACCGTGAGCATCGCCATCCTGATCTCGGGCGTCGTATCCCTCACCATTACGCCCATGCTGTGCTCCAAGTTCCTGCGCCATGAAACCGGCGAGCACAGTGCGCTTTCCCGCAAAATCGAGCGTGGCTTCGAGGCCATGTTCGCCTTTTATCGCCGCACCCTCGACATCGCGCTGTCCCGTCAGCGCGCGGTGCTGGCGGTATTCGTGGCGACCGTGGCGCTGTCAGGCGTGCTCTATGTCCTGGTGCCCAAGGGTTTCTTCCCCAACCAGGATGTCGGCAGCATCTCCATCGTCACGGAAGGCGCCCAGGACATCTCCTACGCCGAACTGGTGCGATTGAACGAACAGGCCCGCCAGATGCTGGCGGCCGACCCCGCGGTTCAGACCGTCGGCGCGACCGCGCCCTATGGCAACAACGTCAACCAGGGGCGGCTCTATGCCCTTCTGAAGCCGCATCGCGAACGCGAGCCGGTTGAAGACATCATGAACCGCCTGCGCCCGCAATTCACTAAGATCGCCGGGCTCAAGGTGTTCATGTCGGTCTCGCAGGACATCCAGATCGGCGCGCGCCAGACACGCACCCAATATCAGTACACACTGCAAGACGCCGACGCCAACGAGCTGCGGGTCTGGGCCGACAAGATGACCGCGGCCATGGCGACCCTGCCGGAATTGCGCGACGTGGTCAGTGACCAGCAATCCGGCGCCACCAGCGCCACGCTTACCATCGACCGGGACCAGGCCTCGCGCTACGGCATTCAGCCGCAACTGATCGACGACACGCTCTATGACGCCTTCGGCCAGCGGCAGGTGGCGCAGTATTTCACGCAGGTGAATACTTACCGCATCATCCTCGAGGTTTTGCCTGAACTCCAAGCGGACATGCGCACCCTCGACAAGATTTTCGTCAAGTCGCCCTCAAGCGGCCAGCAGGTGCCGCTCTCGACCTTCGTGAAGCTGGATACCAAGAAAGTCAGTTCGCTCTCCATCAATCACCAAGGCCAGTTCCCTGCGGTCACCATCGCCTTCAACCTGGCGCCGGGCGTTGCCCTGGGCGATGCGGTCGAAGCCATACAGAAGTTGCGGGTTTCGCTGGGCGCACCCTCGGGCCTCAGCGACAACTTCCAGGGCACGGCCAAAGCCTTCCAAGACTCGCTGGTCACCCAGCCCTATCTGGTGGCGGCGGCGATCCTCGCGGTCTACGCGATCCTCGCCATGCTCTACGAGAGCTATATCTATCCGCTCGCCATTCTTTCGACCCTGCCGTCGGCTGGGGTTGGCGCGCTGTTGATCCTGCTGGTGGCTAAATACGATCTCTCGGTGATCGCCCTGGTCGGCGTGCTGCTGCTGATCGGATTGGTGAAGAAGAACGGCATCATGATGGTGGACTTCGCCGTCAACGCCCAGCGCCACCGCGGCATGGCGCCGTATGAGGCCATTCGCGAGGCCTGCCACTTACGCTTCCGCCCCATCATGATGACCAGCGCCGCGGCGCTCTTGGGCGGCTTGCCGCTGATGTTCTCGGTCGGCGCCGGATCGGAACTGCGCAGGCCCCTGGGCTACGCCATGGTCGGCGGCTTGCTGGTGAGCCAGGCGCTGACCCTCTACACCACGCCCGTCGTATTCCTGTACCTGGAGCGCATGCGCGAACGGTGGAAGGCGCGCCGCGCCGCGCCGCAGGCGGACGTTCAGCACGCCCCCGCCGAGTAGGGCCTAAAGACCAAAGTCTTCTTTGGAAGCAGCCGGGAATTTTCCGGCAAACGGTGTGGCCGGCAGCCAGGGCGCGATGGCGAGCGGCGCCTCGAAGGCCGCCACCTCCGCGCGGGTGGCGATGACATTTTCCTCGAGGGCGGCGTGGAGTTGCAGGCCCGCATCCAGAACGCGGTCATAGATCTTGAACCGCTCCGCGCGGGCATGCGGCAGCACGAATTGGCTGAACAACACGATGCCGCGCAAGCCCTCGAGGTTTTGCAGGAGGGCATGCAGCATCATGAAACTGCCGGGAACCGAAACCTCGGTCAGACTGAGAAGGAACGGCAGTCCTTTGCGGCGGCAATAGTCACGCACCATCAGGTTCTGGATCTTGTGCGGATAGGGCACGCCGCCCACCGGGCGGCTTACGATGTAGCCGCGAAAGCCGCCCGCCGCGGCGTCCTCACTCACCAGAGCCGCCCGGCATGTCAAACGACAAACCGATCTGGGAGGCGGGCTTGATCGCCACGGGGCTGAAGTAGTCGCCGAGCTTCTTGTTGGCATAGGGCGTGAACAGCCCCTTGAAGCGCATGTTGAAGCTCCAGCGCGTATTGGGTTCGCGGTTGACGCGGTTGCCGTGCATGAGCGTCGGCGTGAACAGCATCACCTGGCCGTAGTTGATGTCGATCCAGGTCAGCTCCGGCTCCACGGCCTTGTACAGATCCTCAATGCCGCGGGATTCGAACTCGCCCACCCGCGCGCGCCACTTCCGGTCGTTCTCCGGCGGCAGCAGGAACATGGACTTGGTGCGCGTGCAGTCGACCAGGGGAATCCACAGCACCACTTCAAACGGCGAGCATTCCGAACCCCAGGTGTCCGAGTGCAGCGGCAGCAGGGAGCTGTCATCCTGCGGCAATTGGATGCTGAGCCCGATATTGCGCTGCATGGCCAGTTCATTGCCGACGATGGTTTCCACCAGCGTCCGCCCGCAGGCGAAATAGGACGGGCGGAACCCAGGGTCGGCTAACAATCCGTCAAGCACCGCTAGGCGGAACTCGTTAAGGCGGGCCGGCGTGACGCGTTCGTGGATGGTGTCGAGGAAGGCGCCGATATCCGCCGGCAGCGGTATGCCAAGCGCCTTCGCGGCGGCTTGCGCCGTGTTCAGGCGGATGCGGTCCAATGCGGCGCGGTCTTCCGCCGGAAGCACCAGATGGCCATCCGAGAGAAATCGCGCGCCGAGGCCGTCAGCCCCCAGGCCCGCATTATTCGAAGTAGATGTATCCATAGTCCCCCGTGTACCCCGCTTTCGCGAACAGCCATTCCCATTCTTGCGGCGTATGGAACGCCCGGCAAGTTAACTGCCAGTACATTAAATTTACTTTCTCGCGCTCGTTGCGGTAGGCCTCGACCGTGATATGGCCGCGCCCGCCTTTCGAGACCCTGGCGATCTCGCCCAAGGCCGCCCAAAGATCGTCCAGATAGAGATTGTGCAAGGTGGTGATGGAAAACACAAAATCGAAACTGCCGTCGGCAAACGGCAAAGCGCGGGCGTTGCCCACCTGCAGGAATTGGCGCACTTCCGGCTTGGCGTTCTCGATGGCGTACGCCGAGATGTCGAGGCCCGTCACGGCGATCCCCGGGACCACCTGGGTCAGCTCGTACAGTAGAAAGCCCTTGCCGCAGCCCACGTCCAGCACCCTGCTCCCGGCATGCAATCCATAGAGCTGCGCCATGCGCTCGGCCACAGGGCGCCAGCGGCCGTCATAGCGATAGCCGCCATAGCCGGTGGAACGGTCACCGTCCCAGTACTCCTGGCCGAACTTCACGGCCGCCTCGGCCGCCAGCGCCTTGTCCATGCCGTTGACGCGCCCGAGGTAGTCGCGCTTGGTGCCGGTATGGACGCTGGTGATGAGGTCTACGTTGGGCATGAGGCAGGTCAGGCCTTGTGGATATAATCGTGGGGCGATTTGGAGATCGCGTCCCAGTTGGCGTTGACCCAGGTGACGCATTCGTCGATGCCGGCCGAAAGGTCGATCTGGTCTTTCCAGCCCAGAGTGTCGCGCGCTTTCTGGGAGTCAATCACATAGGCCGCGTCCTGGCCCGGCCGTTCCGGCGCCACGTCCACGGCCTTCTCGAACGGCACGCCCAGGCGTTCGGCGATCATGCGCACAAAATCGCGTACCGAAACGCCGGATGCCGGCGACAGGTGATACAGCTCCCCGACATTGCCGCGTTCCAGGATGGCCAGTTCGCCGCGCGAAACATCACGCACGTTGATATAGGACTTCACCGCCGTGCCGCCGCCATGCAGTGGGATGATGCGCCCGGTCTTGATGTAGATGATCGTGCGCATGGCGATCTTGAACAGCTGCTGGCGCGCGCCATAGACGTTGGTGGCGCGCACCGACAGCACCGGCAGATTGTACTGGCGCTGGTAGACGCTGAGGATCATGTCGGCCGCCGCCTTGGAGGCCGCGTAGGGCGTGCTGGGGTTGACCGGTGTGTCCTCGCGGATGGTGCCGACGCAGTTACCATAGACCTCGGGCGACGACACATGCAGGTAGCGCTTCAGGTAATCGATGCGCCGCAGGTGGTTCACCAGATAGGCGAAGCTCGCCGCATTGGTCTGGAACCAATGTTCCGGATGGTCCCAGCTCGGTCCCACTTCGCTCTGGGCGGCGAAGTTGACTATGTACTCCGGGCGCTCCTTGTCGAGGAAGGCGATCAGCGGGTCGAGGTCGTCGTTGAGGTCAAAGCGGTGGAAGCGGAAGCGGCTGAGGTCCTTGCGCGCCTTGTAGCGCAGCAAAAAGTCGGGCTTCTCCTCGGAGCGGCTGATGCCGATCACCTCGCGCGCGGGATCGTCGAGCAGGAGGTCGACGAAGTCCTGGCCGGAGAAGGCGTTGCTGCCGATGACGCAATATTTAGCCACGGGGGTTTGTCCTATGAATCGGTCAAGGAAGGATATTCACCGGCCAGCGCGGCGAACTTCGCGCGGGCGGCGGCAAGTTGCGGCGCCCGCCGGTCGACGGCTCCGGCAAAGGCGCGGCGGCGCTCGTCCAGGGGGATGAAATCGTTCAGGATGATCAACACCCATTTCACGGCATAGAGCGGACGCAACAGGTCGAAGCGGCGGCTGGCAACGGCGGGATCAGGCGACCGGGCCGCCACGGTATCGCGAAACACCGGATAGAGATACTGCGGCAACGGCACTTTCACCTGGTTGAAGGCGTCCCCCACCAGCTTGGCCGGATCATCCCAGCCGGCGTACTCAAAATCCAGGAAGGCGAAGCGGCCATCCTCGGTTTTGAGGGCGTTGTGAAAGCCGAAGTCCGACGGCGAGAGGATGCGCTCGGCGGCGGGGATCTCAACGGCCGGATCGATGCCGAGACGCGCGAGACCGGTGGCAATGTCGTCGCGAATGCGGGTCCAAAGTGGTCCTAGGTCTTCCCGCAGAAACCGCGCCGCCTCCTGCTCCACCAGAGTGTCGCCCAAGGCGCGCGAAAGGCGGTCCAGACGCCGGTCCACGGTGCCGAGATGCTGCGCCCCCGAAAAACAGGCCTCGGACGCCGCCGGCAGGCAGCCATGCTCCACGGCGCGGGACGCTGGATTGAGGCGCGTGACGAACGCCAGCGCCTGATCGACCGCGGCGGGAGAAACGTCTTCCGGGGCCGGCAATCGCCCGGAGAGAAAACTATAGACGCCCAGATGATGCGCGGTGTCGCGCGCGAGCGGCGCGGCGACGCAGCCGACGCCCAGGTCTCGCGCCGCGGTCAGAAAGCCCCACTCCGCGCCGAGGCGGTCGCGGGCGTCGTGGGCATCGTGAAAATAGGATTTGAGCACCACGGTGCGGTCGCCTCCGGTCACCCGGAACACCTGGTTGTTCATGCCCCCGGAGAGCCGGACCGCGCTGATCTCGCCGCTGAGGCCGGCTTCGGCCAGGAGTTCCATCGCGCCCGGCGGCAGCGCGCTCATCTCGCCCCCGGCCAAGGATCGGACCCGAAGAAGCCTTCGTGCAGGTCCGGCCACGCGCCCACGCGCCGCATGCCGGACGGATTCACGGTCTGCGCGGCCGGGTCGAACAGCACGCGGTTGACCCCTTCCGGGAACGCGGGCTCGGCCAGGAATTCCGGCAGGTCGTCGATGAACCAATCGCAGGCCAGCGCGCCAATGCGCGCGAGCTTCGCCTGCTTGGTGGGCTCGAGAAAAATGTCCACGCCTTCCCGCAAGGTGACGTTGTTGGCCGCGGCCTGGGCCTTCAACCAGCCGAGCGCGGACTCATGCAAGTCATAGGGCGGCCCTTCATAGGGATGGCGGGTCTTGTGGCTGACGACCTTGACGTCAACGCCGCGCGCCTGCGCCGCGCGGATGAAATCCCAGACGCCAGGAAAAGGCTCGGCGCCCACAAGGCCGGGGCCATAGACGTAGCCTTGCATCTCCGTCCAAAGCGGTTCGCGGCCGGTGGCGCGCAGGTGATCGCGCACGGCTCCCTTGTTCGCGGGAATATCTGCGGCGATCAGGCCGCGTTCCAGCGCCGTGCGATGAAAGATGCCGTCGTAGCAGACGATGGTGTTGTCGAAGTCGATGCCGATACGCATCGATCCGCTCAGCGGTTCTCGAACAGGCGCTGGACCTTCGCCGCGATGTCCTTGGCCGTCAGCCCGAAATGCGCGCGCGCATATTTGGTGTTGCCGGACTCATGCAGGAACACATCGCCGGTGCCGAAGCGCGCATGGCGCGCCTTGAACGGGCCATTGTCCGCCGTCCACTCGGCCACCGCGGAACCAAAGCCGCCGATCAGGCTGTGTTCCTCGATGGTGGCGACGACCGCGTAATGCGCGAAAGCCTCGCGCAGCACATCTTCGTCCAGCGGCTTCACGGTATGCATGTTGACCACCGCAGCGGAAACGCCCGCGGCGTTGAGGGCGTCACCGGCCTCAAGTACCGTGGGCAGCAGCACGCCGGTGCTGAGCAGGCAAACGTCCCGGCCGTCGCGCAGGCGCAGGGCCTTCCCGATCTGCATATCCGGCACAGCGGTATGAACCTGGGGCTCACCCTTCTTGCCGATACGCATATAGGTGGGGCGCTTCTGATTCAGGGCGGCGTTCAGGAGTCCGCGCACTTCCCAGGCGTCGGCGGGGCATACCACGTTCATGTTCGGTAGCGCGCGCAACAGCGCGATGTCCTCACAGGAATGGTGCGTGGGACCAAGGGACGCGTAGCCCAACCCCGATCCGACGCCAACGATGACGACGGGTGCGTCGTGATAGCAGACGTCGTTCCTGATCTGCTCCAGACAGCGGGTGGTGATGAACGGCGTGATCGTGTAGGCCACCGGGCGAAGGCCGTTCAGGGCCATGCCGCCGGCGACGCTGATCATGTTGGCTTCGGCCACGCCGCAATTGAAGAAGCGATCGGGCGCCGCGTCCTTGAACTTGTCGAACAGTTTGTTGCCGATGTCCCCGGACAGCATCACCACATCGTCGCGTTCGCGCGCGAGGCGGGTCATTTCGTCGGCGAATGCGTTTCTCATGACAGGCCCAACTCCGCGAAGGCCGTGGCGACTTCCTCGGCGGTGGGGATGCGGTAATGCCAGTTGTTGTCGTCTTCCATGAAGGAGACGCCCTTGCCCTTCACGGTATGGGCGACGATGGCGGTGGGGCGGTCATTGGACAGGCGCGTCTTCGCCATGAGGGCGGCGACCGCCTTGATGTCGTGCCCGTCCACTTCCGCCGCGTCCCAGCCAAACGCCCGCCACTTGTCCACCAAGGGGTCGAGCTTCATGACCTCCTGGCTGCGGCCCGTGGCCTGCCACTTGTTGAAATCGACAATGGCGCACAGCCCGCCCAGCTTCTGCGCCGGCGCGAACAAGGCGCCTTCCCAGACCGAGCCCTCGTTGCATTCGCCGTCGCTCATCAACACGAACACACGGTAAGGACGCTTATTGATGCGCGCGGCGAGCGCCATGCCGATGCCGAGGCCAAGTCCATGGCCAAGCGATCCGGTGGCGGCTTCCACGCCGGGCGCACAGCCGGGGCCTGGATGTTCGGCCAAGTGGCCGCCGTTGACGTTGTATTGGGCGAGGTCCGCGAGCGGGAAAAACCCCGCGTGCGCCAATGTCGCGTATAGCGCGGTGGCGGCGTGGCCTTTGCTCAGAATGAACCGGTCGCGGTTGGCACCCGTGGGGGCCGCCGGATCGATACTCAGGGCGCTCCAGTAGGCCGCGGTCAGGATGTCGATGCATGACAGCGCCGACGCCAGGTGCGGCGTCTTCGCCACATGGGACAAGC
>CANJOI010000100.1 GCA_947475365.1 Fidelibacterota bacterium | reverse complement strand
CGTATGAGGAGAGTAAGGGAAAAGCGCCTCGTTGAGTACGACCGGCCCCATAAGCCGCCCGCCGGACCCTACGCATCCACCGCTGTCGGCGCGTTACGGAGGATATAATCCGCCCTTACCGTCACACCAAGGGCGAATTGGCATGGCGAACCGGGAGACCGGGTAGTTCTTCGTGCGAGTAAGGGACGGTGGGCTAGATCGTGCTCCCCCGCGCGCTTCAGACCCGCGCCGTACTCGAAGCCCTAGGCCGCGCCGCCGGCGACGCCGGCATCCCCCTCAACCGCCTGCGCGTCGGCAGCGGGAGGAACGCCATCAATCCGCACACTGGGTCGCCGGAGTTCTTCGACCCAAAAGACGAAGATCAAATGGAAGAAATCGTGGTCACTGCGCCGCGCGATAGCGGCGTCAACACTTCGCCGCTCGCGGTCGACGAATACGGTCGGTCGGTGGAAGACATTTCGAACCCGGATTTCCAGCGTGGGCAAGGCGAAGCACTGATCAATGCGCTGCCCGGCGTCGGTCTGGCCAATGCCTCAGGGTATTCGTTTCAATGGGAGGACGGGGACGGTTTCCTGCCAAGTAGTATTCGCAAGCATCCAAGCCTAGTCGAGAATCTGTCGAAAGGTGATTATACCGCCGCCTCGCTGTCCGGCCTTGGCGCGCTTGGGGATGTTGCGCCTGCACTTGCGCCCTCGCTGAAGGCTGCACGCGCTACCGAAGAACTTACACCTCTGCTTCGCGATGCGCTTAACGCACCGTTCAACGTCGGGAATATGAGCCTCGCGGATGGGTCATATTTTTACCCTCATGCAAAGAACGGCGACCACACGACCGGCACTGCCTTCGATATCCGCCCGGTGCGTGTGGATGGCAAGAATGCGGGTACTGATTTTACCTCTGCCGACTACGATAGGGCGGCGACGCAGAGGTTAGTGGATACGCTGAGAGAGACTGGCGGAGTTAAGGAAATACTTTTCGATGACCCAGAAATTCAGGGCGTCAGGACTTTAGGTCCCAAGTCTCCCCATAAGAACCATCTCCACGTTCAGGTGGATCCAAACTGGCGGCGACCGTCGGGGCGATAGCTGTATACTATGCCTCTATGGCGTCTGAGCGATCGAAACATAGTGAGAAAGGGAAAGGGAGCGCATGAAAAAATCAGCGGTCATCCTTTGCTGTTGTGCTGCGGCTGTGTGCGGGGGCGTCGTCGGCGCCAACATATATCCGCTCCTCAATATGACCCGTATCAAGGTGTACGCGCCCCTTAGCGCGGAATACACCATCACGGGCGAAAATCTTGTGGATCCGTTGCCAGAGGATAAGAAGGACCGGATCGCAATATACATCGATGGAGATGGCGCCCGGCAGCTGTACAAAGCCATGCTGACGCCAGAACATCCCCAGGTGTGCGGCCCCGTGCTTGCAAAAACCGCAGGCGGTCTGGAGTGCTCCGGCAATGACAAGGATGGCTATGTATGCGCGGTGGCGATCAAGCTTGATGACGGCGCGACCACCGGCGCTTTCGTTTGCTAGTTATCTGCGGCCAAAATTTATAAAAGCGCGGCCAGCCGCACTACCTTGGCAGGCGCCCGGGCGACGGCTTGACAACCATTTTCATGTTCGTAGATGGCGACCGCCGCGGAGATAAATCGTAGTATGCCATTGACGATGGTGTCCGAGGGGCTGCCGGGCAAAATTGCAGGAGGACAGTGCGCATGAAAAAGTCGGTGATCATTCTTTGCTGTTGTGTCGCGGCGGCCGGAGCGGTGGCCGTGCGTGCCGCCGATGAAGCCCCCCTTGAAGGCACGTACACCTTCATCAGTAAAACTCTGCTCGATCCCCCGCCCGGTGAGAAGGAGGACCGGGTTGCGATACATATCAAGGGAGACGGCGCTCGGGACATCTACAAAGCCATGCCTGTGCCGGAGCAGCCCGACCTCTGCTATCGCAAGGAAGACGCGGTGCTAACTAAGAGTGCTGGCGGATTGAACTGCTATGGCAACGATAAAATGGGCTATTTCTGCGGGGTTGCCATTAAGCTCGATAATGGCGCGACAGCTAATGCCGTGGTTTGTTAACGCCGCCGACAATGTTTAAGGCCGGAGAATGGACTATGCCGGATACGCATAGACCCCGTGTCAAACCGCATCCTAACCCAAGGCTGGCGATGCGCCGAAAGGTAGCATCCAATGATATTCGCGTTATAAGCTCCGCGTGAAGCAGGCGGTCGGGCGGCCTATCCCCATTACTTCACCACCCGGACGCGGCATAAGGATGTGGGCGCATGAAAAGGGCGACTGTTCTTTCTCTTGGTTTTTGCGCCACGCTGGCTGCCGCAGCCCTGGCGGCCAATTCCAGGTTCTCGCCTATGGAGGCGGTGTACGAGATCGCTGGTGAAAGCATTGTGGACCCTGGTCCTGAGGAGAAGAAGGACCGGGTTGCGATATACATCAGCGGTGACGCTGCACGGCGGATATACAAAGCAATGCCGGTGCCCGAGGAGCGCGTCGTCTGTAATTCCGAGGGCTCTCCCGTGCGAGAAAAAACCGCCGGTGGTTTGACTTGCATGGGTGACGAGAAGGGTGGCTACGAGTGCGGGGTCAGGATCAAGCTTGATGACGGCACGACCGACAACGCCTTCGCCTGCTAGCGCGCAATAGACCCCGGATCAAAATTGCAATTTGAACACGACGGCGCGGAGCGAAGAGAGGCGACGCTTTCGCCTCAAGACCTCGCGGCGTTGGAAGGCGCACTCTCGCATCTGTCCGCGGGAAAGGCGGGCCTGAGGCTGGTCGGCGTCCTTGGGCTCAAACCGCTTCTCGACCAGAGCGGCGTGATCGGCGCCGTTGCGGCAAGGGTATTGCCGGCCGCGCGGCCAGTGCGCGCGCTGCTGTTCGATAAGACCCCGGAGATGAACTGGGCGCTTGGGTGGCACCAGGACCGCACCATCGCCGTGCGGGAAAAGATCGAGACGCCCGGCTATTCTCCCTGGACCGTAAAGGCCGGGTTCCTGCATGTGGCGCCGCCCTTCGAGGTGCTCGCTAATATGGTGACGGTGCGTGTCCACCTGGACCCGGTTCCGGCGGACAACGCGCCGCTGCGGGTTATTCCGGGCTCACATCGGTTGGGGCGGATCGCTGAGCATGACGTTCCAGAGATCGTTCGCGCGCGCGGCGAAGCCATATGCCTCGCGGCGGCGGGAGACATATGGCTCTACGCCACGCCGATCCTGCACGCCTCGGACGCCGCCAAAACACCGCAGCGGCGGCGCGTGCTGCAAGTGGACTTCGCCACCTATGACCTGCCCAACGGGCTTCAGTGGCTAGGTGTTTAGCGGCGGCGTTTCCACAAATCCCGCAGCCAGCTGGCGGATTCTTCGCGCGACTTCGTCACACTTCATCAATTGAGCGTGATCGCACAGGGGCCCCGCATCCCGCTATAGTGGCCGCATGGCCTCCCATACCTCCAAGGGCGTGATTTTCTCCGCCCTCATCGGCAACACCCTCATCGCCGCCACCAAGTTCATCGCCGCCGCGGCCACCGGCAGCGCCGCGATGCTGAGCGAGGGCGTGCACTCGGTGGTGGATACCGGCAACCAGTTCCTGCTGCTGGTCGGCCTGCGCAGCGCGGCCAAGCCGCCGTCGGCGCGCCATCCCTTCGGCTATGGCCTGCAGCTTTACTTCTACACCTTCGTCGTGGCGGTGCTGATCTTCGGCGGCGGCGCGGTGGTGTCCATCATGCGCGGCATCGAGGAACTGCACGATCCCACGCCCATCGAGGACCCGTGGATCAACTACCTCGTGCTGGGCGCGAGCCTGTTGTTCGAGGGCGTGGTCTGGCTGGTGGCCTTCAAGGCGTTCTATGCGGAGAAGGCAGGCCGCACCTGGCTCGAAGCCGTGCGCGGCAGCAAGGACCCCACGGTGTTCACGGTGCTGTTCGAGGATTCCGCCGCGTTGCTCGGCCTGATCGTCGCGCTGATCGGCATTTTCCTGTCGGTACAGTTGGAGATCCCGGAGCTGGACGCCATCGCTTCCATCGTCATTGGCGTGATCCTGGCCTGCACCGCCTTGTTCCTCGGGGCCAAAAGCAAAAGCCTCCTGACCGGCGAGGCCGCCAGCCATGACACGCGCCTGGGCATCAACCGCATCGCGCGGGCGACGCCGGGCGTCACCGGCCTCAACCAGGCCATGACCATGCACTTCGGGCCCAACGACGTGTTCGTGGCCCTCAGCCTGGATTTCGAGGACACGCTGACCGCGTCCGATGTGGAACGCGCCGTCACCCGCATGGAGCGCCAGATCAAGGAACAGCACCCGGACGTGACCCGTGTGTTCATCGAAGCCCAGAGCTTCGACGCCGACCGGCGCGGCGGCAGAACGGACGTGCCGGAATAGAAAGCGGGCGCCGCCCATGAAGGCCGCGCCCGCTTTAAATCGCCGGAGTCTTACGACTGCTGCTTCTTGATGGCGTCGCGCGCGGCGTCTTTCATCTTGCCGGCGGCGTTCTGCATCTTGCCTTCGGCCTGTTTGAGCGTGCCTTCGGCCTGCATCTGCCGATTGCCGACCACCTTGCCGGCGGTTTGCTCCACTTTGCCGGCGGCTTCCTTGGCGGCGCCCTTGATGCGATCTTTATCCATGTGACTCTCCGTCAGTTGGGGGTTGCGCTTCATAAACGTGCTGGCGGGGCGGAATGTTCGCCTTGCAAAACCGTTACAAAGCATGCCCGGCGCGGGCGGGGGCGGTCCTGGGTTGAGGGGCCTTGTTCGCCTGCGCCGGAACAATTGTCCGGGTGGCGGGTTACACCGCCATGATCACCCCTCAGACACGCAAGCATCGCACGTCAGCCTGGCGCGCCGCCGAAGCCGCTTTCGCCGCCGCCGTCACCGGCAAGGCGCCTGACTTCCAACACGAGGCCGTGCAACGCGGCGAGGCTCCGCACGCCCCGCGCCGCGAAGGCCGGCGCCCGATCCTGGGCCTCGCCAAAAGCGGCCTTAACTAAATACCCGCCGTTCCCCGCAGGGGGGATCGTTCAAGCGAACCGAATTCCCGCCTGTCGCCGCGGCGGGATCGGTGAGGGAAGGCGTGCGGCCGGCGCCGTGAACTGGCATACACTGCCGTCACCGCTTCCCGCGCCCGAGGACCCCGATGACCGACGCCGACGACAACGCCCGCCATAACGCCAAGATGAAGAAGGTGCAGGCGGCGCGCGAGAAGATGATGGAAAAGAAAACCATCGAGCGCGGCCTGGTCATCGTCCACACCGGCAAGGGCAAAGGCAAAAGCACGGCGGCCTTCGGCATGGTGTGCCGGGCCATCGGCCACGGCTTCAAGGTGTCCATCATCCAGTTCATCAAGGGCGCCATGACCACCGGCGAACAAGTGGTGTTCGACGCCTTTCCGGACCTGGTGGAGATGCGCCCCATGGGCGAGGGCTTCACCTGGGACACCCAGGACCGCGCGCGCGACATCGCCAAAGCCCGCGAAGCCTGGGAGGCCGCTAAGGCGCGCATCATGGACCCCGCCTGGAAGATGGTGGTGTGCGACGAGCTCAACATAGTCCTGCGCTATGACTACCTGCCGGTGGAGGAGGTGATCGAGGTGCTGAAGAACAAGCCCGCGGACACCCATGTCATCATCACCGGCCGCAACGCCCCCGACGCCCTGATCGAGGCGGCCGATCTCGTCACCGAGATGGAAATGATCAAGCACCCGTTCAAAAGCGGCGTGAAGGCCCAGGCCGGCATCGAGTTCTAATCAAAGGAATGCCCCGGACGTCGAGGAGTTCGTGGCGCTTGACATGTGACTAAATGGTCACCTATTGTCCGGCCATGGTCGATACCGATCAGGTGTTCAGGGCTCTTGCCGATCCGTCGCGGCGCTTCTTGCTGGACCTGTTGTTTCAGCGCAGCGGCCGCACCCTCGGCGAATTGGAGCGCGAGCTGGATATGACGCGTTTCGGGGTGATGAAGCATCTCAGGGTTCTTGAAAACGCCGGACTGGTGGTCACGCGGCGGTCGGGCCGCGAGAAACTGCATTTCCTGAACGCGGTGCCGATCCGCGAGATCCACAACCGCTGGATCGACAAGTACACCGCGCACCAGGTATCGGCGCTGTTGGATTTGAAATCGTCTTTGGAGAGCAAGACATGGTCGGCGAAAAAGCGGGCATAGCGACGCAGGTTCATCAGGTCTATATCCGGGCCACGCCGGAGGCGATCTGGGAGGCGATTACATCACCCGAATGGAACGGCAAGTACGGTTACCGGGCCGCGGGCGAATATGACCTGAAGCCTGGTGGCGCCTATCGCGTGAAAGCCAATCCGCAGATGCGCGGCATGGGCCTGCCCGAAGTCATCATCGACGGCGAGGTGATCACCACCGAGCCGCCGCGCAAGCTGGTGCAGACCTACCGGTTCCTTTTCAATCCCGCGCATGAAGCCGAAGGTTTCACGCGCCTCACCTGGGAGATCGAGCCCTGCGCCGGCGGCTTTTGCCGCCTGTCCGTGACGCACGAGTTCGAGAATGCGCCGATGATGGCGGGCGCTACCGCCAGCAACTTCAACGAGCGCGGCGGCGGCGGATGGACCTGGATCCTCAGCGACATCAAATCGCTGCTGGAGACCGGCAAGCTGCTGAACCAGCACTAGCCCCGGCTCAGCGCCCGCTTCAGGCGCGCGAACCAGCCCAGGACCGGGTCGTCGGACTGCACGTCGAGCTGCAGGCCGGCGCGCACAACCTGGTCGTCCTGCACCTCACGCACCACCAGCACGGCGCGGCCCAAGGGCAGGTGGTCGCCGACCTCGGGCTTGTTCTCGAACTTGGCGGCGAACAGGCCGGCGACGGTCAACATCGGGTCGTGATCGGTGACCGTGAGGCCGTAGAACGCCTCCAGGTCCTTCAGGCGGATCGTGCCCTCGAAGGTGAACTCGCCGAAGAACGGTTCGTTGGAGGTGAGCAGCTCGGCATGGGGCGCGAACATCTGGTCGAGGTGCGCGGCGCGGTCCGGCGGCGCCAGGAAATAGGCGTAGTCGCCGCCCTGCAACGGCCCGGCCTGGGTGGCGCTGATGACCTGTTCGTTGCGCATGACGAAGGCGGGCCTGGCCCAGGCGGGCAGGGTGGCGCCGTTCATCACCGCGCTCTCGGGCCGCACGCGGTAGCCCACCATCTCCAGCGCCAGCTGGCCGGGCAGGTCCACCTCCTGGCGGTGGACGGCGGCGGTGGTGCGCGGCAAGGCAAGGTCCAGTTTCCGCGCCGACCAGGTGAGCGTCCAGCCCTGGATCAGGAGCGACAGCAGCACCACCACGAAGGCGATGTTGAAATACAGCTCGGCGTGCGGCACGCCGGTCAGGGTGGGGATGGCGGCGAGGAAGATGCTGACCGCGCCGCGCAGGCCCACCCAGGACACCAGCCACTTCTCCTTGGCGGTGAAGCCGAACGGCGACAGGCACAACCACACCGCGATGGGCCGGCCGAACAAGAGCAGGAAGCCGGCCACGGCGCAGGCGGGCAGCGCGGTGGCCAGCAGCTTCGACGGCGTGACCAGCAGGCCCAGCACCATGAACATGACGATCTGCGACAGCCACGTGGCGGCGTCGTTGACCGTGACGATGCTGGCCTGGGCGCGCAGCGGCCTATTCCCCATGATCATCCCGGCGAGATAAACCGCGAGGAAGCCCGAGCCCTCCAGCACCGCGGTCATGCCGTAGATCAGCACCGCCAGGGCGATCACCATCAAGGGATGCAGCCCGCCCGGCAGGTCGATACGGTTGAGCAGCCAGGAGGAGGCGAAGCCGCCCGCGATGCCGCCGATGGCGCCGATCGCGACCTGCAGCGCCAGGAACTCCGCGATCTCGCCGCCGGTGTGCGCATCACCGGCGCCGGCGGCCACCACCAGCTGCACCAGCACCATGGTCAGGAACACCGCCACCGGATCGTTGGTGGCGGACTCCATCTCGAGCGTCGCGCCGACCCGCTGGCGCAGTTGCAGCCCGCCGGCATGGATGAGGAAAAAGACCGCCGCCGCGTCAGTGGACGACACCACCGCGCCCATGAGCAGGCCTTCCAGGATCGGCAGCTTGAAGAGATAGGATGCGACCAGGCCCGTGAGGCCCGCGGTGATGAGCACGCCGAGGGTGGCCAGGGTGATGGCCGGCACCACCGCGCCGCGCAGGTGCCCGATCTTGGTGCGCAGGCCGCCGTCGAACAGGATCACGGCCAGGGCGAAAGAGCCGATAAGGTAGGTGAGTTTGTAGTCGCTGAACTGCAGATGGCCCGGCCCGTCCTCGCCGGCCAGCATGCCGATCACCAGAAAGATCAACAGCAAGGGCGCGCCGAACCGCTGCGCCACCAGGCTGGAGAGGATCCCCAGCACCGCGAGGGCCGCGCCCAGCAGCAGGGCGGCGTTGGTGACGTCGATGCTCTCCATAACCCTCGGTGTTTCCTTACTTCCTTATCGGCCTGCGTGGACCGGCTTGATGTGGATCATTGCCGGGTCGGTTTCCCCAGCTTATACGAGCATAGCGCGCGGGGGTTGTCCTTCGCGCGCGGCCCTTTCAACCTCTGCCATTCAATACCCGTTAAAAAAGAACTTTGTGACGCTATGAAGACGGAATTTAGTTATTCAAGAACCGCAATGGTTGCAAACACTTCGCTCAGATAAACGGGCTAAAAACGACGCCTTAATGATGCCGCAGCGGGCCGCGAAAAGATGCCCGAAAAAGAGCCCGTCCAAGAGCCCGTCAAAGAGGACGTGAGGAAATGAGAGACATGACCTTCGACAAAGCCGATCTGGATTTCCTGAGCTCCGTCGCCCTGTTCAAGGATGTGCCGGAACAGGACCTGAAGAACATCCTGTCGATCGCGACAGTCGAGCGCTTCGAGCCCGGCGAGATCGTCCTGATCGAGGGCGAGGCCACCAACGACCTGATGATCCTGCGCGACGGCAACGTCGAAGTGTACGTCTCGCGCGGAGACCAGAAGGTGCCGATCTGCCAGCTGGGCGCCAAGTCCTACTTCGGCGAAATGTCGGTGTTCGACGATTACCCGCGCTCGGCCAATGTTCGCGCGCTCAACGAAGCGACGGTCCTGCGCATCGACCGCGATTCCTTCCGCGAGCTCTTGCACTCCAACCCGGCCGCACTGTTCCAGATGTGCACGGTGTTCAGCCACCGCCTGCGCAACACCAACTCCGCGCTGGCCAAGCACTAAGGTTGGGGCGCTGAGGCGCTTCCCAAAACACCACGGTCATTCCCGGACTTGATCCGGGAATCCAGAGCCGTAACGAAAAAGGGCTGAGGAGAACTCGCACGCGGCTAGCGTCGAGGATGCCTCAGCCCTTCTTCTTTCCAACCCTGGATCCTCGGGTCTCGCAAGCGCTCGCCCAAGGATGACAAAAAATAATGGGCGGTTCTCAGTACAGTGGCGGCAATCTCCCCGCCAAGGCGTCCGCCATCATCGCGTTCATGGCGTCCACCACGGGCTTCACGGCCTTGTCTTTCTGAATGCCCTTCCAGTATTTCGCGAGCTTCGGGCGGCCCGCGAAGATGTCGCCCAGGGCGAAGATCGCGGCGGTGTGGGTGGCGAACACCAGCGCCGGCGGAATGTAGCAATCCGCCACCGAGATCTTGGCCCCGCCGGCGTATTTTCCCTTGGCCAAAGTTTGTTCGAGCACGTCGAGGCCTTTCATCAAGGCCGCGCCCGCGGCTTTGGGATCCACCGGGTTCTTGGCCGTGCCCCGCTTCAGGCGGAACAGATCGGCGGCCGGGCCCTGAACATAGTTGTCGGTCACCGCCGCCGGCAGTCCCGCCTGCACCACGGCCTTGGGAGTCTTGGGGCGGAGCGGGTTCTTGCGCGACTTGGCATCGAGATAGGCGACGATGGCGGCGGACTCATAAAGAACAGTCCTGCCATCCTTCAGCACCGGCATCAGCCCGAGCGGGTTGAGCTTCAGGAACTCCGGCGTCTTGATGCCGCCCTTGGGCACCTGCACATCGACCGCAACACCCTTGGCGTTGGCGGCGATGACGCAGCGCGCGAGGAACGGCGAGAGGATGCGGCCGTAGAGGATCAACCCCATTACAGGCCCCGGCTTTTCTGCCAGGCGCGGAAGCCGTCCTCCATGTCCTTCAGCACGCCGCCCATGAGCTTGTCCTTCTTGGCCTTGGCCATATAGCGCGCCAGCTTCTTGCGCCCGCCGATGGGGTTGACGATGCCGAACAGCGGCACGAACAGCTCCATGAAGGCGAGGCTGGGCAGGGCGAACACGTCGGCGATGGTGAACTTGGCGCCGGCGGCGTAGGGCTTGGCCGCGATCACCTTCTCGGCGATGTCGAGATACTTGGCCAGTTCGGCGGCCACCGCTTCCACCGCTTTCTGGTCGCGGTCCGGCCCCATCTGGGCGAACAGCTTGCTGACGGTGTTATGGACATAGTCGCCCGCCACCGCGCCGATCATGCGGGCGCTCGCCGCGTCCTTGGCGTTCTTGGGATACAGCGACTTCTTTTTGCTCTTGGCTTCGATGTAGTCGACGATCACCGCGGACTCGAACACCACGGTCTTGCCGTCCTTCATGGTCGGCACCTTGCCGAGCGGGTTCATCTTCAGGAATTCCGGCGACTTGTAGCCGCCGCCTACCGGCGGCGCGAATGTGTGCTTGATGCCTTTGTGCCGGGCCGCGAGCGCCACGCGGGCGCAGTAAGGCGAGAAGATGGAGCCGTAAACGATCATGGTAGTTCCCCCAGAGTTTTAGATTTAGGCGAGATGCTTATTAAAGAGTTCGAACGTGCGGCCGTGCGCCAGTTGGCAGGCGCCGGCGTCATAGACCGAAGGGTCGGGCACGCGGCAGAAGCCATGATGCACGCCAGGATAGACATGCACCGTGACGTTGGCATTGCCGGCGGCGGCGTCACTGATCTTGGCCTGGGCCTCGGCGGGCACGAAGTCGTCGATGGCGGCGAGGTGCAGCAGGGTGGGCTTCTTGATCTGGCCCATGAGATCCAGTTTGCCGTTGATGCCGCCGCCGTAATAGCTGGAGAACGCATCCCCATCGCTGCGCGCCGCCGCCATATAAGTGAGCAGGCCGCCGGCGCAGAAGCCCATGGCGCCGACTTTTCCCGAGGACCCGGGCAGGCCGCGCAGGTGGGTCATGGTGGACTGGATGTCCTCCAGCGCCTTGTCGAAATCATATTTTCCGTACAGGGCGAAGGCGTGCTTTTTCTCGTCGGGCTTGGTGGGGTCGAGCTGGATGCCCGGCGCGATGCGCCAGAACAGGTCCGGGGCCAGGGTCATATAGCCTTCCGCGGCCATCATGTCGGCCACGCTGCGCACCCAGGGATTAACCCCGAAGATCTCCTGGATCACCACCACGGCGGGGCCGGTTCCCGACGCGGGCGTGGCGAGATACCCGCCAAACGCGCCGTCTTTGCCGGAAATGGTGATGTCCTTGCCCATCGGGTCCTCCTTCACGAAAGCGCGGGGCTCTTTTCTAGACATTTATGGCGGGTATAAAAAGCCCTTCATGCCCCATGAAATCGGCTAAACTGCCGCCCTTCCTCCTGGTCTTCCTGTCACGATGCCGTCCATCCCATCAGTCCGCAGCAAAACGCCTCCGCGCCGCCTTGTGGTCGGCATCAGCGGCGCGTCGGGCGTCATCTATGGCGTGCGCGCGTTGCAGGCGCTGCGCGCGGCCGGCATCGAGACCCACCTGGTCATGAGCCAGGCGGCGCAGGTCACGCTCGCCCACGAAACGCGGCTGAAGGTGGCGGCGGTCAAGAAGCTCGCCGACGTGGTCTATGACAATGCCAATATCGCGGCGGCCATTGCCTCCGGCTCGTTCCGCACCATGGGCATGCTGGTGGCGCCGTGCTCGATCCGCAGCGCCGCCGAGATCGCCACCGGCGTCACCTCGACCCTGCTCACCCGCGCCGCCGACGTGGCGCTCAAGGAACGCCGCCGGGTGGTGCTGATGGTGCGCGAGACGCCGCTGCACACCGGCCACCTGCGCATGCTGGCGCAGCTTTCCGAGATCGGCGCGGTGATCGCGCCGCCGGTGCCGGCGTTCTACGCCAAACCGGAGACGCTCGACGACATGATCGGCAATTCCGTCGGGCGCGCCCTCGACCTGTTCGATATCGACGTGGGGCTGGTCACGCGTTGGGGCGAAGAGCCGTGACCGCGCCGCCGCCGTCCAAGGGGGCGCCCGCCGGGCCGCGTATTTCAGTTCAGTCCAATCCCCT
>CANJOI010000099.1 GCA_947475365.1 Fidelibacterota bacterium | reverse complement strand
CTGTTTCATTCGCTTGCGATCCGGGGGAGGCTGCCGTTTGATGGCGGGGGTCTTGAAACAGGCCTTTGCTAGGCGAATGACGGACCCGGCCGGCGGCCACCGTTCATACACTTCAGGTACCACGCCAAGGCGGACAAATCAGCCCGGAAAAGTACGGCTTCACCCCTCCAGGCCGAGGGGCGCGCGCCAAGCCGTCGCATTCCGCCGCGGCGGCGCCGCATTTCGCGCCGCGGTCATGGCTCACCGTCGCTTCACAAAACTAACGGTTGAAGCGCCCTCCCCCAACATCGAGCTTTGGGGAGAAACGTCTGTCAAACCTGCCGCTAATTCCGGTATCCATGGCGTCACGGCCGCGCGGCCGGTGGAGACATGCTGGCGGCAAATGCCTTCGGCGCTTTCCCGGCGGCTGTCAACGCGTGGTATGCAGGACGGGCTTGGCGGTTCAATTGCCGCGCCGCGGACACGCGCGATACACGCTGCCGGTGCCGGGCCGAGAGCGCCGCTCCCCTTGGCCTTCCTGACAAGAGGTTGGGCATGCTGTACGGCACGCCGGCCGGCGCCTTAGCCGCCTCTCGTGAGAAGCCAGCGGCGCTCCTCACGACGGGGATAAGGCGTCGAAACTCCAGCTATTTCTTCAGCTCGATGTAAATCGACCGGAATGCTTTGTTTATCTGCATGGTTGGCGTGTTCGAGTCCTTCGGATGCCACACCACCGTGCCCATCGGGTGCACGCCGCGAACGACGGACCCATCAGGCGCGATCGCGCTTTCCGGCCCTTTTTGCGGCGGTTCATTGGCATTCTGCGGCCGCGGCGGTGCGCCCGGCCGCGGGGGTACCGTGTAGTCGCCCTCATCCAACCAAACGATCACTTGGTCCTGCGCTCGCTTCTGTCCGCCCTCACGCACGAAGCCTTTGGCGAATGAGACCAGGCTGACTTTAACCTTGTCATTGTCGATCAGCACTTTGGTCGGCGCATCGCCGGCCAGGCGCGTATCGGAAGCCGCTGCGATCGCCAGAGGGCTTAATGCGCCCCCCGCTACGGCGCCACACACAAAGGTAATTGCGATCATGGACATGGTACGCTTGTCGATCACGACACTCTCCCCTGTTTACGTAGAGGCGACACCTCGCCGCCCCATACATTCCTCCCAAAGACCCGCACCGCGGATCAGACAACTGTGTTTTTCAGAACGCCGATGGGTGGAATAGAAACCGCGACGACATCACCCGGCTGAAGGAATTTGGGAGGCGTGAAGCCGATCCCCACGCCCTCGGGAGTGCCGGTCGCGATGATGTCTCCGGGCAATAAGGAAATGTAGTTGGAAATGGTCGCGATCAGGTGGGGCACATCAAAGATGAGATCCGCCACCTTGGCATCCTGACGAACCTGGCCGTTGACTGTTGTCACAATCCGCAGGTCCGCCGGATCTTCTATCTCATCAGCCGTCACGACTGACGGCCCCATGGGACAAAATCCGTCGATCCCTTTTGCAAGCAGCCATTGCTTATGGATCTTCTGCGCACCACGCGACGTCAGATCATTGATGATGGTATACCCAAAGACGTGCTGAAGCGCTGCAGCACGATCAATACGACGCCCCTCACGGCCGATAATGACGGCAAGTTCGCCCTCATAATCCAGGGTGTCGAATGGATCATTTGCATGCGGTATCGGCTCATGGGGGCCGGCCACGCTCGTGGTGGCCTTGGAAAATATGATTGGCGCATCCGGCGCATCCCCGCCGCCGGAGGAATCAAATCCGCTCCTGCCAAATTCCTTGGCGTGGGCCCGGTAGTTTTTCCCGACACAGAATATGTTCCGGCGGGGAAGCAGCGGCGCCATTATCCTGGCGGTTTCCGGAAGGCTCGGAAGCCCTTCGACGTCGATCTTCCTCACCGCGCTGAGATCGTTCCGGCAGCTATCGATCAGCTCGGCGATCGTGGTTGGCAATCGCAACCCAGCGGCATCCCGGTATCCGCCGCGCGAGTCCACGAACCCGATACCTTCCCGGTCGCCGTCACGGAATGAAATCAGCCTCATGGCTCACCCGCACGAGAGAGGTCCATGGAAGTCGCAGGAAGACCCGTCAGGAAATGCCGCCGATGCAAACGTATTTGATCTCCAAGTAGTCCTGAATTCCGTACTTTGAACCTTCACGGCCGATTCCGGATTCCTTTATCCCGCCAAATGGAGCGACCTCGGTCGAGATTAGACCTGTATTCGCCCCGACAATTCCGCACTCCAATCCTTCCGCTATTCTGAAAACCCGCCCGACATCACGCGTGTAGATATAGCTCGCAAGCCCGAACTCGGTGTTGTTCGCCAACCGCAGCGCGTCATCGTCGGTTTCAAATTTAAATAGCGGCGCGACCGGACCAAATGTCTCCTCCCGCGCGATCAACATGTCGGACGTAACGTCGCGCAGCACTGTGGGCTCGTAAAAGGTGCCGCCGAGACTATGCCGGCGGCCGCCGCAAGCGATGCTGGCTCCGGCGCTGACAGCCTGGGCGACATGCTCCTCGACTTTTATAAGCGCGTTTTGGTCAATGAGCGGCCCCTGTTCGGTCGCCCCCTGCAGTCCGGCGCCCACCACCAGATTTTGCACGCGGGCGGTCAGCTTGTCGGAGAATGCGTCATAAATGCCGGACTGGACAAAAAGCCTGTTGGCGCAGACGCAGGTTTGCCCGGTATTGCGGAACTTGGAAACGATGGCGCCTTCCACGGCCGCATCCAGGTCCGCGTCGTTGAACACGATGAACGGCGCGTTGCCCCCGAGCTCCATGGAAACTTTTTTTAGGGTAGCCGCGCATTGAGCGGTCAGTTGCTTGCCTATCCTGGTCGAACCGGTGAAAGACAGCTTCCGCACACTGGGGTTCTGGGTGAACTCGGCGCCGATTTCCGCGGCGTCCCCCGTCACCACGCTGAATGCGCCCGCGGGCACACCCGCCTCCTGCGCCAAGAACGCCAAAGCAAGCGCCGAGAAGGGCGTCTGGCTTGCGGGCTTCAGTACCACCGCGCAACCGGCGGCGAGCGCCGGGGCGACTTTTCGTGTAATCATAGCTGCTGGAAAATTCCAGGGCGTTATGGCCGCCACCACGCCGATGGGCTGTTTCAGCACCAGTATCCGCTTATCCGCCTGATGAGAGGGGATAACATCCCCGTATACCCGCTTACCCTCCTCGGCGAACCATTCAATAAAGCTCGCCGCATAGGCGATCTCCGACATCGACTCATGCAGCGGCTTGCCCTGCTCGGCCGTCATCAGCCTCGCCAGCGCCTTCTGGTGGCGCATGACGAGATCAAACCACCGGCGGAGTATTACGGCGCGGTCTTTGGCCGTCTGATGCCGCCAGGCCTTCTGGGCATCCGCGGCGCTGGCAATCGCGCGCATGGTTTCAGCGCGGCCGAGTGACGGAACGGTACCGAGCTGAGACCCGTCGGCGGGATTTCTTACCGGAAAACGCTTTCCATCGTCCGCGTCAATCCATTCACCCGCCACAAATGCGCGGTCTCGCAGAAACTCAAATTCAATGCCGTGCATCTGCATCCTCTCGCGCACAACCCCAGCACCTTGGCAGATCGGTGATCGCACCCTCACTCCCGGATACGATTTTGTCTCAGCTCAGGAGATCGTCAGCGGCTCTCGCTGGCTGCTTTGCTACGCGGGCAGAGTGTGTACGTGAACTAAAAGCGTGCCTTGAAGGGAAAGTCGGCGCATCGGTAATTTCAAGCATCCATTGTAGCTGCGGCGTTTCATCGGGGTTGGAAGCCGATCAACTTTGCGGTCATGGTGAAAAGGCCGGCGCCGACCCCTCGGCGCCGGCCTTTTACCTACATGCGGAAGCGAACGCCCACGCGGAACCGCCGGCCCATCACGTCATACAGAGACGCGTTGGTTCCCAGGCCGTATGTCGCACCGGCAAACTGGTTCGGGAGAACGGGTGGATCGCGATCGAAGATATTGTCGATATTCAGGTATGCCTCCGCGCTATTTTGGCCATCCTGGTAGAACTTATAATTGAGGGTGACGGCCGAGAGGTAATACGGAGGCACGTAGTTGTTATCGACGGTATTGAACCCGGAGGCCCCCACGCATCCGCTTGTGCACTGAAGCGATGTCGTCAGCTGGCGTCCGCGACTGACATAGCGCGTTGTCCAGATGACACGAATGGGATCGATGTTCAGGGTGGCGGAGGCGTTGACCCCCCATCGCGGTGTACTGCTGCCACCGTTAAAGCCCGCGGAGTCCAACACTTGCGTCGGCCCGGGAATACCGCTGTCCGTGACGCGCCCAAGCACATTGGTTGCAACCACGCGGGCTCCAAAGCTTCCGTCCCACGAACTGACGATATCCGAAAGCGGCGTTTGATAGCTGATTTCGTAGTCAACGCCTTCCGCGCTCTGCACCGCCTGGTTCTCGGACCGGTTGGTGATCCCATCCAGATTTCCGTTCGGCAGACGGGTGACGTTCGCGCAGTAGTAGGCGACACCCGCAAAGCACTGAGACAACACGTAAGCAAAGCTTGGCGTGGCGATCGCGCCCTTAGCACTGATCGTGTAATAGTCGATCGACATGCTGAAGCCGTGGAACCAGGACGGCTGATATACGACGCCGATACCGGTGGTATCCGCCTTTTCCGGCTTCAGGGTGGGATTGCCCTGCGTAATCTGGTTGTAGGGGAAGCTGGCATTGCCCTTGAACGGATCGGGAATCGTATTGTGGTTCACGATCGGGGGCGAGAACAGGTCCTGCAGGCTCGGCGCGCGGATATCGCGCGATTGGGTGGCGCGTAGGCGGACATCCTCCACCGGGCTGTAAGTCACCCCGACCTTCCACGTGGTCACATAGCCCTCGGTGCTATAATCGGTCGCGCGTATGGCCGCATTCAGATCGAGCGACTTGGCCCACGCGGTATCCTTGGCGAGGGGGATAAGCGTTTCCACCGCGCCTTCGAGCACATGTTGCTTCGCGTTGAACCCGGTCAGCTGCGTCGAAAACCAGTCGAGGATACCCGACACAGGATCGTTCGAGCCACGGATGGAGTCCTCCCGGTACTCGCCGCTAAACGCCACGGAGACCGGCCCCGCGGGCATCGAGAAAGGCTCCGCCGTGACGCTGCCTCCGAAGATGTTCTGGCCGATGGTCTGATGAAGGCGGGGTCCGTCTTCGGCATAGTTGAAGGCCGCCGGGGTGACGCCCCCAATCCCGAACAGATTCCACGGCACGCAACCATTGTTCGGATTCGTGAGGGTGGACCGGCAAACGATGGAACCGGTCGGCGACCGCACCGCGTCGATGGCCAGGGCAAACTTGGTCTTATTGTCCTGGTAGGGGACCCAGAAGCTCTGCTTCGTGATTCCGCGCTGCGCGTAGGCGTCCCACTTCCAATTGGTATCGAAGGCTTCAAACTTGCCCTTCGCGCCGAGTGTGTAAATGCTGGCTAAGCGTGTGTTGATCATTCCGAAGCCATGGGGATTCATGGTTTCGGTCATTCCCATCGTCAAACTGGCCAACTTCAGCGAGGCCATTTGCGCCTGGATGGCGGCGGGAATAAAGGGGTTGTCTGCTTTTACCGTCAAGTCCCCGAAGTGATACACGAAGCAGCAACGCGCATTGGTGTGCACGTCCGCATTGTTGAACTGCAGATACACTTCCACATCGTCCGTAAGTTCATAGCTCGCGCGGGCAAACAGGTGATTGCCGTTGCTGCCGATCATGATGCTCTGCGCACCCTGTTCGGATGAGGTTTGCCAGTCTCCGCCGACGTGGTAGTTGCCCGAGACGAAACTGCCGTAGTTATATTGAAACGGCGCGCCGCCGGGACCGAAGGCAATGCCTTTCAACGGCCCGCTGGTGATAATCCCGCCGGGGTATCCCATCGACAGACCGACATTCTTCGCCAGGATAAACTGTGGCAGGCCGTTCGCGGCTGTACGCGCGGGATTTTGGATGTAGTACCACCCCTGCATGTTCCAATCGCGTGCGGTCCCGTCCACGGCGTCCTGCTGATCATGATCAGCCTCGAGCAAGAAGTGCCCGCGGCCACCGGCAAAGCTGGTGCCACCTGCGAGAGACACCTTGTATTGGCGGCCGTCACCTCGCGCGGTAACGCCACCCGCGACCGAGCCCTTGACCCCCTGGAACTTGGTATCCAGGACAAAGTTCACGACCCCGGCGAGCGCATCGGACCCATAAACCGCCGACGCACCGCCGGTGACGACATCGACGCGGCTAACAAGCGCGTCGGGAAGAAGATTGATGTCCACGGTCGCATTGGCTTGGGACGGAGGAACGCGCCGGCCGTCGAAAAGCACGAGGGTCCGGTTTGAGCCCAGACTCCGAAGATTGAGGTTGTTGCCTCCCGACGTTCCGCCGTTGCCGTTGCCGGATGTCGAGGGTGTTGTGCTGGCCTGGAAGACCGGCATCATGTTGAGCGCATCGGCAATATTGGGCTTGGCCACATCCTGGAGCTGTTCAGCGCCAATGACGGTCACCGGCGTGGGGGCTTCATAGCCATTGCGCACAACGCGAGATCCGGTGACCACAATTTCTTCCACCGACACATCCGCGGTTTGTGCGGCGTTTTCGGCTGCGATAGCGGTCGTTCTGCCGACAGGCATCGCCGCCAAAAGCGCGGCAACACTCGCCATTGTGGTAAATCCGGCCCGGTTCAGCATCAGAGTCCGGCCGCGAGTCTTTCCTACGACTGACATAGTCCCCCCCAAATGTTATGCACATGAAATTCAGCACTGAGCGCTCTGCAATCGAGCAACCTCAGGTGTGATCGTGTGGTGCGCACGGAAGCAATCTCACCACCCCCAGCGCTGGCGGTCCCGGATCCTCCCCAAGACTTTGCAATAGACCGCGCAAAAGACCCGGCGCTAGCGGCGCCGGTCCGAGACCATACTGTTCTGCTCCAACGGGAAAGCGAACCTACGAAAATTTGCCGATGCCATATCGCTCTGATATGGGACAGCGCCACGCGGATGCCGCCAGGAGTATGTCAAGGCAGCGCTCCAGGGCAGGCCGAGGACCAGGCGTCCCCGCCACGAAGTGGGTCGGACAAGCGCCCGAGGCGCGGACCATGGCGAACCGACTGACTGGTACCAAGATCTTCTGGCCGCATTCGGGTGGCTATCGCAGCGCGGAACTGGATGGGAAACTGAACCAATTATATCGCTCGCCGTCCGTCGCGAATGCTAAGAAAGGTCCATTCGCGCGGCGCCTTTATCCGAAGGAGCCGAGGAATTTATCGCCTCAACACCTATGGGAGGGAGAACGGCAGATGAAGAAGTTTGGCAAAATGGGTAGCTATGCGGCTGTGGCTTTGGCCGGCGCCATCGGCGGGGCTTGCGTCACTGCGGTGGCCGCCGACGTCATGGACAAGTTGGCGACCACCACATCGAACAAGGACCTTAAGGGCATCTATTCCTCGGGCGGCGAATCCCCGGAGGCTCTGGCGAAAGCCAAGGCCCTGCCCATAACCCAGTATGAAGACGACGCCCATGTCGGCGGCGGCGGCGCGGACCAGAAAGTGCTGATCGACAACGACGTCGTGCGCGTGAATCTGGTGTCCTTCAAGAAGGGCTTCATGCGCGCCGGCGGCCTACGCCGCAAGAACAACCAGCTGCTGGTCTATCTCGATCAGGGCCAGTTCACGCTCACAGGTAACGGCAAGCCGAACACGCAAAAGCTTATGCCGGGCAGCTCGGTGTTCCACTACCGCGATTCGATCGTCTCCGAATCACATATCGACGAGGATTACCGCGTGCTGTTCGTCGAAATGAAGAAGTAAGCGACCGTCAGCGCAGAAACACGCGGCGGCCCTGGATCGCTTAAGCGCGGTTCGGGGCCGTTGTGTTTTTGCGGCGGCGCTTGGCGAGCGAAAAAATGGCGCCGGCTAGGTCATTGAGTTGAGATTCGGAAATGGCGGGCGCACCAGGAGCGTCAGCCGTTACATCTCCACCAACTTCCGGCGCGCCAATCACTTCCGCTCAACGTGGCCGAGCGGCTCCTGCGAGGCGTTGGCGACAATCTTGCCGTCGACTTGCGCGAGAAACGCCGGAATGGCCTGCATGCGCCATGTCGTCGATATGCGGCGATTTTGCCCGGTGGCCGGATCGGGGTCGGCGTCGGCCAGCTTACGCAATGCCCAGTAAAATCCCGTGGGATCGGAGGCCGCCGGACGCGCGGTATAGAGATATACCCAGGCGTGCCAGTCCGTGTAGCCACCCCAGTACCCGATAATCCTGCCGTTCTCCTCAGTGCGCATACGCATATGCGTGTTGGCCAGATCAACCTGCGTATAGAAGGGCAAGTCAGATACCATATAAACATCGCCGGATTTTATATTCAGGACCCCTTCTTTGATCTCTCCGGACAGCACGTTATGTGACCGGGAAACAGGATCAATTGTGTAGGTCATATTGCTGCGGATGCCTCCCTGGGCGTCCCGCTCGACGTGACGGAGTGTGCGGTCCAAGGTGACGGTGACCGGACCATCCTTGCTGAGATCAGCGCCGGAAATCTGCATCACCCACCCCGGAGCGCTGTCAAGCAGCGCGCTCCAGCCCAAAGCTTCGCTATAGGGCATTTCGGGCGGCGGCCGGCGGGCAAAGTTACTGTGGCATCCGACCGCGCGCCAAAGCTGGTTGTCCGCCTTCCCTTGGGTTTCGGGATCTATAAATTTGTTCGCCGCGGGTCCGCCCAAATCGAAGCCGTAAGCATACTTTCCCTGAATGGTTTCAATGGCCGGATCTTTTTGCACAGCCGCTGGGTAGCTGCTGGCGGACACGGGCTTCCCTTCCACCAGCGCCACATCGCGGCGGCGCGGGCCATTCTCCGCGACGGCCTTGTCCGCTATTTTCGCTGTCTCGGGACAATCCACCGCGAAGTCTTTGGTATTAGTGGCTGTGGCGAACCAGCTGATGACGTAGCCGCGGGTTTCCGCTGATGCGGGTGCAGCGCCGAGTGCGGAAGTAAGCGCGGCCGCGGCGACAAGAGCCGTACGGAAAACGGGCGCTTTCGCGGGACGCCGGAAGAATTCAACTCTCATATACAGCTCCTAATGCCTCTACTTACCGGGTCCGCAAAACCAAAGAAGGGCCCCGATCAATAAACGACGACCACGGTGTGCCAATAGAATCCCGGCGAGTGGAAGTTATTGCGGTTGGCGTCCGCCTGAGCCGCGCCGTTGGCCGGTGCGGCGTCCTTGGCTGCTCCCGCCGCGGGAGCCTGCGCGGCTTCCTTTGCCTGAGCGCCCGCCGGCGGCGCGGCGTCATTTGCCTGGCCTCCGCCTGCCCTGGCGCCCCCGCGCGCCCGGTCCTCCACATCCGCCATGGCCAGTTTACCCAACTGGGCCTTGGGGCTCTTCGGGTCGTTGCCCGGATTTGCGTAGACGATTTCGCCCCGTGCGCCGCCATAAACGATCACATGCCGGTTATTGCCGATGACGTCTCCGGGCTGCGCGTCGCCGGAGTATGTGTACAGGGGGCTGCCTTTAAAGCTCCACTGCTTGGCGCCATCGGGGCGCACGTAGACCTCCCAAAACCCTCGCGCCCTGGCGTCGGCCGGAGCCAGCAGAGGCTTCCATGTATCCGTACACTCGCCGTCGCAGCCAACGGTGCCCTGCGATTTGGCCTCGTTGTACGAAATGCCATAGCTGGTCCGGGTCTCGGTTCCGCCGTACAGCGTTTGATAGCGCGCTTGCGTATAAAGCGTTTGTCCGTTGGTGGTGGTCAGCAACGGCCCCCTGAGATAGTGGCCGATGGTCACTTCCGCGGGCATGTAATTGCGGTATCCCAGGGCGACATGCGCCTCCTTATCCGCAAGGAGGCCGGCGACTTCACCCGGGGCCAGATCTCCGTCATAGGTGTAAAGCGGCTCTTGCTTGTAGACCCACTGGCGCGAACCGTCGTCCGCCCGTTTGACCACCGAGAAATCACCCGCCGGCAGCGCCAGGGCCGATGCCCGCAGCGGCCGCCACTCACGCGGCAGTTTGTGCGAAGCCGGTGCGGCATAGATTGTCATTTGGTTTGACGATTTGACGAACGCGAACCCGTTCGCCACCGCCAGCGCCGTGAGTTCCACATCGGGCGGCATCGGCATCGACTTCTCGGGCGTGAAGGACGCCCGCCGCCAGCCCTTTTTCGGCGAATAGATCACACTCGCCGGGTCTGCCCAGGTGGGGTCTTCCTTGAGCTGAAAACGCTGCCCGACCGGCTCACCACCGGGGTCCTTGCCGGAGTAGCGATACAGCGGCTTGCCCTGATAAACCCATTGCCGCACGCCATCCCGCCTGGCGACGATGGCGAAGTCTCCCTCGGGTTTCGCGGCGGCGTCAGGGGTAAACGGCGCAAACTCCGCGGCGCATTCGTTGTAGCAGGTCGAGCTGCCCGCCTGGTCCGCATCATATGTGTAGAGCGGCTTTCCATCAGCGTCGCCGAGGCGGCGCCACAGGTACTGCGGGATCGCGTCATCCATCAACTTCGAGACATTCACGAGCGTGATCTTGTCGGGAGTCGCGTAAGGAGCCGGTGATGCCTTGAGCGAGGCGGCATAGGACTCTCCGCCCGCCATCAGAATTGAAACTGCAAGCGCGCCGAGATATGTCGCCCTAATTTTATTCATGCGCAGCTCCACGCGGTAAGAAGAATGCCGGAATAGATTGGTCGAAATAACGTTTCATCACCTTCGCCTGATCTGGCTTAGGCAAGAACGCCGCTGATCGGCACGCTCGCCTGGTTTGACCCGACACCCCAACTGCTGACGGGAACCCCCATCGCCTGCTGAATGGTCAGCGTGACGCGGGTTGTGGCTTCTCCGGGCGTCGCAAAATGGTTGCCGCTCTTGATCGCGCCGTTGGCGCCGCCAATCGTGATCATCGGGTAGTTCAACAGGGAGTGCACTCGTGGAGCCCCATGATCCGTGAACGCGAAAACGGTCATGTGGTCGAGCAGGGTGCCGTCGCCTTCCTGGATTGAATCGAGAGTGGCCGCGAAATCATGTAGTGCTTTGAAATACAGCTGTTGGAACCATGCACACTTGATCTGGTAGCCAAGCTTAAGGTCGATCGGCTCCTCATGCGTCAGCGAATGATGCGACGTGGCATCACCCTCGCGCCTCAACTCAGTCATCCCTTGGGAGATATTTATATTCACAACCCGGGTCTGATCGCAGGCCAACGCGTGAGCCATGAGCGCGCCGAACAAATCGTGGCGCGCCATCGCCTCACTCGCCAAGGGCGCCGGGTGCCCGTCGTCCGTAAGCGCATCGGGCTTTTTGCACGCGGGCAGCGGCGCCGGCTTTTCGAGCTGAATTTGGAGCTTTTGCTCCAGCGCCCGTAGCGCCGAGAAGTAGTAATCAAGCTTCTGTTTGTCGCCGGCACCCACCAATTTATTGAGCTTCTGGCGCTGCTCGGAAACGCCGGAGAGCACGCTCTTGCGCACCATCGTCTCGGGATCCGGCACAAATGTCGCGGCATTCGGGTCGGCGAACTCGGGGCCGAAGATGCGGGTATACATCGCCATCGGCGAGGTCTCGGCGGGCACCTTCCCGCCCGCGAACGCGGTCCAGGACGCCTTGGGATCTCCGTTGCAGGAAGCCACCAGCGATTTAAACCGGCTACGGGCCCCAATCCTGTCGGCGATAATGCCGTCTATGCTGTTGAAGTAGTCGCCAGAGGACGTGACCTTTCCGGTCATCAGGCCTTGCATGCCGGTAAAGTGTGTCTGGTTAGCCACGCCGTCCAGGAAGACTTGGCTTCCGCTAAACAAGTTCATGCGGCTTTGGAAAGGCCTGAGCGGAGCCAGCCCGGTTGGCATCTCATAATTCTTCCCGACCGTCTGGGGGCGCCACTCCGCCTCGCCGAGACCAAGCGGCCAGAACCACGAGGCGAACCGTGTCGGCAGGGGCGCTCCGGTTGCCGCGAAGGCATTGCCGTTTTCGTTAAGCATGCAGTCGAGAACCGGCAGTCCCACTGTGACTGCGCCGCCCGCCATGAGGCCACGCAACGCTGCTCTACGGGTCCACATCTTTGAACTGGAACTCATGAACTGGTCCTCACATTCAATTTTTTCGGTTACCGGCTCGCCGTGGTCAGGCTTTTGGGAGGCGCTTCGTAAGACAAGTCACTCAGTGCGATTTGGCGCATTAACTCGATCACGTCGTACCCGCTGTCCGCGAAGCTCTTAAGAACCTTCTGCCAACGTGCGTCATCCTTGGGCGGCATAAAGCCCGTTTCATAT
>CANJOI010000098.1 GCA_947475365.1 Fidelibacterota bacterium | reverse complement strand
CGCGCTCTCCGAACGCCGCGCCCGCGCGGTGCAGGCCGAGCTGACCAAACAGGGCTTCACGGCGAACCAGATCACCATCTCGGGCAAAGGCGAGTCCGAGAACCTGGTGCCCACGGGCGACGGGGTCCGCGAACCTCAGAACCGCCGTGTGGAAATCGTGATGGATCCCTAAGCGCCATCACCGACGATTGAGACGAAAAGGGGCGCAGTAATGCGCCCCTTTTTCTTTGCCATTCGCACCATACACGCCCGGCAGCCTCGTCTTAATTCCGGATCGGGGCAGAGTTGAGCTTTTGCTCCCTCAGAAAAGGATGTGCTTATGGCTGGTATTGACCGCTGGAAAATCTCCCCTGAAACACGCGCGACGTTCACGGCGATCCTCGACGAAGCCCCGCATCTGGGTATCGACCGCGATCAGGTCGCTGCGGCCGGATTGCCTGGCCTGCGGGCGCTGATCGCGCTGAAAGGGGTTGCCGAGGCCGGGACCCGCCGGGCGAAGAGCCGCGCTCTGGCGGACGCTCAGGACGCTGTCGCGAGCCTCGCGCACCGCAAACAGTCCAGGCTAGTCAATCAGGTCCAAGCGCGACTCTTGGCGCTGCAGGGGCGTGGCAGCGACACAGAGGTTGCCCATGTGGCGCGGGGAGAGTTGGTGGTGCCTCAAGCCATGCAGGGCACCATTGTTCTACAGGTTCTCAGAGAAGCCGCAGCGGCCCAAGGTATTCCGCTTGAAATGCTGCGTGTGGGAAGTGGAAACAATTCGATCAACCCCGCTACTAAGGCGCCCGAATTCGGAGTGATGAATTGGCTTGAAGAGGTTGCTGGCGTGCGGCAACAAGACCCAAATTATCAACGCGAACAAGAGCAGGGCCGGAATGTGGGCGGGATCGCACGGATAGCCCCCATACTGGAAAAGTCCGCTAACGTGCGTGAGCGGTATGTGGACGAAGTGAGCGCCCTCGACCCTTACGGCAATGATGCCAGAACAGCGCTTAAGCCCGTATTTAGGGAAATGACGCCAGCTGAAACGAGGGCTGCTATTGCCGACAAACCGACAGGACCGAGAGAAGGATCGGTGGGGCGCGCCAACGTAACCAACCCACAGGTTAACCGTATTGCGATGACCGGCGGTGCAATTGGCCGCGGTCTCGGAGTCTTAGGTGTCGGGCTTGCCGCAAAGGATATTGCGACTTCCGACAATCGTTTACGCGCCGCTCTCGCCAATGCCGGTGCTGCTGCGGGGGGCTATATCGGAGGAGAGGGTGGTGCAGCCCTCGGCACATTAGGTGGATTGGCTGCCCCCATTACGGTGCCGGTTGCCGCCGTTGCTGGCGCGATGGGTGGTGGCAGCCTAGGCTACCAACTAGGCGAAGACCTGTATGACATCGGTGAATCGCTCTATGATCACTTCCACAAGAATCCGGCAGGGTCATAGGTCACCACGGTGCTTTTTCTTCGGCGACTTCTAGGGGTGTTCGGTATCGGCCGTGTAACGGTGACTCAGGAAGGATTCACCGTTGCATGGGCTTTCAGGACGGAGCGCTTCGTGTGGGACGACGTCGAGGAAGTGTGCGGCACTCTTACCTTTGGCTACGAGACTTTCTACATAGTTCTCAACGGCGACAAAGCGCTGGATCTATGCTTCGACTTTGGAAAGACAGCTCTCATTTCCGCTTTTTCGCTGAGGCTCCCAGGCTTCCCGCGCGACTGGTTTTCCCGGATACGTGATAACGCCCCCGACGACTATTCCTTGCTCTGGAAGAGGGAGCAGGTGACGGCACCGCAAGACGCAGGAGGGATGCCCGCCGCATATCAAGAACTGATGAAGGTCCTTGATCCATACGCTTCCGAGCGGGTGTTGGATCGGAACCGTGCGAGTGTGCCCGGAGTACGTTTCCCGGACGCCGAAGCAATGGAGCGCGGAGGTCGCATACTTAAGTACGCCGGTATGGCGATCCTGGCCCTGGCGCTTGTGGGATATTGGGAAATCGTGACCAAGGTGCGGTTGGCGAATCACAGCAATGCGACTCTCGTGAATGCAGAGATAGCCTTAGATCATGGTGGCCCAACACTATGGGCGGGAAATCTCGCTCCGGGCCAGAGTGTTTGGATATGGGAGATGGCGAGCGGTGGGAAGGTGGCGTTGTCATATAATCAGGACGGGAAAAAGATTCAGTACTTCCTTGGCCACGCAGGCGCACCGGCCCCCTTTAACGGCAGTACTCTGGTCAGTGTGTACGACAACGGCGGTATCGGCATGAGCAAAATTCCTTCCCTGGGGACTGCAGTCTCCTATGTTGCTGATAAAGTGATGCCCTGAAGTCAATCTTATGTGCCGTCATATACAATGACCTTGCGGTTTGAAATCGGCGCAACGGTGATCCTCATGGGGGAGGATTTGCAGTTCACCGGCGCGGACGGCGATGCGCGGGTCAAGGTGTTGATCCAGGCGGAGGCGCTGCGGCTCTTGGCCAAAGCGGTGAAGCCGCTGTCGCAGCAGGAGAAGTTCAAGGTCTATGACCGCAACCGCGCCTACCTGCAGGCCACCGCCGTGCGGCTTTACGAAAAGACCCCGGCCAAGGTGATCAAGATCAGGCCGCTGGATCTTTAGGTCCCGGCTTTAATTCCCGGCTTTAATTCACGGTCAGCACAAAGGTCCCGGCGTTATCGGCGAAGACATAGGTGCTCACCTGGATGGTGTAGGTGCCGGTGGTGGATGGCGTGAAGGTGAGGCGCGCGTCGTTGCCGGTGCCGCCGCCGCCGCCTTGGGCGAGCACGGACGAGCCGCCGGGTTGATAGATGAAGACATAGGGCTGCGCGAGCGTGCCGTTGCCGGTGGAGGCGCCTTTGACGTCGATGGTGTAGGCGCGGCCCGCGGTGAGGCTCACGTCGTAATTCTGCCAGGAACTGGCCTGCTTGAGCTGACCGGCCGTGGGCGTGCCGACGGCGGCGGTGCAGCGCGGCGTGATGTTCGGCGCGCAGTCGCTGAAACTCACCGCTTTGGCGGGCAGTTGGCACACCGTGGTCATGTCGGTGATGACGGCTTTGGCCTGGTTGTTGACCAGGTGCTGCAGGAAACCCGTGCCGCTTTCCAGCTTGATGACGTAGTGGAACATGGCGCCGGCGGGTGTGACGTTGATGGCGCGCTCGATGGCGGCGACCGCCAGCAGTTGCTGACCGTTGGCGGGGATCGCCGTGGTGGTGTAGGTGCCGAGCCGCGTGCCGTTGCGGGCGTCGAACACGCCGAGGGTGAAGGCCTGCGCGGCTGAACCGGTGTTGCTGACCGCCACCGTGCTGGGGTAGCTGGCATCCAACAGCGATGAGTGCACGCTGGCCACCAGGCCGGTGTTGGAGGACACCCCGGCCTCGCAGGTGGAGAGGTTGGTGAGGATGTTGTCCGACGGTTTCCACAACACATGGGCCACCGACCCGGTGATCTGGGTCTCGATCATGGCGGCGTAATACTGCGGCTTGGTCGAGATATTGAGCGCGCTTTCAATTTCGGAAATGCCGTACTGGGGCGCGGCGCCCGGCGCGATGGACGGGCTGGTCCATTGGCCGAACCGCGCGCCGGTGGCGGCGTTGCGCAAGGTCACGGCCACGGACCCCGCCGTGGCGCCGGTGTTGGTGAAGCGCAGGAAGGACTGGGACGATACCTGGGCCGTGGAATAGAGCGGCCCCGGCGCGCGGATGGCGATGGTCTGGAGCGGCGTGGGCGCCACGCCGAACGCGCAGACCGTTGTCATGTCGGTGATCACGCCCACCTGCTGGTTGTTCACCAGATGCTGCAGGAAGCCCGTAAACGCGCCTTCGGGCTTGATGGTGTAGTGGAACATGTCCGGCGCGGGCGTGATGCGCGCACCCGCCTCGATCGCCGCCACGGTGACGATCAGCTTGGAGTTGGCGGGGATGCTGGCGGCGGCATAGGTGCCGAGCTTGGTGCCGTTGCGCGCGTCGTAGATGCCGAGCGTCACGCTCGTGGCGGTGCTGGCGCTGGTGTTGTTGATGGCCACCGAGCTGGGGTAGCCCGGCGCGTCCAGCACCGAGCTGTGCACGCTGGCTACTTGCCCGGTGCCGGCGGTGATGCCGGTGTCGCAGGTGGAGAGGTTGGTGAGCGTGCCGTCCGACGGCTTCCACAACACATGCTGCGTGGTGCCGGTCATCTCGGTCTGTACCGCCACGGCGTAGTACTGGGGTTTGGCGCCGGTGAGCGCGCTTTCGATGGTGGAGATGCCGTACTGCGGCGCGGTGCCGGCGGGGATGGAGGGGCTGGTCCACTGGCCCAGCGATGCGCCGGTGGTGTAGTCCCACAGTTTGACGGTGGCGGTGGCGGCGGCCGATCCGGTGTTGGCGAGGCGGATGAAGGACTGCGACGTGGGCTGCGCCGAGGAGAACACCGGCCCGAACCGCAGCGTGGGCACAAATGTCGCCGTGACCGCCTTGCTGGCGGTCATGGACACCGTGCAGGCGGCGGCGGTGCCGGAACAGGCGCCGCCCCAGCTGGCGAAGCTCCAGCCGGCGGGCGCGCTGGGGGTGAGCGTCACCGACGCGCCCGAGGTGAGTGTCGCGGCGCAAGTGACGCCGCAATCGATGGTGCCTCCGGTCACGATGCCGGAGCCGTTCACCAGCACCGAGAGCACCGGTTGCGTGGGGATCGAGAGCAGGCCGTGGAACTGCGCCACGTAAGGCGCGATCTCGCGGATGCGGCGCGAGGCGTCGGCCGCCGTGGGCTGGTCGGCGGCCACGCCCAGGGGCCGGCCGTTGTAGGTGAGGCTGGGGTTCGAGAAATACAGAAGGCGCGGGCAACTGACGGCGTTGGCGTCGCACTGGTCGTCGTAGGCCATGGTGTCGCGAAACTTGCCGGTCAGGTCCACGTACCCGGCGGCGTAGAACTGCGGGCCGGGCAGCGGGTTGGTGAGCACATAGCGGTCGTGGCTGGCGCCCAGGTTGTGGCCGACCTCGTGGGCGAACGACAGCGTGACGATGCTCTGGCAACTGCCGCTGACGCTGACCACGTTGAGGCCGTTCTCGGTGTAGAAGCGCACCTGGCTCTGGTTGACGGTGTCGAGATAGTCATTGAGAGAGCCGCGGCCGCAGGAGGTGGTGTCGCTGTAGCCGGTGAGCACCGACACGATGTCCGCGCTCGTGGCATAGCGCACGGTCTGGAGGCGCGCGAAGTCGCCGGTCTCGCGGCGGGCGGTGTCCATCAGTTGCTGACTCGTGAGGCCCGCGGGCTCGGTGTAGTTCACCTGTTCGATGCCGGCGAGCACCGCTTCCACCGGGATCTGCGAGTTGGCGAGCGTGGTGTTGAGGTCGGCGATCATCAGCGCGACGGTGGCGCGCAAGGTCGCCAGCGACGGGTACAGCGTCAGCGCCTTGGGCGTATAGGCCACCAGGATGCGGATTTGGGTGGCGGCGGCCGAGGGTTTCTCGATCGATGACAGCGGCGCCGCGCCGGTATCCCCGGGCCGCACGGCGGGGCGGAATGTGTCATCGGCCAGGGGCGCCTTGGTGAATTCGGTGATGCGGTGGGCGCCGCCGGGCAGGGGCTGCACGGTGATGCGGCGGTTGCCCGTGGAAATCTGCGCCGTCACGGTGCCGTCGATGATGGCGAAGCTGGCGCTGCCGCCGTCCGTCAGTTCGCCCTGCAGGATCTGGTGGCCGAGGGGACTGCGCACGGCCTTGAGGGTGGTGACCTCGACGGCGAGGTCGTCGAACAGGTTGAGGGTGGCGCGGGTCTCGCCCGGCCCCAGGAGTCCGCCAAGGGATACAGGGTTGACCGCCACGCTGCGGCCGCGGACCGCGCCCAGACCGGCGGCGGGAGTCTCAGGCGCGGCGGCAGTCGGCAGGGCGTCGAATAATGCGGGCGCCGCCGGCGGCGCGGCTGCGCTCTGGGCCGCCGCGGGGGCGCCCCACAGCAACAGCGCGGCGACAAGCCAGCGGTACATATAAAGAGAGCCCCCAAAACCGGCGCCCATTCCCCTGGGCAAATCCTCTGGGACAATAGCGCGATTAGGGTATGATTTGCTCTGTAATTTCAAAGCAATCGCCTGCCGGAGCGCCGTCCATGGCCGCCAAAACCAAGGCCCTGTTCACCCGTGCCGCCAAAGCCCATGAGAGCGGCAGGTGGGAAGAGGCGGAGCGCCTTTATAAAGAGACGCTGAAGGCCGACCCGCGCCATGCCGACGCACTGCATATGTTCGGCTACCTGGCCTACCAGAACGGGCGCAACGATATCGCCGTCGACCTGGTGAACCGCGCCATCAGCATAGATCCGCGGCTGCCGTCCTATCACAACACCCTGGCCGGCGCGCTGCTGGCCCAGGGCCAGGTGGAGGAAGCCATTACGGTCTATCGCCGTGCTTTCGTCCTGGCACCGGGCTCGATCCCCGTGGCCAACAATCTGGCCAACGCGCTGCAGGTCAAAGGCCTGCTCGACGAAGCGGGGCAGATTTACGCGGCGGCGGCCACTGCCGCGCCCGGCAACGGCGATGTGCTCTACAATGTCGGCTACAATTATCTGCTGCAGGGTAACGCCGAACAGGCGATCCATTGGCTGGAGAAGGCGGCGGCGGCGAAACCCGGCGACGCCCTGATCTGGAACACCCTGGGCGGCGTATTTCACAACCTGCGCCGCGGCGACGACGCCATCGCGGTGTATAACAAGGCCGTGGTGCTGGCGCCGGACAATGCGGCGCTGCATAAGAACCTCGCCATCGCCCATCACGCGGCGGAACGCTGGTCCGAGGCGCGCGACCACTACGAAAAGGCGCTGGCGCTGGAGCCCAACGATGTGCTGGCTCACAACGCCATCGGCGTGGCGCTGGAGCATATGGGGCTGGGCTATCAGGCCGAACGCGCCTACACCACGGCGCTGGCGCTGAAGCCCGATTATGCCGAGGCGCGCAACAACCTCGCCAACCTCAAGAAAGAGAAAGGCGATTTCGCGGGCGCGCTGGAGCTGTACGGCAAGGCCATCGCCGACGATCCGTTCTACACCCAGAGCTACCTGAACCGCGCCGAGCTGGTGACCGCCGCGCCCGGCGACATCGCGCTCGACAACCTCAAGGGCATGGCGGACCTGATCGCGGCGAACGATCCGCGCCTGCCGCCGGCGAAGGCGGTGTATATCCACTTCGCCCTGGCCAAGGCGCTGGCGGACACCGGCGATCATGCCGGGGCCTTCGCGCAGCTGGAAAAGGGCAATGCGCTGAAGCGCGCCGGCATCATCTATAACCGCGAGGCCATGAGCGCCTATCTGCGCGGCGTGGCCGAGGTGTTCGGCAAGGACCTGCTGCAATCCGCCAGTGCATCCCGGGCCGCGCCGATCTTCATCGTCGGTATGCCGCGCGCGGGCACGACGCTGATCGAGCAGATCCTCGCCAGCCACCCGGATGTGCGCGCGGTGGGCGAAAGCACCGCCTTCGACGCGGCGGCGCGCAGCGTGTTGGGCGCGACCACAGTGCCCCTGAACTACGCCGCCCATGCCGGGCAGCTGGCGGGCGCGGCGGCGGGCATCGGGGCGGATTATCTCGACCGTCTCGCGCCGCTTCTGGAAGGGCGCTTGCGCACCGTGGATAAGCTGCCGGGGAATTTCATCAATATTGGGTTGATCCGCATGGCGTTCCCGAACGCGCGCATCATCCATGCCGTGCGCGACCTCGAGGACACCTGTGTGTCGTGTTATTCGAAGCTGTTCCGCGAGTGGCAGAATTTCAGCTATGACCTCACGGACCTCGGCCGCTATGCGCGCGATTACCGCGCCCTGATGGCGCACTGGAAAGCGGTGCTGCCGGCTGATGCCATCCTGGATGTGACCTATGAGGATGTGGTCGCGGACCTGGAGAGCGCGGCGCGGCGCCTTTTGGCTTACTGCGGGCTGTCGTGGAACGATGATGTGCTGGAGTTCTACCGCACCCAGCGCTCCATCGCCACCGCCAGCGCCCTGCAGGTGCGCCAGCCCATCTACACCACGGCCTTGAAGCGGGCGAAACCCTACGATGCGTATTTGGGTCCGCTGCGGGACGCGCTAAAGTAGCTTTCTATTTTGGGGAGAATCACATGAAGTTCCGTTTGCTGCTGACCGCTGTGCTGGCGTTGGGATTTGCCGTGCCGGCTGCCGCGGAAGGGCCCACGTTCAAGATCGATCACAGCTGGCCCAAGCTGCCGCTCCCCAACAAGTGGGCGCTGGGCGAACTGGGCGGCATGTTCATCGACGCCAAGGACCATGTGTGGATCTACAACCGGCCCAGCACCCTGTTCCCCTGGGAGAAGGCCGCCGCCGCGACACCGCCCACGGCGGAATGCTGCATCCCGGCGCCGCCGGTGATCGAGTTCTCGCCCAAGGGCGATGTGCTGCGCAGCTGGGGTGGACCCGGCCAAGGGTATGAATGGCCCTCCACCGAACACGGCATCGTCGTAGACAGCAAAGGCAACGTCTGGATCGCGGGCTCGGCCACGCGTGAGTTCCAGGGGCGCCCCGCTGACGGCCAGCTTTTGAAGTTCACCGGCGACGGCAAGTTCATCATGCAGATCGGCCACGCGGGGCCGAGCAAGGGCTCCACCGCCGAGGACCAGCTTTCGGGCGCCGCCGGCATGGCGCTGGACGAGGCGGCCAATGAGATCTACGTCGCCGACGGCTACGGCAACCACCGCGTGGCGGTGTTCGACATGACCACCGGCAAGTTCAAGCGCCAGTGGGGCGCCTATGGCAAGACCCCCACCGACGTGAAAGAAGGCACCTACGATCCCACCGTCGAGAAGCCGGACCAGTTCCGCAACGTCCACTGCGTGCAGCTGGCGAAGGACGGTCTGGTGTATGTGTGCGATCGCGACAACGACCGCATGCAGATCTTCAAGAAGGACGGCACCTTCGTGACCGAATACTTCTACGGCAAGAACACCTATCCGCCCGGCACCGTGGGGCATATCACCTTCTGGCCCGACAAGACCCAGAGCCTCCTGGCGGTGTCGGACCTGGGTAACTTCCAGATCCGCATCATCCGGCGCTCGAACGGCGAAGTGCTCTCGACCTTCGGTCACTTCGGCCACTATTCGGGTGAGCTGAACCGCCTGCACCAGATCGCCTTTGACTCGAAGGGCAACCTCTACACCGCCGAAGCCGCCGGCAAACGTGTGCAGAAATTCGCGCTGGCGGGCGGAGCGAAGCCGTAGGATACGCCTCCACCGGTCATTGCCCGGCTTGTCCGGGCAATCCATACATCAGAGAGCAACGATGCGAATTCTGCGCGCGGAGGCATGGATTGCCCGCATGAAGCGGGCAATGACAGACAAGGGTGTGGTGCTCACAATCGCCGCGCTCCTCGCCGCGCCCGTATTCGCAGCAGAGGAGCAACTCGCGGACCCGGCGGCGGATTTGTCCGTCGCCAAACCGGCCTACGCCAAAGACGCCGGCCCGGTGGTGCTGATCGACGAGGCGCACCACAACTATCACACCATCGACGGGCGCTTTAAGCCGTTCGCGGATCTCTTGCGCAACGACGGTTTCAAGCTCCAGGGCTCGCAGGCGCCGTTCACGCCGGCGGTGCTGGCGCGCGCAAAAGTGCTGGTGGTGTCCAACGCGCTCAATCAGGTCAATGTCGACCATTGGCTGTTGCCGACGCCCTCGGCCTTCACGGACGCGGAGGTGGCGGCGGTGAAGGCCTGGGTGGAGCAGGGCGGGTCGCTCCTGCTGATCGCCGATCACATGCCGTTCGCGGGCGCGGCGCAGCCGCTCGCCAAGGCGTTCGGGTTCGATTTCAGCAACGGCTTCGCCTTCCGCATGCCGGGGCCGCGCGCGGGTGATCCGTTTACCCGCGCCGACAATACACTGCGCGACGACGTCCTCACCAAGGACCTCACGCGCATTATCACCTTCACCGGTTCGGCCTTCACCGCGCCGCCGGGCGCGAAGCCGCTCCTGGTGTTTCCGCAAGGCTACGCGGTGCTGCTGCCCAAGGAGGCCTGGACGTTCTCGCCCGCCACGCCGCAAGAGGACGCGGCCGGAAAGTTGCAGGGGGCCGTGATGGCGGTGGGCAAAGGCCGCCTCGCGGTCTTCGGCGAAGGCGGCATGTTCACCGCCCAGGACAGCAACGGCCAGAAGTTCGGCTTCAATGCGCCTGATGCGCCGGAGAACAAGCAGTTCGTGCTGAACGTCGCGCGCTGGCTGGGCGGCGCGATCAAGTAGGCGGTAGCGATACAGCTAAAAGCGCGCGCGGTAGGTCAGGGTCAGGTTATGGCCCAGGTAGCCGCCGGCTTTCTGGGCGTCGTAGTCCAGGCTCCAGGTGGAGAACTTCTGCTTCCAGGCCAGGCCCACGCCGCCGGTGAGGGTCTCCGCCGCCGGGGCCACGCCCTGTACGGTGAAGGCGGCTGTGCCCGAGGTGAACTGGGCCTGGAAGACCGGCGCGCCATTTTTGAATTCGTGGGCGAAGTCGCCGCGCAATTCGAATTGGAGTCCGGAGAGGTCCCACAGCTCGGTCATGTACTGGAAGGCCACACCGCCGCCGGCGCGCAAGGAGGTGGTGGTGCGATGGGCGTAGGTGAGGTCCGCGCCGTCGCCCGCGCCGGCCTCTTTATGCGCCTGCTGAAAGATGCGGGCATAGGCGCCGCGCAGGTAGGGCACCAGGTGGCCGCGGCCCAGGGTCACGTCGGTGCCGACATCGACCGCGGTGGAGAGCTGGTTGCCGGTCCAATCGGACTCCGCCTTGCGCGCCACGTCCACCACCGTCACGTCGCGGGTGCTGGAATGGCTGTCATAGGCGAACCCGATGATGCCCTGCACATAGACCGGCTCGAAATTGGCGCGGGTGTAGAGATCGAATGCGGTGCTGGAAAGGTCGCTCTTCCGTCCCACGTTATCCTTCTCGGTCATGTAGCTGCTGGTCTGGCTGATGGACAGGCCGCCCAGCCAGTTCCGGTCCAGTTCGCCGTCGATGCCAGCGGCAATGCCGCCGGTCACGACTTTGTAGCCGGGGATCGACGTGCCGGCGGCGTTCTGCGCGGTGTTTTGCGTGCCGTAGGTGCCGTACAGCTGCGCCCAGTAGCTGCTGCGATAGCGGCCGAAGGGTTCATCCAGGGTGCGCGACAGGCCTTCCATGCGCCGGCGCACGGCCGACTGCGAGAGATTGATGCCGTTGAGCGCGGCGATGCGTGAGGCATCGGCGACATCGGGCATCAGCTGATTCAGCGCCTTGGTGAAATCGGCGCGCGCGGCGATGCCGCCCAGCGCCGTCGACAGCTCGTCATCGGTCGTCAGCGCGGGCACCACCGCTTCGTAGACCTTGCCGAGGTCGCTGGAGAGGCCGATCTGCGTCGCGGTGTTGCGGGTGACCTGATACTGCAGGGTGTTGCCGCTGACGGTGATGCGCTTGCTGTACATCGCCGTGGATGTGGGCTGCTGCACGGCGATGTCGGTGCCCAGCACCAGGGTCTGGGCCTGGATCAGGTTGACCGTGAGCTTGTCCTGCACCGGACCGGTGAGCACGGTGGTGAGGGCCGTGCCGCTGCCGATGGAGAACGCGCCGTCGGCGGTGATGGTGCCGTAATAACCGCCGGTGGCGTTGATGTTGAAGTTGATCACCGACGCGCCGGTGACACTGCCCGAGGTGACATGCACCGGCGCGGCGGCGGGGATCGACAGCGTGCTGCCCGCCATGGTCAGGGCGACGGTTCCCGTATCCGCGCTGATGCCGCCGGTGAGGGTGCTGTTGGTGAGCGACAATGTGTTGGCGCCCCCCGCCAGCACGATGTTGCCGGTGACCAGCGTGCTGGCGAGGGCGACGCGGTCGTTGCCGAGGCCGCCCTTGATGGCGCCGGTGACGCCGCCGGCGGTGCTGGCGAAGTCGTTGTCGCCTGCTCCCAAGGCGATATCGCCGATGATCGCGCCGGAATTGCGGAAGGTGATGGCGGTCGTGGCCTTGCTGAGGTCGAAGGCGGTGGCGGATCCCGTGCCTTTGACGGTGGCGGTGACGCTGCCGCTGTTGTCGACCGAGGTGAGCGTGCCCGAGGCGTCGGTGACGGCATAGGCGCTCTGGGTGGCGCCGTGTGAGTCGGCGGTGACGACGCCGCTGTTGACGAAACGCGCGACATTGGCGCGGGCGTCGATGGAGATGGCGGTGGCGTCCCCGCCGCCGTAGCCCGCGGCGCCGGTGGTGGCGTCTTCCGAGGAATCACGCGCGGTGGCGGTGATACTGCCGGAATTGATGATGCTGGGGATGGTGGTCAGTTCACCGATGCGGATGGCGTTGACCGGGGTGTCCAGGCCGCTGGCGGTGATCTCGCCGCCGGCATTGCGCAGCGCGCCGG
>CANJOI010000097.1 GCA_947475365.1 Fidelibacterota bacterium | reverse complement strand
CCAAGCCGACGGCGGTGGAGACGGCCGGCGCCGCGCCGGGCTATCAGGTCGTCCAGGGCGACATCGCCGACCGCGCCGCCATGCGCGCGCAGCTGGCGGCGTTCAAACCCGACGCGGTCGTGAACTTCGCCGCCGAGACCCATGTGGACCGGTCCATCGACGGACCGTCATTGTTCGTGCACACCAACGTCATGGGCACGGCGATCCTGCTGGAAGAAGCCACCGCCTATTGGAAGACGCTGGACGACACCGGCAAGGCGCGCTTCCGCTTCCACCATATTTCCACCGACGAGGTATTCGGCACCCTGGGCAGCGACGGCCTGTTCACCGAGACCACGCCGTATCAGCCCAACTCGCCTTATTCCGCCAGCAAAGCGGCGGCTGATCACCTGGTGCGCGCCTGGAACCATACCTATGGCCTGCCGGTGCTGGTGACCAACTGCTCCAACAACTACGGCCCCTGGCAATTCCCCGAGAAGCTGATCCCGGTGATGATTATCAAGGCATTGTTGGGCGAGGCGCTGCCGGTTTACGGCAAGGGCGAGAACGTGCGCGATTGGCTGCATGTGGACGACCACGCCGAAGCCCTGTGGCTGGTGCTGCGCAAAGGCGCGGTGGGCGAGAGCTACAACGTCGGCGGCAATTCCGAACGCAAGAACCTCGACGTCGTGCACACCATCTGCGACCTGGTGGATCAGGCGGCCGGCGTGGACGCGGCCGGCCCGCGCCGGCGTCTGGTGAGCTACGTCACCGACCGCCCCGGGCACGATTTCCGCTACGCTATCGACGCGTCCAAGATCGCGCGCGACCTGGGCTGGAAGCCCAAGCACACCTTCGAGCAGGGCCTGGCCGCAACGGTCGCCTGGTACCTGAACAATCGGTCCTGGTGGCAAGAGATCCGCGACCAGGCCTACGCCCAGCAGAGGCTCGGCCTCAGCAAGTAGCTCTCGCCGCGGCGATCAACCCCGCGGTGGTGTAAACACACAAGCCGACGATATTGGGATAAGAGCCGTTGATGCTGCTGACCAGCGCCGCGGCGCGCCCCTGGATGCCATAGCCGCCGGCTTTGCCGATGCCTTCGCCTGATTGGATGTAAGTGTCGATCTCAGCGTCCGACAGCCGCTTGAAGATCACGGCGGTCATCACCACCCGGTCCCAGACCTGCCCGTTCGGCGCGCGCACGCAGATGCCGCCGTAAACCCGGTGGCGGCGGCCCGAAAGCATTTCCAGGCAAGCGCGCACCTCTGCCTCGGTCTCCGCCTTGGGCAGGATGCGCCGCCCGCAGGCCACCACCGTGTCGGCCGCCAATACAATGGCGTTGGCATGGCGCGCGGCCACCACGGCGGCCTTCGCCGTCGCCAGGCGCCCGGCGTGCGGGCGCGGCTGTTCGTCTTTCAACGGCGTCTCGTCGATATCCGCGGGCTCCACGGAATCCGGCGGAAACCCTATTTGTGTAAGTAGCTGCAGACGGCGCGGCGAGGCTGAGGCCAGGATGAACGGTGTTGTCATGCCTTGTTGTACCTAGTTTGGTCGCATGTTGGGCGGCCGAACCGGTTCCCACTTCGGCCTAACATGCTCCGCTCAGCCGCGCATATGCAAGACGCAGAGCAGGGTGAACAGCCGCCGCGCGGTGGTGTGGTCCAGTTCCGCGTGCTCGGCCAGACGCTCCGAGAGCATGACCGCGCCCTCGTTGTGGAGCGCACGCCGGCCCATGTCGATGGCCTCGATCTGTGATGGCGACGACGCCTTGATGGCGTCGTAATAGCTCTCGCACACCATGAAGTAGTCCTTCACCAGCATGCGGAACGGGCGCACGGACAGTGTGATCTGTTTCTGGGGCGCCGCCTGTTCGTCGGCGAGGTCGAACACCAAGCGGTCTTCGGACAGGCCCAGGCGCAGGTGGTAGGGACCCGGCGCCACGCCCTCGCCCTTCAGGATGAAGGTGTTTTCCTCCAGGAGGTCGAACAGCGCGACTTCGCGTTCGTGCTCGACCGCGGGGCGGCGGCGCAGGAAGGAGCGCTCGTCCAGTTCAACCCGCACAATGGAGCGCGGGCGGGCGCGGGAAGGATCGTCCGCGCTCACTGTGATCTCAGCCCGGCGAGACGCGCTCGATGCGCGCTCCGCAGGCGGCCAGTTTCTGCTCCAGCCGCTCGTAGCCGCGATCGAGGTGGTAGACGCGGTTGATGATGGTTTCACCCGACGCGGCCAGCCCCGCCAGCACCAGCGACGACGATGCGCGCAGGTCCGTGGCCATGACCGGCGCGCCGGAAAGCTGCTTGCGGCCGCGCACGATCGCCGAGGCGCCGTGCACGTTCACATCGGCGCCGAAGCGCGCCAGTTCGGGCACATGCATGAAGCGGTTCTCGAAGATGGTCTCGGTGATCATCGAGGCGCCTTCGGCTGTCGCCATGAGCGCCATCCACTGCGCCTGCATGTCGGTGGGGAAGCCGGGGAACGGGTCGGTGGCGACATCCACACCCTTAATGGCGCCTGGTACCGCGATTGTGATTCCGTCCTTGCCGTCCTCCACCGTCACACCGGCCTGACGCAGGGCTGTGAACACGGATTCCAGCAGATCAAACCGTGTTCCTTTAAGGATTACATTTCCGCGGGTGATGGCGCCGGCGATAGCATAGGTGCCGGCTTCGATGCGGTCCGAGATCACCGCCACCTTGGCGCCGTGCAGCGACGACACGCCCTTGATGCGCAAGGTGCCCGAGCCGATGCCGGTGATCTCCGCCCCCATGGCGTTCAGGCAGTCCGCGAGGTTGCCGATCTCGGGCTCGCGCGCGGCGTTCTCCAGCAGCGTTTCGCCCTTGGCCAGCGTCGCCGCCATCAGTAGGTTTTCCGTGCCGCCGACCGTAACCTTGGGGAAGGTGACCTTGGCGCCCTTCAGGCCGCCGGGCGCGGAGGCGTAGATATAGCCCTCGCGCACATCGATCTTAGCGCCCAGGACTTCCAGGGCCTTCAAGTGCAGGTCCACCGGGCGCGAACCGATGGCGCAGCCGCCCGGCAGCGATACCTTGGCCTCGCCCATGCGCGCCAGCAGCGGCCCCAGCACCAGCACCGAGGCGCGCATACGGCGCACCAGGTCGTAAGGCGCGGTGAGGTCGGTGATGCGGTCGGCGGTCAGCGTCATGGTCTGGCCGGTGGCGCCCGCGTCGCCGCGCTCATGACCGGCGCCGATAGCCGACTGGTCGACCCGCGTGCCGTGGTGGCGGAGCAGCTTGCTCAGGGTAGCGATGTCCGCCAGGTCCGGCATGTTGACCAGAGTCAGCGGCTCGGACGTGAGCAGGCTCGCGGTCATCAGCGGCAGGGCGGCGTTCTTCGCGCCGCCGATGGTGATGTCGCCTTTGAGCGGTATGCCGCCTTCTATTCTTATGCTGTCCACGTAAAGCCTATCTTTGGAAAACCGGAATATCGCCGCGCATTGCGGCGGGATGAGGACACCTTAAAGGCGTGGCAGTGTCACGCCCTTCTGCCCTTGGTACTTGCCTTTGCGGTCGGCGTAGGAGGTTTCGCAAATGCTGTCGGCCTTGAGGAAGATGAACTGCGCCGCGCCCTCGTTGGCGTAGATGCGCGCGGGCATGGGCGTGGTGTTGGAGAATTCCAGGGTGACGTGGCCTTCCCACTCGGGTTCCAGCGGCGTGACGTTGACGATGATGCCGCAGCGGGCGTAGGTCGACTTGCCCAGGCAGATCACCAGCGTGTTGCGCGGGATGCGGAAGTACTCGACCGTACGCGCCAGCGCGAAACTGTTGGGCGGGATCACGCAGATATCGGTCTTGCGGTCGACGAAACCCTGGTCGGAGAAATTCTTGGGGTCCACCACCACGGAATCGAGATTGGTGAAAATCTTGAACTCGTCCGAGACCCGCGCGTCGTAGCCGTAGGACGACACGCCGTAGGAGATCACCCCCTCGCGCGCCAGGCGGTCGGTGAAGGGCTCGATCATGCCCTTGTTCACCGCCATGTCGCGGATCCAGGTGTCGGGCATCACGGTCATGGCGGGTCCTTAGGCACGTAAATGACGGGTTGGGTTGTAACTTAAGGCCTGGGGCAGCCTCAAGCTAGCCAGGGCCCGCTGGTGATTTAAGGTCTTCGGACTTGGGATCTTTGGACTCCTGCTCGTCCTGGCCGCGCGCCTGGGCTTTCCGGCGCTGGAGGTTCTCGCGCAGAGCCGCCGCCTGGCGCGCTCGGGCCGCGGCCGATGTCGGCGCTGTGCGCCCCGCCCTGGCCCTGGATGAATCCCGGTTCTTGTCCACACCCCGCCTCCGCCGGCCCCGACTTTGTGTAAAAACCCATTAAATACTGGGGTTTTAGGGTCCGTACCCTTCGCTTGCGGCCCCTGGGCTGTTATGGCATGTTCCGCGCCTCTTTGCAGGCGGGGTTCGCGCTTTTCGGCCCCTCATGTCCTCTACGCTGCCGTAGCTCAGTGGTAGAGCACCCCCTTGGTAAGGGGGAGGTCGGTAGTTCAATCCTACTCGGCAGCACCATCCTCCGGAGGACATCTCAAAGAGCCGTGCGTCTCCGGGCGGCGTGATTCTTTAGCCGGGTTCCGATGGCCTATCTCGCCAACCGCGCCGTCAACCTGCTCAATCTCCATTACGCCATCTATTCCGTCGCGCTGTTCGGCAGCGGCGCGTTCTTTTTTGTCTACATGCTCAAGGCCGGCGTACCGGCGCCCGACGTGCTCACCGCGCTGGCGGCCATCCTGGCCGGACGGTTCCTGATCCGCCCGTGGGTGGTTCCTGCCGCGGCGCGCTTCGGCCTGCGCCCGCTGCTGATCGTGGGCACCCTGTTCACGGCGTTCCAGTTCCCGCTGCTGGCGGCGGTGGACGGCGTCGGGCCGGCGCTGTTCGCCCTGTGCGCGGTGGCCTCCGTCGGCGACACGCTCTACTGGACCAGCTATCACGCCACCTTCGCGTCTCTGGGCGACCTGGAGCATCGCGGCCACCAGATCAGTGCGCGCGAGGCGGTCGTGGCGGTGATCGGCATCGTCAGCCCCATTGTCACCGGCTGGGCGCTGGTGACTTTTGGGCCGCAGATCGCTTTCGGGGCGACCGCGCTGGTCCAGGTTCTGGCCGCCGTTCCCCTGTTCGGCACACCGAAGATCATCATCGCGCGCGAAGTGCCGGGCGCCCTCCAGGCCTCCACGCCGGGCATTCTGCTGTTCCTTACCGACGGCTGGATCGCCACCGGCTTCGTGGTGACCTGGCAGATCGGCCTGTTCACCACATTGGGCGAGAGTTTCCTGGCCTACGGCGGCGCCCTGGCGCTGGCCGCTGTCGCGGGCGCTGCGGGCGGCCTGGTGCTCGGCCGGTTTATCGACAAGGGTCACGGGATCAAAATCCTGTGGCTCGCCGTGCTGGCGCTGGGCGCCGCGATCTGCCTGCGCGCGAGCGCCTTGGGCAATCCCGCGCTGGCGGTGATCGCCAATGCTGTCGGCGCGTTTGTGATATGCCTCTACACGCCCATGCTGATGACCGCCGTCTACAATCAGGCCAAACAGGCCCCCTGCACACTGCGCTTCCATGTCGCCACCGAGGGCGGCTGGGATGCCGGCGGCAGCGCCGCCTGCCTGCTGACCGCCGCCGCCATCCGCCACGGCGCACCCTTGTCGCTGGGAATCCTGCAAGCCCTGTTCGGCGCGGCCGCCGCGTTCATTCTGCTGCGGCGTTACTATCGTGGAGTCTCGGCCTGATGGCGCCCCTTCTGATCCTGCGCGGCATCCAACTCACCTTCGGTGGACATCCGCTGCTGAATGGCGCCGACCTGTCCGTGTCTGAAGGCGAGCGCCTGTGCCTGGTGGGGCGCAATGGCTCGGGCAAATCGACCCTGCTCAAGATCGCCGCCGGCATGGTGCAGCCGGACAAAGGCGACCGCGACCTCAAACGTGGGATCTCGATCCGCTACCTGCCCCAGGAGCCGGATCTGTCGGGCTTCGCCACGACGCTCGCCTATGTCGAAGCCGGGCTAGGCCCCCACGACGACGCTTATCGTGCACGCTACCTGCTGGAGCAGCTCGGCCTCACCGGCGCCGAGGAGCCGGGCCATCTCTCGGGCGGCGAGATCCGGCGCGCGGCGCTGGCCCGCACCTTGGCGCCGCAACCAGATGTCCTGCTGCTGGACGAACCCACCAACCACCTCGACCTGCCGCTGATCGAATGGCTGGAAGCGACCTTGAAGGAAAGCCGCTCCGCCCAGGTCCTGATCAGCCACGACCGGCGCTTCCTCACCAACCTCTCGCGCACCACCATCTGGTTGGATCGCGGCGCCACCCGGCGCCTGGACCAGGGCTTCGGCGCTTTCGAGGTCTGGCGCGACGACGTGCTGGAGCAGGAAGAACTCGCGCGCCACAAACTCGACCGCAAGATCGCCATGGAAGAGGACTGGGTGCGCTACGGCGTCTCTGGCCGGCGCAAACGCAACCAGAAGCGCCTCGCCGATCTGCACACCATGAAGCGCACCCGGCGCGAGGACCGCGGCAGCCTGGGCGACGTCGCCATGCCAGAGGTCGGCGGCGAGATGTCGGCCAAGCTGGTGGTGGAAGCCAAGGCGGTCTCCAAGTCCTATGGCGACCGGGCGATTGTGAAGGATTTCTCGCTGCGCGTGATGCGCGGCGACCGCATCGGCATCGTCGGCCCCAACGGCGCCGGCAAGACCACTTTGCTCAATCTGCTCAACGGCAGCCTTGCCCCGGACCAAGGGACCGTGCGCCAAGGCGCCAATCTCGAGACCGTGACCCTGGACCAGAGCCGCGATTCCCTCGACCCCATGACGACCTTGCAGGACGCCCTGACCGGGGGCCATGGCGACCATGTGGCGGTGAACGGCGAATCGCGACATGTCATCGGCTACATGCGCGATTTTCTATTCGATCCCAACCAGGCGCGGGTGCGGGTGTCGGTGCTGTCGGGCGGCGAACGCGGCCGGCTCATGCTGGCCCGCGCGTTGGCCAAGCCCTCCAATGTGCTGATCCTGGACGAACCCACCAACGATCTGGATCTCGAAACCCTGGAACTGCTCCAGGAAACTTTGGCGAATTATCCCGGCACGGTGCTGCTGGTGAGCCACGACCGCGATTTCCTGGACCGGACGATAGATCGCCTGATTGCCTACGACGGCCCGGGTAAATGGACGGTCTATGCCGGCGGTTACTCTGACATGATCGCCCAGCGCGGCCATGGCGTCGAAGCCCGCGCCACGCAAAAGATCGCGCCTGCGAAGGAGGCCAAGGAAGCATCGCGGGAGCCGCCACGCGCGCCGTCAAAAGGCAAGCTGAGCTTCAAGGACGCGCACGCCCTCAAGACCCTGCCGGAGCGTATCAAGACTTTGGAAGCGGAGATCGCCAAACTGAAGGCCAAGCTCGCGACCCCGGACTTGTTCGCGCGCGACCCGAGAGCCTTCGCGGCAACCGCGAGCGCGCTTGAAACCGCCGGCGCCGCGCTGGCCGCCGCCGAGGACGAATGGCTGGCGGTGGAAATGCGCCGCGAGGAACTCGAAGGCTAAGGTTTGGGGGTTTCCGCGGCGGGCGGCTCGGGCGGCGGCGTTTCACTCTTAGGCGGACCGATGGGAATGGTCTTTTCGCCGGGGATGATCTCGTAGGGATCATTCTTTATCTTCGGCAGCTTGGTGAAGAAGCCGCAGCCCGCCTTGGTCTTCTCGTCCGATTCCGCGCGCATCACATGGGTGATGACCTTGTCGGTGCCGGTGAAATAGGTGCAGGACAGGCGTACCAGCTTGGACTCGCCCGCCGGTTCCTCCCGCGCGCTGCCGATCAGGAAAGCGTAGCCCTCGGTTTTGAACTGATAGGCGGCGATGCCCAGCATCAGGATCAAGGACGCCAGCATCACCCGTTCCGGACGCCGGCGCGCCCTGGGCAGGGGTGGCTTTTTCTCAGGTGTTTTCTTCTCGCTCATGCACCTGGAGGTATTTGATCGCCCCAATCAAGGCAAGCCCCGCGCCTATAATTGTTTGCAACCTGCTTGACTCTGGCACGCGTCTGCCCGACCAAACGTCCATGAATCATGCGCCTTTCCGCAGCCTGACCACGCCGGCCGCCCTGGCCGAGGCCGGATTGCTGGCCGCGGACGCCGTGCCGGGCCTCGCCGGCGTTGCCGAGCGTTACGCCATCGGCATCACGCCTCCCCTCGCGGCCTTGAGCCGGGCTCATCCCGCCGTCGCACGGCAGTTCGTGCCTTCGGCCGAGGAACTGGCGGTCAGTCCCGCCGAACGCGCCGACCCCATCGGCGACCATGCTCATTCCCCGGTGAAAGGGATCGTGCACCGCTATCCCGACCGGCTGCTGCTGATGCCGACCCTCAGCTGCGCGGTCTACTGCCGCTTCTGCTTCCGCCGCGAGACCGTGGGCGAAGCCGGCGTGCTGTCGGCGGCGGAAATGATCGCGGCCCTCGACTACATCCGGGATCGCCCGGGCGTGTGGGAAGTGATCCTTACCGGCGGCGATCCCCTGACCCTGTCCGCGCGCCGCCTGTCGGAGATCCTCAACGCCCTCGACGCCATTCCGCATGTGAAGACCGTGCGCATCCACAGCCGCGTGCCGGTGGCGGCCCCCGAACGCATCGACGCCCCGTTGATCGCAGCGCTCACCGCCATCTCCAAGCCGGTCTATCTGGGCATCCACTGCAACCATGCCGCCGAACTGACGCCTGACGTGAAGGCCGCCTGCGGGCGCCTCGCTGGCGCGGGTATCCCGCTGCTCGCGCAGACCGTCCTGCTTAAAGGCGTAAATGACGACGCCGAAACGCTCGAAACCCTGTTCCGCGCGTTGGTCGAGGCGCGCGTGCGCCCATACTACCTGCATCACCTGGATCTCGCGCCCGGCACCGGACACTTCCGCGTGCCCGTGGCGGAGGGACAACGCCTGGTGCAGTCCTTGCGCGGGCGTCTCTCGGGCATCGCGTTGCCGACCTACATCCTGGATATCCCGGGCGGCGCGGGCAAAGTGCCGGCGGGCGCGGGCTATCTGTCTCCGGAGGGCGACGGAACCTTTGTGGTGCGCGATCCGAAAGGAGCACTCCACGGCTACGCACCGGACACCGCTAAAAGCGGTTGATGCCACGCCCCACGGGGTGGTGTGATGGATCATGGCGCAAATCCATCATCAGACTGTGATCGTCGGCGGCGGCGCGGCCGGGATCACAGTCGCCGCAGCGCTGCTGCGCCGGGGCCACGACCGGTTGCTCGACATCGCCATCATCGAGCCCTCGGACCATCACTACTATCAGCCGGCTTTCACTCTGGTGGGCGCGGGCGCCGCACGGCTCGCGGATACACGCCGCGACACGCGCCGGCTGGTGCCTGACGGCGTCAGTTGGATCAAAGCCACCGTGCGCGGCTTCGCGCCCGACGCCAATCTCGTGATGCTGACTTCCGGCAACAGCGTCACCTATGACTATCTCGTCATCTGCCCCGGACTCGTGTGTGACTGGGATGCAATTCCGGGCCTCAAGGATGCGCTGGGTGAAGATGGCGTGTGCAGCAACTATGCGCCGCAGTTCGCCGCCTACACCTGGGAATGCCAAAAGAACCTGAAGCCCGGCGCCAAGGCCCTGTTCACCCAGCCGGCCATGCCGATCAAATGTCCGGGCGCGCCGCAGAAAGCCGCCTATCTCGCCGCCGATCATTTGAAGCGTACCGGCATCCGGCACCTATGCGAAGTGCGCTTCTTTACGCAGACGCCGGCGATCTTCGGCGTGCCATTCTATGGCAAGGAACTGGTGAAAGTCGCCGCCGCCCACGGCATTGAGGTTCATACACAGCACAATCTGGTGGCGGTCGACGGCGCGGCGCGGCAGGCGACATTCGAGGTTGCGGGGGGTGCGCGCGTGTCGTTCGCTTACGACATGTTGCACGTAACGCCGCCGCAAAGCCCGCCCGCGGCGCTGAAGGGCAGCCCCGTGAGCAATGCCGCAGGATTTGTGGACGTCGATGCAAATTCGCTGCGACACGTCAAATATCCGAACATCTTCGCGCTGGGGGACGCGGCCGCCACCGCCAACTCCAAGACCGCCGCGGCCGTGCGCAAACAAGCCCCGGTGGTAGTTGGCAATTTGTTACATCTGATCGAGGGTGGCGCGGTCGAGGCGGGCTATGACGGCTATGCCGCCTGTCCGCTGACCACGGCCTATGGCAAAGTGCTCATGGCCGAGTTCGTCTACGGCGGCAAACCGGCGCCGACCTTGCCGCTGGATCCGCGCAAGGAGCGGAATCTGAACTGGGTCATCAACAAATACGGCCTGCCGCGTCTGTATTGGGATTACATGCTCAAAGGCTACGAATCCTTTCCCTCCCACAACGCCGCTTACGGCGAGCCCGGCTGACATGGGATACGCCGGTCTCATGCGATGGGCGATGGCAGCCGCGGCTTTGGCTCTTGCGGGGACTCTCGCGGGCTGCGCCGCGCAGCCGCGTTATCACATCAACGACGTGACCGAAGCGCAGGCGCTGTCAGATCACGGCTTCGCGCTGTTCGAAACCGGTGACTACGCCGGCGCCAAGGATGCCCTGGACGCCGTGATCGCTTACGGCACCGTCGATGATAAGGACTACACGCGGCGTGCCGCCGTGTTCGGCGCGCTCAAGGATTACGATCGCGCCCTGGCCGACAACGACAAGGCCCTGGCGCTCGATCCCAACGCCTGGCGCACTCATAACCAGCGCGCCATGTTCCACCAGCGCCTAGCGCAGTATGACGCGGCCATCGCGGATCTCGACGTAGCCTATCGCGCCGCGCCCACGCAGCTCGACTTACTGCGCCGGCGCGCCTATCTCAAGGTCGTCGCGGGACGCTTCCGGGACGCCATCGAGGACTACGACATGCTCGCCGACACCGGCGCCCAACGGGGCGCCGGCATCCTCGGGCGCGGCGTGTCGCTCTATCTCGACGGCCACTGGCGCGAAGCCGCCGGCATCTTCGCCGGCATCGTGCAAAAGGATCCGGGCGATGGCCTGACGGCCTATTGGCTGGGCAAGGCGTCCTTGCGCGCCGGGCTGCCGATCGATTTCGCCCATTTCGGTGTCCACGACAGCAAAGACCCGTCCTGGATCATGGCCGAGGCGCTGCTCACCGCCGGAACCATCGATGAGGCCACAACCAAGATCGCGCCCTTGGAAATTCGCGGCACCGGCGCCTGTGAGATTCAATTGTTCTACGGCGTCTGGCGCGTACTCCGCGCCGGCGGCGCCGGCGGCACAGCGGCGTTCCAGACCGCGGAGAAGCGCTGCCCCGCCGACAGCATCGAAGCCTCCGAGGCGCGCGTTGAACTCGGCCGCCTGTTCGCCGCCACCGCGGGAAACTAGCGCGGCACGTACCCGCTGGGCGGCGCGTTCCTCACGTCACGGTAGCGGTCGCGCAATTGGGTCTGGCGCGAGGTCAGGTCCTGGGCTTGGCCACGGATGAACACGGCCGTCGGGATACTCGCGATTTCCAGCGGGTCGCCGCTCCAGATCACCACATCGGCGTCCTTGCCCTTTTCCAGCGTGCCGTAATTGCCGCTCATGCCCCAGATCTCCGCCGGGGTACGCGTGATGGACGCCAGCGCCTGGTCGTAGGGCAGGCCGTTGGCGACAGCGATACCGGCGAACTGCCGCAGGCTGCGATAGCGTTGATCCAGCGCGCCGCCCATGGTGGCGATGGCGACCTTGACACCCGCTTTCGCGAGGCGCGGCACATTGTCGAGGCTGGCGCCGAGTGTTTCGAATGTGGTGGGCAAATTGTCGCGCGGGTCCGCGATCACAGGAATGCCCGCCTTCGCGAGGTCCGGCGCCACCTTCCAGGCCTCGGCGCCCCCCAGCAGGATCACACGCAGTTTCTGGGCGCCGGCGAAGGCGATCACCTGGCGGATGTCGGACTCGCGGTAGGCTTCCATGACCAGCGGCATGCGTCCTTCGATCACGGGCACCAGGGCCTCCAGGTCCAGGCACGAGAGCAACGTCGCGCGCGCCTCGGCGCGGTCGAAGGCTTTGCGGTTGTCGCGAAAGAAGCGCACGTCGTCCATGACCTGGCGCAGGTAAACCCAGGCCGCGCCCCGCGCGCCGCCCGCCAGACGCGCGCCGCTGCCGTCGAGAGAGGCGAACATGGCGATGCCGGGGCGCACCCAGAAGCTCGGCCCTTCGCCCAGGGACATGGCCGCCGCCTGCCCCGCGAACAGCGTCTTCGATGTGGTCGGAACGGTGATGGCCCGCGTGACGCCGTGCATGCGCGTTACCGGAATCACCGCCGAATCCGGGTTGATGCCGTAGGACACATCGAAGGCCGCGCTGAACTCCGCCTTGGCGGCGGTGGTGTCGTTGGT
>CANJOI010000096.1 GCA_947475365.1 Fidelibacterota bacterium | reverse complement strand
CAAGCAGACCATCACCACGCTGCCGACCACCAGCTTCTTCGACAGCGCCACCTCCTTCGGCATGATCCGGGGCGGGCATATCAACCTGTCGATCCTGGGCGCGCTGCAGGTGGCCGAGAACGGCGACCTCGCCAACTGGATGATCCCCGGCAAGATGGTCAAAGGCATGGGCGGCGCCATGGATCTCGTGGCAGGCGTGCCGCGCGTGGTGGTGCTCATGGAGCATGTGGCCAAGGGCGACGAGAAGAAGATACTCAAGGCCTGCACCCTGCCGCTCACCGGCAAAGGCGTGGTGCACGTGATCGTCACCGATCTGTGCGTATTCGAGGTCGGCCGTCCGGGTCTGACGCTGACGGAGCTGGCGCCGAACGTGACGGTGGACGAGATCCGCGCCAAGACCGGCGCGGACTTCAAGGTCGCCGCCGGCGTGAAGTAACTACATCTGGGCGAACAGGCCCAGCGGCGCGGGCGCCTGGAATTTGGCGAACACCTCCGGCGGCATGGGCCGGCCGCCGTGGGCTTCGAGCACTTCCTTCAGCACGGTGCGATAGTCGGTGCGCACCGCGAGGTCCACGCCTTCCTCGAGCTGGTCGGGATCGAGCCCGGGCCAAGCGCCGAGAATGCGGCCGCCGGCGACGCGGCCGCCCATGACCGCCATGACACTGGCGCGGCCATGGTCGGTGCCGGTGGAACGGTTGCCGCGCAAACGGCGGCCGAACTCGGTCATCATCACAACGACCAGGCGATCATGGTAGGCGGACAGGTCGTTCCAGAAGGTCCCCAATCCGGTCGATAGCTGATCGACGCAGGTCTTGAACCGGCCGGGCTGGCCTTCGTGGGTATCCCAGCCGCCGATATCGACGCTGGCGGCGGTCAGGCCGATCTCCATCTTAATCAGGCGGGCGATGGTCTTGAGGCCGGTCCCAAAGGCCCCGGCTTTTTCGTAAGCGCCACCGCCTTCCGCGATATAGGCCGCGATCTTGCCTTGAGGATCGCGCGGCAGGCGATGGTCGATGGCGTCGAAGGTGGCCAAGGTGCGGCGGGCGGCATCGCCGATGAAACCTGGCGCCTTGCTGTAGAGCCGGTTCAACACGCCAGCGGCTTCACCACCGCCCGGCGCACCATAACCGTAGTCGAGGTTGGGCACGGCCAGCGCCGCCGGCCAGTCGGCATACTCCCCGCTGACCGCGTTGGCGGCCGAGACGCTGCCGACCAAAGCCGGCGCGCCGCCGACGGCTTTCAGGTAGCGGCTCATCCATCCGGCGCTGGTGTGGCTCAACTCCGGCACCGCGGCGACGCCACGCTCCATCATGTCCGTGGCGACAAAGTGGCTGCGGTTGGCGTCGGTTATTCCCACCGCGTGAACGAAGGCGAGGGGGCCGCTCTTGTAGATCTCGGCCAAGGCGGCAGCGGCGGGGTGCAGCCGGAAATCGATCGGCGCCGGTCCGTTGGCGAGGGCGTAACCGGCATCGGGCCCGCCCGTCGCCACCCGCAATTCCGGAACGCGGGCAGCGACGAAGCGGGGATCGTCGGCGGGGGATATCAGGTTCAAGCCGTCGCAGGCCCCCCGCTGGTGCACGACCACCAGAATGGGCGCGTCGCTGGCGGCGAAGGCGATGTTGGTGATGCCGACCTTGGGCAGCGCGGCGAGCGCGCTCACGCCCGAGGCGGCGAGGAACTGGCGGCGGGAAAATGAAACGGTCATGGGGATCACGCGGTCTGGAAAGAGGGGATAAGGGCGGCGTAAGCGGCGATGCGCGCGGCCCGCCGGGCGCTATCGGGCGTATCGGCCAGCGGCAGATTTGCCGCGCCGCCGAAGGCCGCCACGATCGCAGCCTCCGCGTTGGCGTCCGGCGCGCCGTTGAAGGCGCTCACCCAATGCTGCGCCAACGCCCGCGGTGTCGTGCCAGGGGCGGCGGCGGGGATCACGCCGTTCTTCCAGGCATTGTCCGCGAGGCCGATCACCAGGTTCCAACGATGGCGCAGGCTATCGGTGGTGATGAAATAGCGGCGCGTATCGGGAAGGCCGTCGGGGCTCGGCCAGCCGAACAAGCGTTCGCCGGCATTGCCGATTTCGTTCGCCAGCCCCTCGGTGGGCACAAGGTCGAGACCGGTGGCGCGTGCGAAGGACGCGGCGACCGCCAAGGGCCTTCGGATGCGGGCGCCGCGCGCGGCGGCGAACTCGGGTGACAGCAAGATCAATCGCACCACGCGCGCGATCTGATCAGGTGCTTTGGTATTGGCCCGCCACGCCGTGATAGCCTTGTTCACCAGCGCCTGCGGGGGCTCCTCGCTGACGAGGCGCGCCACCAGCTTGGTGCAGAGAAAGCGTGCCGTGCCGGGATGCTCCGCCACCAGGTCCAGCACCTCGCGGCCGTCGGCCTGCGCCTTGCGGAAAGGATCGAACTCCTTTCCCAGAACGCGCTTCTGATACCCGTCGTGCCAGGCATCCACGTAAACGAATTGCCCGGTCTTTGGCAGCACGGTGCCGGCGTCCACACGGGTGCCATCAGCGATGGTCCAGCCGGTGAAGGCCCGGGCGGCTTCGTAGACATCCTGGTCGATGTAGCCCGCCGGCGTACCGCGCGTCGCGCCCGGCACGTCCCGCCAGCGGTTATACTTGTCGTTGAGATAGGCATCGCGGCCCAGGGTATGCAGCTCGAATAACTCGCGGGCATAGTTCTCATTGGCGGCGCCGGCCCGGCTGGAGCGATTGGACAGATAAAACTGCATCGCCGCCGAACTCGCCACCGCTTCGAGGAAGGCGCGGAAATTTCCCAGGCAATGAGCGCGAATCACATCGCGGTCGTAGGCCGGCAACGCCACCATGATCTGGTCGGACGCAAAGGCGTTGATGCTGAAATGCTTGTGCCAGAAATCCACCATTTGTTCACGCACCTGCCAGCGGCTGTGAACCGCGCGCAGGATGGTGGCGGCGATGACCTCGTCGCGCGGCCGCCGCCGCTCGGCGTAATCCATGGGGGTGCCACGGTCGAGCAGCGCCCAGTGGCGGTCGATGGGCTTATCGAGAAGCGAGAGCCGGCGTTGTTCATCGACCGCGTCCCACGTCTGCGCCACACCGTTGGTGTCGGGCGTGTTGGGCCCCGCCGGATATTTGATCGCGAGCGTGACGGTCTCGAGCTTCTGGCGGCAGGTTGAATCAGCGGCGTCGTCAGGCGCCAACTGTCCATCGACCCACTGTGGGAAGCCGCGCTTGCGCACATCGTCGATATCGCCGGGTTTGGGTCCGTAGCCTGCCCGCGTGAGGGCGTGGCCGATGAAGAGGGGATCGCGTGAGGACGTGGACATGCGGGGACTCCCATGCGGTCAACAAGCGCACGGAGACTCTACGTCCGGGAACGCAAAAGGCTGCGATGAAATTACCGAGAGATTGCCGACGCACGCGCTTCGTTTCGCTCACGACAGCACAGCGCAGGGTGCGGGAAAGCCCCCGGTAAGTTTGACGGCGCGTTAGGCCGCGGCGTCGCGCAAGGCGAGGACGTTGCGGGCTTGCTTGAGGTGCGGCAGGTCCAGCATCACGCCGTCCAGCGACGCTACTCCGGTCGCGGCGGTGTCGAAGGCCGCGATCACGCGCTCGGCGTGGGCGACTTCCTCCGCTGTCGGCCGGAAGCCCTCGTTGATGACGTCGACCTGTGCCGGATGAATGGCGAGCTTACCGTTCCAGCCGTCGCGGCGGATGGATTTGCACAGCGCGAGCAAACCCTGCTCATCCTTGAAATCGGTGTGCGGTGTGTCGATGGCGAGCACGCCCGCCGCCTTGGCGCCCAGCAGTGTCAGCGACATGGCCATGCGGTAGGTGAAGCCGAAATTTCCGTCGGCATCGCGATTGGTGGCCGCACCCAAATCCGCCGCCAGGTCCCACGGGCCCCACGACAGGCCGATCAGACGCTGGGGTTTGGCCTTGGCGTATTCGCCGGCGGTGAGCACGCCGATCGCGGTCTCGGCGGCGATGGCCAGGATCGGCGTCGGGCTGGTGACGCCGTGCTGCTTTTCCAGCGCATCCAGTTCTTTTGAGATCGTCTCGACCGACGCCACGCCGGCGGCTTTTGGAAACACGATGCCGTCGGGCTGGCCCGCGATTACCGCGGCCAGGTCCTGCCTCGGCGCATCGGATTCCAGCGGATTGATGCGCACGAACAGTTTGGATTTGCGCGCGGCTTGGGGCGCGGCCTTTAGGAATTCCAGCGCCATCTTGCGCGCGGCCTCTTTCCGCGGCGCGGCCACGGAATCCTCGAGGTCAATGATGATGGCGTCGGCTTTGACCTCGGCTGCCTTGGCGAGTTTTTTTTCGCTGTCCCCCGGGATGAACAGCATGGCGCGCAGGAGCATGGTCATGCGGGCTTGCGGCGCATGAGGGCTGAACGCTTGCACACGCCCACCAGTTCATCGCGCTGGTTGAAGCAGCGGTGAATGAAGATGACGATGCCGTTGTCCGGGCGCGACTTGCTCTCGCGCAGTTCCGCCACTTCGGTTTCGATGCGGATGGTGTCGCCGTGGAACAGCGGCTTGGGGAAGCGCACTTCGTCCCAGCCCAGGTTGGCGACCGCGGTGCCCAGGGTGGTCTCGCCCACCGAGATGCCGACCATGAAGGACAGGGTCAGGCAGCTGTTGACGATCCGCGCGCCGTATTCGGTTTTCTTGGAGGCTTCCTCGTCCAGGTGCAGGGCGGCCGGGTTATGAGTGAGGGCCGAGAAGAACACGTTGTCCGCCTCGGTGATGGTGCGCCGAATGGGATGCTGGAATGTCATCCCCACCGTGAATTCCTCGAAAAACAGGCCCGCCATCGTCTTTGCACTCCCAAAACCACGCGGCTGAATCCACTACATTTCCATAACACTAACAACATGATATTCAGCGCCCATGCGCGGCTATTACGGCATTGGGGTCGAGGGCATCAACAAGCCCTTCAACGTGGGCAACCTGTTCAGGTCCGCCCATGCCTTTGACGCCAGTTTCGTATTCACGGTGGCGGCCACCTACCGCCGCGCCGACGGCTCCCAGACCGATACCTCCGACACCCTGGGCAATCTGCCGTTCTACAGTTTCCCCACGCTCGGCGATTTGATGCTGCCCAAAGGCTGCGCCCTGGTGGGGGTGGAACTGCATGACGACGCCGTTGAACTGCCCAGTTTCACCCATCCCCGCTGCGCCGCTTATGTGCTGGGGCCTGAAAAGGCCTCCCTGTCGCCGGCCCTGGTGGCGCGCTGCGACCACCTGATCCGAATTCCGACAAAGTTCTGTCTCAACGTGGGGATCGCCGGGGTGGTGGTGATGTACGACCGGCTCCTGACCATGGGCCGCGGCCGCTTTCCGGACCGCCCGGTCATGGCGGGCGGTCCCGGCGGATTGAGCCAGCAGTTCCGGGCCAAGCCGCCGCTGGCGGAAGTGGCCCTGGCTGAACGGGATGGAGATATGGAATGAGCCTCTTGCCAGCGCGCGCGCGCTTTCCCAAAATCGCCGGCATGATGCGCTGGATGCCGCCTCTTGCCGCTGTGACCGCCATGGGCCTTGCGCTCGCGGCGCCCATGACCGCCGGCGCCCAGGAGATGAAGGCGCTCGGCACCTTCGGCAAATGGGTGGCCTACACCTACACCGATAAGGGCAAGCCGGTGTGCTACATGTCGGCCAAGCCGGAAAAGTCCGAGGGCGCCTATAAGGCCCGCGGCGACGTCGAGTTGCTGATCACCCACCGGCCGGCCGAGAAGGCCTTCGACGTTCTCAGCGTCGTCGCCGGTTATCAGTACAAGCCGGATTCCGATGTGGTGCTGACGGCGGGCGGCCAGACGTTCAATCTTTTCACCAACGCCGATCGGGCCTGGGCGCGCGACGCCAAGACCGACGCCGCGGTGGTGCAACAACTGATCAAAAGCAGCACCGCCGTGGTCAAGGGCACCTCCAGCCGCAATACCACGACCACCGACACGGTTTCGCTTGCGGGATTCAGCGCGGCCTATAAGGCTATCGGCGACACCTGCAAAAAACCCTAGAGCCGCCATGCGGATCGTCGAAGGCGACCTGGACGATCCGCGCGTTGACGAACTCATCAGACTCCATCTCACGCGCGCCCGCGAAGAAACCGCGCCCAACAGCTCCCATGCGTTGGATACGCGCGGACTGCGGGCGCCGCATATTTCCTTTTGGACGATCTGGGAAAACGACATGCTGCTGGGCTGCGGCGCGCTGAGGATGCTGTCGCCCGGTCACGGTGAGGTCAAATCCATGCACACCGCCGAAGCCCACCGGGGCCGGGGCGTGGGCGGTGTAATGTTGCGCTACATCATCTCCGTGGCGCGCGCACGGAACCTGTCGCGGCTCAGTTTGGAAACCGGGTCGTGGGACTACTTCAAGCCATCACACGCGTTCTATCAAAAGCATGGCTTTAAGCCCTGCGGGCCGTACGAACATTATATCGCCGATCCCAACAGCGTGTTCTTCACGCTCGACCTAATTAAACCCGCGTCGCCACCATCTGCGTGATCAGTCCGGGCTCGCCATCGCCCACCGGGCGATCGCCGATCATCACCACCGATCGCACACCCAGGGCATTGGTCAGGAATACTTCGCTGGCTTTGATCAGCGTCTCCACCGTGATGGGCACTTCCTCGGCGCGGGTCAGACGGATCGCATCGGCGCGCGCGACGCCGGGCAGCGCGCCTTCCTCCACCGGCGGTGTGATGATGCCGCCGTTCACCAGAAGAAAGACATTGGCAACCGTGCTTTCCGCGATGCGCCCTTGGGTGTTGAGCAGCAGGGCGTCATCGGCGCCGGATTGCAGCGCCTGGTCCCGGGCGAAGACGCTGTCGAGATAGTTGAGGGTCTTGAAGCGCGAGAGCGGCGATAGCTCGTTGCGCCGGGTGACGCTGGCGATGATCACCCGCGCCGGTTCGGGCGCGGGTGGCGCATCCGCGGTGGTGATCAGCAATGTCGGATGGGGGGCCTCCGGCAGTGCGATGCCCCGCGCGCTGGGCCCACGCGTGAGCGTCAGTTTCACGACCGCGTCAGCCAGCGCATTGGCGGCGACCACGGCCATGATCTGGCTTTCCAGCACGGCGTCGTCATAGGCGAGCGGGATGCCGAGGGCTTCGGCGCTCAGACGCAGGCGGGCGAGATGGGCGGGCAGGCGGCGCACCTTGCCTTTGCGCAGGTGCATAGTCTCGAACAAGCCGTCGCCGAGCGTGAAGCCCCGGTCGCTGGGGTCGATCCGGGCCATGCCCGCGTCCATGATTTCACCGTTGAGCGCCACCTTCACGGTGTGAGTCCTTCCAGCACCGACAGCAGCGGGCGCACCTTGGTGAGGCTTTCGTCATATTCCTGCGCGGGATCAGAGTCGGCGACAATGCCGCCGCCGGCCTGGGCCATCAAGCGGCCCCCGGTCTTTACTAGTGTGCGAATGACAATGGAGGAATCCATCGCGCCGTCGAACCCTATCCAGGCGATGCACCCACAATAGGGGCCTCGCGCCCCGAGCTCCAAGGCATGAATTATTTCCATGGCCCGGATCTTGGGCGCGCCGGTGATGGAGCCGCCGGGGAAGGCCGCGCGCAGAAGGTCCACCGGGCCTAAGCCGTTCCGCATGCGCCCCGTCACGGTGGACACCAGGTGATGCACGGCGGGGAAGGTGGCGAGCGCGCAAAGTTCCGGCACCTGCACCGATCCGGGTGCGCAGACCCGCGCGAGATCGTTGCGTAAGAGGTCGACGATCATCAGGTTTTCCGCCCGGTCCTTGGGACTGGTGACGAGGTCATCGGCGAAGGCGGTGTCTTCCGCCGGCGTTTTGCCGCGCGGCCGCGTGCCTTTGATGGGCCGGGTTTCGACCGCGCCGTCCGCGCTTAAGGAGAGGAAGCGTTCGGGCGAGGCCGACATTACCGCGACGTCGCCGGCATTGAGGAACGCCGCGAACGGCGCGGGTGCCCGTTGGCGCAGCAGGCGGTACAGATCGAACGCGGGCGTATCGGCCGGGACATCGGCCAAGAACCGCTGTGTGATATTGGCCTGGTAGATGTCACCGGCGCGGATCGCTTCCAGGCAGCGCCGCACCCGGTCTTGGTGGTCGTCGCGGCTGGATTCCGCCGTCCATTGGCCGCACGGCCGGACAGGCTCCGGGAGCGCCGTGGTTCCCAATGTGCCGGCCAAGGCTTGCGCGCGATCCGGGTGGATCGAGATCGCCCAGGCTTCGCGCCGTTCGTGGTCGAAGGCGGCCACGGTGTCGTAAAGGCCAAAGACCATATCGGCGGGGCAAGGTGTGTCGCGCGGTGGGGGCAACCGCTCCAGAACGCCGCCCAACTCATACGAAAGAAATCCGAGGGCGCCGCCGCAAAACGGCACGGGACCATCGCGTTTTCCTGAAAAGCGCGCCAGTTCGTGCGCGAGGACCGTGAACGGGTCATCGGCGCAAGGCGCGCCGTCCACGCTCACACGCCATGGATAAGGCGTGCAGCGGATGACGCGGAAAGGCGCGCGGGCGATATAGGAATAGCGCCCTTGCGGCGAGGCCATGGCGCTGTCGAGCAGCACGCTCATGGGCTCTTGCGCGAAGGGCGCAAAAGCCGCCGCCGGGTCGCGGTAGGGAATAGGAATTGCGCTCATGGCGCGATTTAGGCTGACGGCGGCAGGACGCGGTTGGGGGCCACGTGGCCGTCGCAGAAGGTCTTGATGTTGATGATCACCCTTTCGCCCATGGCGATGCGGCCCTCGATCGTCGCCGAGCCCATGTGCGGCAGCAGGATGACGTTCGGCATCGTCAGCAGTTTCGGGTTGACCGCGGGTTCGTGCTCGAACACATCAAGCGCCGCACCCGCGAGGCGGCCTTGCTCCAGCATGGACACCAGCGCGGCCTCGTCCACGATCTCGCCGCGGGCCAGGTTCACCAGATAGGTGGTGGGCTTGAGCAGCTTGAGCCGGCGCTCCGACAGCAGATGGAAGGTGGCCGGGGTATGGGGGCAATGGATCGAGATCACGTCCATGCGGGCCAGCATCTGGTCGAGGCTCTCCCAGTAAGTGGCTTCAACCTCGGCTTCCAGTTCGGGGCGCAGGCGGCGGCGGTTGTGGTAGTGGATCGCCATGCCGAAACCGCGCGCGCGGCGCGCGACCGCCGTGCCGATGCGCCCCATGCCGATGATGCCCAGGCGCTTCCCATACAGCCGCTGGCCCAGCATATGGGTCGGGCTCCAGCCTTTGAATTTGCCTTCGCGGATCAGGGTGGCGCCTTCCAGAAGACGCCGGGGGACCGCCACCATCAAGGCCATGGTCATGTCGGCGGTGTCTTCGGTCAGCACATCGGGTGTGTTGGTGACGGTGACGCCGCGGGCGTGGGCCGCGGCCAGATCGATGTGATCGACGCCGTTGCCGAAATTGGCGATCAGCTTGAGGCGAGGCCCCGCCTGGGCCAGGACGCTCGCGTCGACGTGATCTGTGAGGGTCGGCACAAGCACGTCGCAGGTCTGCAGGGCCGCGGCGATCTCCGCGGCGCTGAACGTATGGTCGTCGTCGTTCAGGCGCACGTCGAACAGCTCCATCATCCGCGTCTCGACGACGGGGGGAAGCTTGCGGGTGACGACCACCGTGGGTTTGGTCCGCGCCATGCTTGCCGGTGATTGCTGAAGGACCGTGAACGCAAGAGGCGTACCAGCCGCCCAGAAGCTTGTCCAGCAACCGCGCTGCCGTTGCCAAAGCCCGGAAACCAAGGCAAAAATGCCGCCATGAGACACGCAGCGCTAATCTCTCTCGCACTCTTGATGAGCCTCGGTGTGGCGCAAGCCGCCGAGAAGGGCACGCCCGAAAAAGGGGGGCCGCCGCCGCCGCGTGCGTCGGCCGCCGCACCCCGTCCCCAGGAAATCGCGCCCACCATCGCCCCGGCCGCGAACGATGTGGCGCCCGACGACGAAAAGGCGGACGAGAAGAGCAGGATGGAGCCGAAAGAGGACGCGGCCCGCGGTTCGGCGCTGCCGATTCCGCGCTTTGTCTCCTTGCGCACCGACCCGATCAACCTCCGCACCGGTCCTGGCGTGCGTTATCCGGTGGACTGGGTTTATGTGCGCCGGCGCCTGCCGGTGGAAGTGATCGCCGAGTTCGACACCTGGCGGCAGATCCGCGACCCCGACGGCGCGGAAGGCTGGGTGCACCAGACCATGCTGTCCGGGCGGCGCACGGCGGTGGTGAAGGCCGCGTCCGCGGCTCTGCGCCGCGAAGGGTCGGACACCGCGGCCGAGTTAGTGCGCGTGGAGAAAGGCGTGATCGTCGCCGTGCAGCGGTGTCCCGCCAGCAGTGAGTACTGCCGCGTGGAAGCCGGGGGCATCCAGGGCTGGCTTCGCCGCGATCAGGTCTGGGGCGTCTACCCCACCGAGACGCTGCAGTAATTAGCCTTCAAGGTCTTCCGCAAGCGCGGCGCGATGCGCATCCGGCAGCGCGGCCATATGGCCGTAGTTCTCGTGTGAAATGCCCACGATGACTTGCGTTCCGACGGTGCGGAACGCCTTGACCTGCTCCGGCGTGAACGGGAAATGCAGGAAGTGCACCGATGAGGTCTTGCCGTCCGGCGTGGTGCGGTCGATGTCGTCCTCGGGCACGCCTTTGATGGTGTGTCCGGCGAAGCGCAGGTAGACCAGGTCTTCCACATGGCCGAGCCGGCCGAGGGTGCGCCGGCGCACGATCTCGTCCTCGATCTCGATCATCATGGTGGCCACCAGCTCGGCGCCCTGCGGGATCAACGGGTTGTAGGCCGAGAGTTCGCCCTCGACCTGCTCCTCGCCGCCCTGCTCGATATAGAGCATCTCCTGCACCTGGGCCCACATGGTGTCGTAGTTCTCGAAGTAGAGCGTGATGGACGGGCCGATATGCACGCGGCGCTTCTGTTTGATGTCCACCAGCTTGCGGCGGTGCTCGCGCCGGATCTTGGCGTATTCGGCCACCGGCATCAGGTCGGCGCGGGTGATTTCACGGCGGTCCATGGTTTTAGAGTCCATACGCTTTGGCGAGAATCTGGATCGGGTGTAGGGATTCTTTCTTCTCCGCGCCCTCAATGCTCTCGAAGCCCTGGGCGATGTGCTTGCCCGCCAGCGGGCATTCGGAGGCGAGGTAGGCTTTCCCGGTTTCGGCGGCGCGGCGCACGGTGGTGCGGGCGAACTTGGTGGCGACTTCGAAGTTACCCTTCTTCACGCCCCATGACCCGCCGTGACCGGAACAACGCTCGACCACCGCCACATCGGTGTCAGGAATCAGCCGCAGCATGTCGGCGCCCATGGCGCCCATGTTCTGGGCGCGTGCATGACAGGCCAGGTGCACGGCGACACCGCCCGCCAGGGGTTCCAGGCCAGGCGCGATGCCTTCGCCGTCGGCGATGGCCACCACATATTCGGTGATGTCGAAGGTCGCCTGGGCCAGGGCTTTCACATCGGGATCGTCGGGCACGATCAGGGGCCACTCGAATTTCATCATCAGGGCGCAACTCGGCACCAGCGCGACGATGTCCTTGCCGGCGGCGATATAGGGTTTCAACGCCTGGGCGGTGCTCTTGGCTTTTTCCGCAACGCGCGCGATGTCGCCCTGTTCCAGTTGCGGCATGCCGCAACACCCGGGATAGACCACTTCGGCTTTGACGCCGTTCTTGGCCAGCACCTTGAGCGCGGCTTCACCAATGGCGGGATTGTTATAGTTGGCGAAGCAGGTGGCGAAAATCACCGCGTCGCGTTTGCCGAACGCCGGCGCCGCGCTGTTCACGGCGGGCGGATTTTCCTTGGCGCGCGCGACCAAGGTCTTACCGGTGAATTTGGGAAGCTCGGCGTTCTGGTCGATGCCTGCGACCTTTTCCATGAGGGGACGGGTCAAACCGTTGCCGCGCTTGGTCGCCCAATTGGCGAGCCCCGGCACGGCGCCGCCCAGCGTGCCGTTGCGGTCGGTCTCGGCCAGCTGCTCGTCGAAGAAGTCCGCGCCGTGCTTGGCGCGCTCGGCCGCGCGGTAACGCAGCATGAGGTGCGGGAAATCGATGTTGAAAGCGTGCGGCGGCACGTAGGGGCATTTGGTCATAAAGCACATGTCGCAGAGCGTGCAGGCATCCACGACCGGCTTGAAGTCCGCGCTCTTGACGCCGTGCAGCTCGTCGTCGCCGGCGGCGTCCACCAGATCGAACAGGCGCGGGAAAGAGTCGCATAGGTTGAAGCAGCGCCGGCAGCCGTGACAGACGTCGAACTGACGGCGCATCTCGGCGTCGAGTTTCTCGGCGTCGATGAAGTCCGGATTTTGCCAGTCGATGACGTGCCGGGTTGGCGCCTCGAGACTGCCTTCCCTCATGTGCGCTCCTCAGAATGGAAACCGGCCGAATCCCCGCTCTGGGGGTTCGGCCGGTTCTTGAT
>CANJOI010000095.1 GCA_947475365.1 Fidelibacterota bacterium | reverse complement strand
GTAAAGCTCGCGGAGCACCCGGACTACGCGCTCGCCGTGCCGACGCCCGAGCATTTCCTCCCGTTATTGTACATCGCGGGTATGGCCAAGGCCGCGGGTAAGCCCGCGGCGGTGCTGGTCGACGGATATGCCATGGGCTCGCTGTCCATGACGTCTTACACTGTGTCGTGACCCTCGCGATTGGGCGGGTGAGGGCGCCCGACCGGGTGCGATGGAGCCGGTTCCAGGGAGAACCCGGCCCGGAATATCCCCCCGCCCATCGTCCGGTATCGGCCAACGCGTAGCTTTTGGTTATGGACCCCGATAATTTGTGAGGGTGTCCGGGGACAAATGCGCATTATCCTGACGGTTGCGGGAGGCCCGCTTTTAACCGTCACTTGCAGGAAGGAAATGCCATGCGTTCCAGATCCGCTTCGTCCACACCCGGCCTCCGCACGCATCTGATGCGGGGCGCGGCGGCGTTTAGCCTTGCGGTCCTCGCCGTCGCAGTTCGTCCAGCCGCCGCCGCGGCGCCCCAGGAACTCGACCTCCTCATCAGCGGCGGCACCGTCTATGACGGCGGTCTTGGTCAGGGCGTCAAAGGCGATGTCGGCATCGCCGGTGACAAGATCGTGTTTGTTGGCGCAGCGCCCGCCGGCGTGAAGGCCAAGCGCACCATCGACGCCACCGGCCTGATCGTCACGCCGGGCTTTATCGACGGCCACGTCCATACCAACGGCGACATCTTCTCCAAGATCGCCAGCGACCGTCTGGTGGCCTCGAACCTCTACCAGGGTGTCACCACCAACATCCTTGGCGTCGATGGCGGCGGCGCGCCGGAAGTGCGTGATCAGTTCGTGGCCGGGTCCACCAATCCGCCCGGCGTCAATTTCGCGACCTTTGTCGGTTTCGGCGCTATCCGTTCGCGCATCCTCAAGCAGGACTCGCGCGCGCCCAGCGCCTCGGAGCTGGAAGAGATGAAGGCGCTGGTGGTCAAAGGCATGTGCGAGGGCGCGCTCGGGCTCTCGACCGGCTTGTTCTATTCGCCGCAGAGCTACGCCAAGACGGAAGAGGTCATCGAGCTTGCCAAGGAAGCCGGCAAGCGCGGCGGCATCTATGACAGCCACCAGCGCGACGAAGGCGGCGCTGGTACGGTCGGCATCGAGGCCTCGGTGCGCGAGCTGCTGCGGATTTCCAAGGAAGCCAATCTGCCGGGCCACTTCGCCCACCTCAAGGACTCCGGGGTTTCGTCCTGGGGCAAGGCCCCGCAGATCATCGCCATGATCGAACTGGCGCGCTCGCAAGGGCAGAAGATCACCGCCGATCAATATCCGTATCTGGCCTCCGGCGGTAGCGTCGCCTCAATCCTGATGCCGCGCTGGATGCTGGAAGGCGGGCGCAACGACACCCTGAAGCGCCTGGATGATCCAGCGCAGATCGGCCGCATCCGCGGCGAGATGTTCGAACTCCTGAACAATCGCGGCGGCGGCAAGAACCTCTTGGTGATCCGGCCGCAATCGCCCTGGCTGGGCAAGACGCTGGAGGATATCGCCAAGACCTGGCGCCTGCCGGAGGTGGAAGCGGCCATCCGCGTCTACAAGGAGGGCGACGAGGGCATGGCGATCTTCGCCATCAGTGAAGACGATGTGCGCAAGTATATGGTGCGGCCGTGGGTCATGAGCGGTTCCGATGGCTCCGACGGCCATCCGCGCAAGTACGGCACCTTCGCCATCCTTTACGATAAATACGTGGTGAAGGATAAAGTGCTCACCCTGCCGCAATATGTGCACCGCTCCTCCGGCCTGCCGGCGGAGACTTATATGCTCGAGGGGCGCGGCTATCTGAAGCCGGGGTACTTCGCCGATGTGGCGGTGTTCGATCCCAAGACCTTCGCGCCCAAGGCCACCTATACCGAACCCAAGCTGTTGGCCGAGGGCATGCGGCATGTGGTGGTGAACGGCAAGGTCGAGCTGGAAAACGGCAAACTGACCGACGTGGCGGCGGGCCGGCCATTGCCGCACAAGCCGACGCCGGGGACGTGTTCGTAGTCTGACGCGGCGCCCAAAAGAAAACGGCCCCGGTTTTGAGCCGGGGCCGTTTGTTTTTAAGCCGCCTGTTTACTCGGCGGGCTGCGGCACGTGCGCACCGCCGCCGGCGGCGCGTTTGGCGCTGTGGTCGGAGCCGAGCACCAGATACACCGCCGGCACCACGAACAGGGTGAACAGGGTGCCGATGGAAATGCCGCTCGCGATCACCAAACCGATGGCGAAGCGCGCGGCGGCGCCGGCGCCGCTGGCGATGATCATCGGGAGCACGCCGAACACCATGGCCGCGGTGGTCATGAGGATCGGCCGCAGACGGATGCTGGCGGCTTCTTCCATGGCTTCACGCTTGCTCAGGCCCCTTTCCTGGGCCTCGTTAGCGAATTCCACCAGCAGAATCCCATGTTTCGAGATCACCCCCATGAGCGTCACCAGCCCCACCTGGGTATAGATGTTGAGCGAGGCGACGCCGAACGCCGAACCGAGACTGACGAACAGCAGGGCGCCGGCGATCGACATGGGTACCGACACCAGGATGATGATCGGGTCGCGGAAACTCTCGAACAGCGCCGCCAGCGACAGGTAGATCACGATCAGCGCGAAGCCGAAGGTCACCAGGAAGCCCGAGGACTCCTTCACGTACTGGCGCGACGGGCCGCCGTAGTCGAGGTAGTAGCCGGCGGGCAGGGTGCGCGCCGCCAGGTCCTGCAGGTACTTGACCGCGTCGCCCAGGGGCACGCCGATCATCGGCACGCCGCCGATGGTGGCGGCGTTGAGCTGCTGGAAGTGGTTCAGCGACTCAGGGATGGTCTTGGTGGTGATCTTGGCGATGGTCGACAGCGGCAGCATGTCGCCCTTGGGCGTGCGGATCTGGTAGTTCAGCAATTGGTCGACGTTGAGGCGCGAGCGCTGCTGCACCTGCGGGATCACGCGGTAGGAGCGGCCTTCCAGGCTGAAGTAGTTGACGTAGCCTCCCCCCAGCATGGACGCGAGCGCGTTGCCGACGTCGGACATGGACAGGCCCAGTTGCGCGGCCTTGTCGCGGTCGATGTCCACCTGGGCTTCGGGAAAGCTCACGCGCAGGTCGGAGTTCGCGAAGATGAACATGCCGCTCTTCTGGGCTTCCTGCAGGAAGGCGTTGGAGACTTCGGCCAGTTGGCTGAAGGGCTGGGTGGTCGAGATCGCCACCTGGATCGGCAAACCGAAAGCGCCGGGCAGGGCGGGCGGCGAGAACACGCCGATCTGGGCGCCGGCCACCTGGTTGAAATCCTGCTGCAACGCCTGGGAAATGTCCTTGGCCTTACGCGAGCGCTCTTCCCACGGCTTCATGACGTAGCCGGAGAATGAGTTGCCGGGCGACATGAACTGGAAGGTGTGGGCGATCTCGGGATATTTCACCGCCATCTCGCGCATCTGGCGGCCGTAGAGCAGCGACTGTTCAAATGTGGAGTTGCTGGCGAAGGTGGCGGAGGCAATGAAGAAGCTCTGGTCTTCTTCCGGCGCCAGCTCGTTGTTGGCGGTGGCGTAGAGGAAGTAGATGCTCACCAGGATGATGCCGGCGAACACCAGGGTCACCGGCAAGGTGTCGAGGCTCGAGCGCAAACCCCGCATGTAGCGCGCGTGGATGCGCCCGAACGTGCGGTCGATCCGGGCAATCAGGCGCGTTTCCCAGTTGTCCTCGCCGTGATGGCCGCGCAGCAGCCGCGAACACATCATCGGCGACAGCGTGAGCGCGATGACCGCCGAGATCGTGACGGCGCCCACCAGGGTCAGCGCGAATTCCACGAACAGCGAGCCGGTGAGGCCCCCCTGGAAGCCGATCGGCACGAACACCGCGATCAGCACGACCGTCATGGCGATGATCGGGCCGCCCAGTTCCCGCGCCGCGGTCATGGAGGCGTCGAACGGCGTCATGCCTTCTTCAAGGTGCCGGGTGACGTTCTCCACCACGATAATGGCGTCATCCACCACCAGGCCGATGGCCAGCACGATGGCCAAGAGGGTCAGGAGGTTGATGGAGAAGCCGAACATCAACATCATCGCGAACGTGCCGACCAGCGAGAGCGGCATGGCGACGACCGGGATGACGACAGCACGGGGGCTGCCCATGAAGGCGAACACGACGATGGTGACGATCACCAGCGCTTCGATCAGCGTGCTGACCACTTCCTTGATCGAGGCGTTCACGAAGGCGGTGGAGTCGTAGACGATTTCGCCGGTGAGGCCTTCGGGCAGCTGGGCGGCCACTTCGGGGAACAGCTCGCGCACGCGCTTGGTGACTTCCAGCAGGTTGGCGCCCGGCGCCACCTGGATGCCGATGGACACGCTGTTGTTGCCATCGAAGATGAAGGCCGAGTCATAGTCTTCCGAGCCCAGCACCACCTTGGCGACGTCGGCCACGCGCACAATGGCGTCGCCGCTCTGCTTGATCACCAGATTCTCGAACTCTTCCACGGTGTGCAGGCCGGTGGAGGCGGTGAGCGACACCTGCACCATCTGGCCCTTGGTGTTGCCGAGGCCGGAGATGTAGTCGTTCGCCGCCAGGGCCTGGCGGACATCGGCGGCGGTCACGCCGACCGCGGCCAATTTGTCCGGGTCCATCCAGACACGCAGCGCGAAGTTCTTGGCGCCCAGGATTTCCGCGGTCTGCACGCCCTGCAGCGCCTGGAATTTCGGCACCACCACGCGCACCAGATAGTCGGTGATCTTGTTCTGGGGCAGCACGGTCGAGGCGAAGCCCATGTACATGGCGTCGATGCCGGCGCCGACGGTGATGCTCATGACCGGCTGCTGGGATTCCGGCGGCAGCTGATTCAGGACCGAATTGATCTTGGTGTTGATTTCGGTGAGCGCCTTGTTGGCGTCGTAGTTCAGGCGCAGCTGCACGGTGATGGTCGACATGCCCGAGCGGCTGGTCGAGGTCATGTAGTCGATGCCGTTGGCCTGGGCGATCACCTTTTCCAGCGGCGTGGTGATGAAGCCCGCCACGACGTCCGGGTCGGCGCCGTAATAGAAGGTGGTGACGGTCACCACCGCGCTTTCCGACTGCGGGTACTGCTGTACAGGTAGTGAGAACACCGCGCGCAAGCCGAGCACGAGGATCATCAGGCTGACGACGCTCGCCAGCACCGGACGTTTGACGAAGATATCGGTGAAGTTCATGGGGACCTGACTTCGACTTCTAGTTAAGGGCGCGGCTTAGGCGCCGGGCCTTGTGCGTCGCCAAACCTATTCGTCAACCGGCTTGGGCTTCGGGTTGTTGGCCGGCTGCACGCTGTTGTTGACCGCGATCTGCGTGCCGTTCTGGATCTTGAGCTGGCCGGCGGTGACGATGGTGTCGCCTTCCTTGATGCCCTCGAACACCGCCACCTGGTCGCCGCGGGTGGGGCCGGTGACCACAAACGCCTGGCGCGCGACGAGCTTCGCGTTGCCCTTGTCGTCCTTCACCACCTGGCCTTTGTCGTCTTTCTGTTCGACCGCGAGATAGACCGTGTTGCCGTACGGGTTGAAGGTGACGGCGGTCTGCGGGATCGTGATGTAACGCGAGGGCTTACCCGAGGCGACCTCGATGTTCACCGAGGTGCCGGGCAGGAGCTTCGAGCCCGGGTTCTGCAGGGTGGCGCGCACCAGCACGTTGCGGCTGGCGGTTTCCACTTTCGGGTTGATGGCGCTGATCTCGCCTTCGAGATGCTTCTCGGCATCGGCATCGGTGCGCACCATGGCCTTCTGGGCCACGGCCAGCTGCGAGGCCTGCTGCGGCGGCATGTAGAAGTCGGCATAGATCGGGTTCAGCGCCTGCAGCGTCACCACGGTGGTGCCCGGGTTGAGGAACTGGCCCTCATCGACCAGGCGCACGCCCACCTTGCCGTCGAACGGCGCGCGGATGACCTTCTTGTTGAGCGTGGCGCGGGCTTCCGCCACCGCGGCCTGGCTGGTCTTGGCGTTGGAGGCGGCGACGTCGAGGGCGGCCTGGGAAATGGCCTTGGCTTCCAGCTGCTTGCGGTCGCGGGCGAGGGTGGTGTTGGCCAGGTCGGCCGCGGCCTGAAGCGAGGACAGGCGCGCCTGGTCGTCTTCCGAGCGCAGGCGGGCCAGCACGGTGCCGGCTTTCACTTCGTCGCCCGATTTGAAATCGATCTCGTCAACGATGCCCGACACCTCGAACGCGAGGTCGGCGCCGCGCACGGCGCGCAAGGAGCCGACGGCGGACAGGGTCTGCTGCCACTCCTCGGTCTTGGCGACGGTGGTCGATACTGTCTGCACGGGCACGTTGCCGGAGATCATCTTCTTGATGAATCCCCCCATGAAGATCTTGAAGCCGAAGACCGCGCCGAGGACGACCCCGACCACGACCAGCATGATGATCATGCGCTTGCGGGTGGAATTCGGGTTCATTGTGCGTCCTCTGCTTTACGGGGTTTGTTGCTCGGATCGTTATCTGGGCGGTTCCACCAGCCGCCGCCGAGGGCCGCGAACAGCGCGGCGGTATCGGCATAGCGGTTGGCCTGGGCCTGCACCAACGCGACGCGGGCCTGTTGATAGGTGCGCTGGGCGTCCAGCAGGTTCAAAAAGCTTGTCGCGCCGGTCTCATATGCATTCTTGGCGATGTCGAGGTTGCTGGCCGCGGCGCGCTCGGCCTCGGTCTGGGCCTTGAGCGCGGCGGCGTCGGATTCCAGCGCGCGCAGCGCATCGGCGACGTTCTGGAACGCCGAGATGACGGTGCCGCGATACTGCGCGCCGGCGGCATCGAACGCCGCCTGGGCCGCGTGCTTCTGGTGCAGGAGCGCGCCGCCGCGGAAGATCGGCTGCAGCACGGAGGCGCCCAGGCTCCAGAAACCGGTGCCGGACTTGAACAGATCGCCGATATCGTTGGACGTCGTGCCGAACGAGGCGGTGAGCGGAACCTTGGGCAGCATCTCGGCCGTGGCGACGCCGACGTCGGCGCTGGCGGCGTGCAGCGCCGCTTCGGCGGCGCGGATATCCGGGCGCTGGTCGATCACCTGCGACGGCAGGCTGACCGGCAAGGTTTCCGGCAGGCGGATCGAGCCGATGTCGAAGCCGCTCCGGCCGGTCTCGCCGGGAAGGGCGTCGCTGGGATAACGGCCGATCAGGGCCAGCAGGAGATGGCGATTCTGCGCCAGCGCGCGCTGCAGCGGCGGCAGTTGCGCCTGAGTCTGGGCCACCAGCACCGATTCCGTCACCACGTCGGCTTCAGCCACCGCGCCCAGTTCCAACTGGCGGCGCAAAAGGCCGAGCTGCTGGTTGAGCGCATCGAGCACCGCTTCCGTCGCCTGGATCTGGGCGCGCAAGGCGGCGTTCTGGATGGCGGCGGTCACGACATTGGCGGTGAGCGCCAGTTGCGCGGCTTCTTTCTGGAATTTGGCGCGCTCGGCCTGGGCCTTGGTGGATTCCGCGGCGCGACGGGCCTCGCCGAAGATATCGATGGCGTAGCTGACCTGCACCTGGGCGGTCGACACACTATAAGGCGCAGTCGCAGTGGCGCGGCCGGAGAAGGAGTTCACGCTCTTCTGGCGGCTCTGCGTGAAGCTGCCGTCCACGCTCGGGATCAGGGCGCCGAACTGCGACTCATACAGTTCCTGGGCCTGGCGCATGGTGGCGTCGGCGGCTTCCAGCGTCGGGCTGTTCTTCAGGGCCTCGGCCACCAGAGTGTCAAGCTGAGGCGACCCGAACAGCGACCACCAGTCGGCGGTGACCGGGGCGCCGCTGACGAACTTCTGGGCCGCACCCGCGGGCGCGCCCGGCGCCGCCTCGATCGTGGTCGCGGGCAACGGCTCGGCGGTGAAGCCGGCGTTCTCGGGGGCCTTGGGGCGGAAGAAGTCCGGCCCCACGGCGCAGGCCGAGAGGAGGAAGGGCAATGTGAGGCCCGCGGCGGCATTTCGCATCGCCGAAGAGCCCAGCCGGCTCACCTTGGAAGCCTTTTTGAGCAAAGTCTTTTTCCTTCGATGGCCCCTGCAAAAACGGGCCTGCTTTTATCGGGTGCGCCGCCCAAACACAAACCCCTCGCCCCGTCAAAGTTGTTACACCTTGGCGACGGCAAGCAGGTCTTGCGCAAGGATCGCTACGCCTGGAATGGTTCTAAGGCTTTGAAAAGATGCGGGAACGAGCCGGAAGATTTAGTTGACCGGTCAGTTATCCACACGACACAGATGTAATGGTCGGGTGCGCACCGGTTTCGATCCGCCGCATCTGTTGCTGAAATGCTGCCCCTTTTCCCCGTTTCCGCCGCGAAGTGGGGTGCCAAGCCAAGCGAATCAAGCCGTGAAACCAAAAAAAACCCGCGGGCCGCCGGGACTCGGGACAAGGGGGTTCACGCCGAACGGCGCGTCCCGCGTGACAGGCCAGCCGGACGGACGGCCCGCTGCCTTTACAGTTATGACTATACATAATAGAGATAGGCCGCTTCTCCCGTCCGCCACACATAGAGAGTTTTCCCCCATGCCTATCGTCCTCGACGGCGCGTCTCTGACCATTGAGAAACTCGTCGCCATCGCCCGCAATAACGAACAGGTTACACTCGACCCCGCCGCCCTTGAGCGCATCAAGGTGTGCCGCGCGATGCTGGAGAAGAAGCTGGCGGCGAAGGAGATGATGTACGGCATCAACACCGGCATCGGCGAGTTCTCCGAGACCAAGCTCACCGACGAGCAGGTTCCCGAGTTCCAGAAGTACCTGATCTACAACCACGCCGCCGGCATCGGCGAACCCGCGCCGATCGAACATGTGCGCGCCGCCATGGCGGGGCGCATCAATGTCCACGCCCACGGCAACTCGGGCTGCCGCCCGGAAATCACCCTTACTCTGGTCGATATGCTCAACAAGGGCGTTTCCCCGGTAATCTCGAAGAAGGGCTCGGTCGGCGCTTGCGGCGATCTGGCGCCCATGGCGCAGCTCACCCTCCTGATGATGGGCGAAGGCGAAGCCTTCTATAAAGGCGAGCGCCTCAAGGGCGCCGAAGCCATGAAGCGCGCGGGCATTCCGATCCCGGGCCTTCAGGCGCGCGATGGTCTGGCCGCCATCAACGGTTCCAACGTGCTCACCGGCATGAGCGCCCTGCACATCTACGATATGGAACGCTGGCTGAAACAGGCCGAAATCTGCGCCGCCATGAGCATCGAAGCGCTGCTCGGCAACTTGAAGCCTTATGGACCGAAGCTGCACGAACTGCGCGGTTTCAAGGGCGCCCAGGCCTCGGCCGCCTTCATGATGAAGGTCATGAACGGCTCCGACCTCATGAGCGGCAAGATGAAGACCAAGTTGCAGGACGCCTATTCCATGCGCTCCACGCCGCAGGTCATCGGCGCCGCCCATGACGCGATTGCTTATGCGCGCAGCCAGGTCGAGATCGAACTCAACGGCGTCGCCGACAACCCGATCTTCATTCCGGAAGAGAATCTTACGCTCACCGGCGCCAACTTCCAGGGCACGCCGGTGGCGCTGCCCATGGACATGGCGGGCATCGCCATCACCATGGTCTCGGTGCTGTCCGAGCGGCGCTTGAACCGCCTTACCAATCCGGCGCTGTCGCAGGGCCTGCCCGACTTCCTCGCCCACTCGCCGGGCTTTTACTCGGGCCTCATGCTCAGCCAGTACACCGCCGACCATTTGATCGTGGAGCAGCGCATTCTGTCGGCGCCGGCCTCCATCCAGTCGATTCCGGCGGCCGCCGACCAGGAAGACTTCGTCTCCATGGGCATGAACACCGCGCTCAAGAACGGCCAGATCCTGGAAAATGCCTGCGGCGTGCTGGGCATCGAGTTCATGGCCGCCGCCCAGGCGCTGGACTTCCGCGAGTTCACCCCCGGCAAGGGCACGCAGAAAGCCCGCGAAGTGATCCGCAAGTATGTCGCCCACCTGGAAATCGACCGTCCGCTGTACCCGGACCACAACGCCATGGCGGCACTGGTGAAGTCGGGCGAGATCCTGGACGAGGTTCTGAAGGTTATCTAAGCCGCCGCGCATACCTTGAAACACGAACGGCTGCGCCTCGCGCAGCCGTTTTTGTTTGCGCCGCGACCCGCGCGTTTTCCTCAGCCCTCCTTTACCGAAACCCTGGACCCTCGGGTCAAGCCCGAGGGTGACGGGTGGGGATTTGTCGGGCAGCATTGCCTCACTCAATAGGGGAGGCTTTCGTGCACACAGTCACCGGCGGATGCCGCTGCGGGAACTTCGAGGTCGCGCTGACGCTCTCCAAGCCGCCGGGAGAGTTCACCGCGCGGGAATGCGGCTGTTCGTTCTGTGTCAGCCGCAAGGGACGGCATGTGTCGGACCCGGCGGGCGCGGTGACGATTGCGATCGCCGACGAAAGCCTTTGGAACAAACATCGCTTCGGCACCGGTACCTGCGACTTCATGATCTGCACAAAGTGCGACAGCTACATGGGCGCGGTGGGTGAAACGCCCGCTGGCCTCAAAGCGGTCATCAACGTCTGGTGCCTGGATACGCCCGATGTGTTCACCAAAACCGCACCCTCGGATTTTGAGGGCGAGGATGTGGCGAACCGCCTTGCGCGCCGCGCCCGCAACTGGACGCCGGCCACGCTCGCAATCGGTCGGGGTGGCTAGGGCGCCTGCGGCGCGGTCCGAAAAGTGCGGGCTTCTCCGTCCCATTCCACCTGCAGGGATGGGCGGCTGCGATGTTGGGCGATGCAGGTCGATCCCGTCACATGGGATGCGTATCCCAGGTCCTCGATATGGGCGAGCAGGGCCTCGGCCTGGGCGGTGCGTTCGCCCGGGCTGCCGGACTTCCAGATTTCCAGAATCAGCGGCGGATAGTTATTGCGCGCTAAGGTCTTGGCGCCGCCCTTGAGGACATCGAGTTCCATGCCTTCCACATCGATCTTGATCAGGCGCACATCCTGAAGCCCCAGCGAGTCCAGGCGGCAAAAGCGCGCGGGTTCCATCGCGGTGTTCCCCTGGTCCGTGGGCACGGATTGACGCAGGTCGCGCACCGCCTGGCTGGCGGACACCGCGCCGACATTGGGGTCGGAGGCGTAATCTGGCCGCGGGACGGCGATGACTTCGTCCGTCGCGCCCACCCCCATGTGATGGGCGAAGATATTCTCCAGGCCGTTGATCACGATATTGCCGCACAGCTGGTAGTAAACGATGCGCTGCATCTCGAAACAGTGAAACGCGTAGCCGGGCGGCAACCGGTGCGCCAAGGCGATCGTGATGGCGCCGAGATTGGCGCCGACGTCGATGATCGTCCCCGGCCGCGGGTCGAGTTGCGTCGCCAGCGCGTGAGCGATGTCCACGGTCCACGGTTCCCAGGCGCCGGTCGTGGCCAGGCTGTTGTTGATCATATCCTGGCCGACAAACACCAGGTATTTGCCGGTCGGAAGTTTCATCGGGACAACGGGCGGCAGCGCCATAACGTTTAGGACTTTCTCTTCCGGCGCGCGTCCCAGGCAGCCAGAACCTCGGCCTCGCGCGCGGGCGAAAGGCCAGCGCGCACGCCGTCTTCCTGGCGCTTCTGCTCCTCCGCGGGGCGGCTCTTGTGCCAGGCGAGGGTGTCGCGGGCGGTGACCGCGAGCGGACGGAATGTCAGTCCCTTGGCCAGGGCCTTGGCGTTGCTCCGGCGCGTGAAGCCGGCGCTCTCGCCCACGGGCGGCACCCATACCGGCATGTTCATCCAGGCGCTGACTTTCTGTTCCTTGAGAAAATCCGCCGGCACCCAGGTGAACGCGGCCTTTGCGCCGAGCGCGGCTTTGATGCCATCGAGCATGCCGCCCATGGCAAGTTCCTTGGCCGGTCCGACCGCGTTGTAGACGCCGAAGGCGCGGCTCTCGGCCATGCGCACGGTCCACTCCGCGATGTCGCGGGAGTCGATGTACTGCACGGGATCGAACATGGTGCCCGGCGCCAGCACCTGGCCGCCCCGGCTGATGCGCACCGGCCAATAGGTGAAGCGGTCGGTCTGGTCCTGGGGGCCGACGATCAAACCCGGCCGGATGACGGTGCAAACGCCGCCGTAGTGCCGCTCCACCTCACGCTCGGCTTCGGCTTTGAGGATGCCGTAGTAGCGGAACATGTGGTCGGGGACGAGGGTGTACGGGTCCACATCCGCCGGCAGCGGATGGGTCGGCGCGGTTTCATCGGCGCCGGGTTGGTCGTTGTCCTTATAGGCCGAGATGGTCGAAATGAAGATGTAGTGCTTGGTATTGCCTTTCAGATATTGCGCGGCGTTGCGCACCCAGGCGGGCAGGGTGGTGGGATTGTCGATCACCACATCGAAGGTCTTGCCCTTGAGCACGCTGACATCGCCATTGAGATCGCCGGTCAGGTGCTCCACTTGGCCGGCGAACATATTCGGGACGCGGGTGTTGCGGTTGAGCAGCGTCACCTTATGCCCGCGGGCGAGCGCGTAGCGGACC
>CANJOI010000094.1 GCA_947475365.1 Fidelibacterota bacterium | reverse complement strand
CTCGTGCTGGCCGACGTGCTGTGGTACGCGCAGGACCGCTTCAAGCCCGCGGCCATCGTCGACCTCGCGACGCTCACCGGCGCCATCATCCAGGCGCTGGCGGAACACTACGCCGGGCTCTTCTCCAATAACGATGAGTTGTCGGACCAGCTCACCGCGGCCGGCAAAGCGGTGGGCGAGCGGCTATGGCGCATGCCCATGGGCGACGAATACGACAAGGATCTGCGCTCGCCCATCGCCGATATGAAGAATATCGGCGGCGGCAAAGCCGGCAGCATCACCGCCGCGCAGTTCCTGCAGCGCTTCATCCGCGGCGGCACGCCCTGGGCGCACCTGGATATCGCGGGCGTGGTGTGGAACGAGAAGGGCACCGCGCTCGGACCCGGCGGCGCCACCGGCTACGGCGTGCGTCTGCTGAACCGCTTCATCGCGGAGAATTACGAAAAGTAGCTACGGCTTCGTGTGTGAGGCGCGCGCACGCAGGAAATGCGTGCCAATAAACAACCGCGCAACGCAGGGCGGATATTGGGTCTACGGCTTCGTGTGGCCAGCGCGTTTGTAGGCGTACACATAATCCGCATCGCGGATCACGGTGTTGTTGCCGTGGGTGCCGAGGTCGGTGAAATACTCCACCACCTCGGCCGCCTGAATCTCAGAGCCCGCCTGGCGGTACAGGCCTTTGTCGCCCGCCTTGAAGCCGTGGACCTTGAACAGCTGTGACTTGGGATCGGCGGCGGTGCCGACGAACCATTCTTTATACTTGCCGCCGTGGCGCGCGATGAAATCCTCGATGTCGTTGCGGATCTCGGCTTTGCTCTTGGACATGCGGCTTCCCGATGGTCGTGAGGATGCGCGAGCATACCCACAGGACAGGGGGGGGGGGCGCGCAACCGTGACGTGATTGCTGTTGCATGATTCCGCGCGCCGGTTGCTAACTTCACAGCCTGGGTGCAAACCTTTAGACAGCCGCCAGATTCCTTTGGGAGAAACGCGTGTCTGAAACACCGCACCGCGCGGTCGTGATTGCCGGCCCTACCGCCGGCGGCAAGTCGGCGCTGGCCTTGGCGCTGGCGCGGGAATGCGGCGGCGTGATCATCAACGCCGACAGCCAGCAGCGCTACCGCGACCTGCCGATCCTCACCGCGCGTCCCAGCGACGCCGAGATGGCACAGGCGCCGCACCGCCTGTTCGCCGATCTCGGCCCCGAGGACAGCGGTACAGCCGCGGAATGGGCCGCGCGCGCCGAAGCGGAAATCCGCGCCGCCGGTGACGCAGTGCCCATTCTTGTCGGCGGCACGGGTCTCTATCTCCGCGCCCTGACGGAGGGATTGTCCTATATCCCGCCCGTGGCCGATGAGGTGCGTGAAAAGGCGCGCGCGTTGATGGATGAGCTCGGCAACGACGCGTTTCATGCGCGGCTGATCGCGCGCGACGCCAACGCCGCGCGCCTCAATCCCGGCGACACGCAACGCAACTTGCGCGCCTATGAAGTGATCGAGTCCAGCGGTGTGTCGCTGTGGGAGTGGCAGCAGCGCCGCAACGATGCGCGCTTCTCGCTGCGCACGTTCAACATCCTGGTGCTGCCGCCGCGCGCGGAGGTCATCGCGGCTTGCGATGCGCGCTTCACCGCCATGATCGCCGCCGGCGCGGTCGATGACGTGCGGGCGTTGCTGGCGCGGGGCGTCGCGCGTGATGCGCCGGTGATGCGCATCCTCGGCGCCACGCAGATCGCGGCGTATCTCGCGGGTGAACGCAGCCTTGAGGAGGCCGTCACCCTCGCCCAGGCGGCCACCCGGCAATACGCCAAGCGCCAGTCCACCTGGTTCAGGAACCAATGGCGGGCGGATGTGACGGTGCGAGAGATCGTGCGGACGCGCCCGGAAGGGGCGGTCGTCCAGGCGGTGCGGGACGCATTGTTACAACCTGTGGATAACTGGCAAAGTTAACCTTTATGACAGTCTGGGAACTCACAGATTTCACGGGTTAAACCCCTTCCCATCGCGGCGGCTTCATGACAAATTAACGCGGTCGCGGCAGAAAGATGCACAGATACTCTCAGACCGCCTGAGGATATCTGTATAACTGTCTGATAATACTGAAAAAACGCGGCGCACAAGAGGATTGCTTTCGGGGCTCGCCCCTCCCTCCGTGAACGGGCCTGAAACCGGGTGCAACCATTACGGTATCATGGCGTTGGTGCGGGTCGGGACTGGGTTTGCCAAGTCTTACGGACCGGGGTCTCGCGACTTCTTACCCCCTCGGGCGCCACGCCGATGTTTCTGGTGATGGCGGACCGCTCCAGGGGTCAGGTTCAAGCGGTCGCTTACGTTCGCTGACGCTATTCAGGCCCCAGGCGTGAGAAGAACCATGAACACCACTCGCCTGCGCGATGTCAGCTCCGCTTTTTCAGCGGGTGCGCGAGTCGTATGTGCGTCGAGTTATTCAAGCGGAACGGGGCATTTCAACCGGCCCCAAGATTGAAGACTATGCGAGCGAGCATGATCTAAGGCGCCGCTGCCGCCATCGGGCGACAGACCGGCGGCCGGATGAAAGACCGAAGTTACTAGGGGGAGGGGCTCTCGCTTATGCGCGGATCAGCTTCCCATTCTCTGGCGAGAGGACGCGTGAACTAGATGTTTTCGAGACTGACTGGCTGGCTGTCCGCCGATATGGCGATTGACCTGGGGACCGCGAACACCCTGGTCTATGTGAAGGGCCGCGGCATCGTGTTGAACGAGCCATCGGTGGTGGCGCTGGCGGAAGTCAAAGGCCGCAAACAGGTGCTGGCCGTGGGCAATGAGGCCAAGCAGATGCTGGGCCGCACACCCGGCAACATCCAGGCCATTCGCCCTTTGCGGGACGGCGTCATCGCCGACTTCGAAGTGGCCGAAGAGATGATCAAGCACTTCATCCGCAAGGTTCACAACCGCCGCAGCTTCGCGAGCCCCCTGGTGATCGTCTGCGTGCCGTCCGGCTCCACCGCCGTCGAGCGCCGCGCCATTCAGGAATCCGCTGAAGCCGCGGGCGCGCGCAAGGTCTATCTGATCGAGGAACCCATGGCGGCCGCCATCGGCGCGGGCCTGCCGGTCACCGAACCCACCGGCTCGATGGTCGTGGACATCGGCGGCGGCACCACCGAAGTGGCGGTTTTGTCCCTGGGCGGCATCGTCTATGCCCGCTCGGTGCGCGTCGGCGGCGACATGATGGACGAAGCCATCATTAATTATATTCGGCGCCACCATAACCTTCTCGTCGGCGAAAGCTCCGCCGAACGCATCAAGAAGGAAATCGGCTGCGCCTGCCCGCCCGAACAGGGCGACGGCGAGACCATGGAGATCAAGGGCCGCGACCTGATGAACGGCGTGCCGAAAGAGATCGTCATCAGCCAGCGCCAGATCGCCGAGAGCCTCGCCGAACCGGTCACCGCCATCATCGATGCGGTGAAGGTCGCGCTGGAACACACCGCGCCGGAACTGGCGGCCGATATCGTCGACAAGGGCATCGTCCTCACCGGCGGCGGCGCCATGCTGAACAACCTGGATTTCGTGTTGCGTCACGCTACCGGCCTGCCGGTGTCCATCGCCGACGATCCGCTGAGCTGCGTCGCGCTCGGCACCGGCAAGGCGCTGGAAGAGATGAAGAAGCTGCGCAACGTTCTGACGACCATGTACTAACGAACGACGCGGGGGCATGACCCCCGCGCGATGTAAGGAGACGCAAGGTGCGCCAGACAACGGGACAGATCTCCCGTTTCGGTACGCTCAAATCGCTGATGCAGCGGTTTGCGTTCCTGGCGCTTATCGGCATCACCTTCGCGCTGATGCTGATCGGCAAGGCCGACACCGTGCTGGTGGACCGCGCGCGCATCGCCGTCACCGACGCCGTCACCCCGATCCTGCGGGTGATTTCCGAGCCCGCCGGCCTGATCGCCAACTTCATCAACAATATCCACGAGCTCGCCAATATCCGCGAGGAGAACGCCGAGCTGCGCGAGACCAACGCGCGCCTGCTGCAGTGGCAGGCCGCGGCCCAGAAGCTGGAATCCGAGAACCAGTCCTTACGCAATCTCCTGTCACTGGTGCCCGAGCCTTCCGCCACCTTTGTCACCGCCCGGGTGGTGGCAGACACCGGCGGCGCCTTCGCCCAGTCGATCATCATCACCGCTGGGACTCAGTCTGGAGTCCGCAAAGGCCAGGTGGTCATGACCGGCGAGGGCGTCGTTGGCCGCGTCATGCAGGCGGGCCTCTATTCCAGCCGCGTGCTGCTGATCACCGATATCAACTCGCGCATTCCTATTCTCGTCGGCGATTCCGGCAACCGCGCCATCATGGCCGGCGACAACACCCTGCGCCCGCGCCTGCGCTACCTGTCCAACCGCACCGGCGTGGTGCCGGGCGACAAGGTGGTGACCTCGGGCGACGCGGAAGCCTTCCCCGCCGGTCTGCCCATCGGCCAGGTGGCGCGGGTCGACGATGGCGTGGTGGAAGTGGAACCCTACGTGGTGCGCGACAAGCTGCAGCATGTGCGCGTGGTTGACTTCGGCCTCGAAGGCATCCTGGCGGACCAGCCGCCGCCTGCCCCCCAAGCCAAAAAGTGACGGCATGGGCACCACCTTCCTGCAACGGTTGGACCTGGGCGCCCGGCGGTTGATGCCCTTCGGCATCACGCTCATCCTGATGCTGTTCGCCATGACGCCCACCTACATCACGGGCCTGTCGCATATCACGCCCATGTACGCCTTCATGGCGGTGTACTTCTGGTCCATCTACCGGCCGGACCTGCTCGGCTACGGCACCGTGTTTTTCATCGGCATCCTGGAAGACCTGTTGGCCGGCACGCCGCTGGGCTCCTCGGCACTGATCCTGCTGGTGTGCCAGCGCCTGGTGTTCAGCCAGCAGAAGTTCTTCAACAGCCGGCCGTTCGGTTTGATCTGGGCGGCGTTCGCGCTGCTCACGATCGGGGCGTCGTTGATCCGCTGGGTGTGCTTCGGCCTCGCGGGCACGACCGGCTTTACGCCCTTCCCCACCATGGTGGCCGGCGCGCTCATGACCATCGCGCTCTATCCGCTGGTGGCCTGGATCATGGCCAAGGCGCAGATGAAGTTGCTGCCCCAATGATCGCGACCCGCGACAGCGACTGGACCAAGATGTTCAATCGCCGCGCCGCGATCCTGGGCGGCGCGCAAGGGCTCATGGTCGCCACGCTGGTCGGGCGCATGTATTACCTGCAGGTGCTGCAGGCCGACCGCTACCGGACGCTGGCCGACGAAAACCGCATCAACATCCAGCTCTTGCCGCCGCCGCGCGGGCGCATCCTGGATCGCTTCGGCCAGCCGCTCGCGGCCAACAAGCAGCAGTTCCAGGTGATGGTGATCCCCGAGCAGGCGCCCAAGATCGGCCAGACGCTCGAGATCCTATCCCAGCTCATCGATGTGCCCGACCACGAGCGCGAACGCATTTTGAAGGAAGTGCGGCGCAAGCGCTCCTTCGTGCCGGTCACCATCAAGCAGAACCTGACCTGGGAGGAAATGGCGCGCATCCAGGTGAACGCGCCGGACCTGCCCGGAATCGTGGTGGATGAAGGCCTCACGCGCTACTACCCCATCGGCGGCGGCGCCTCGCACTTGCTCGGTTATGTGGCCGCAGTGGACGAGGCCGACCTCACCGGCGATCCGCTGCTGCAGCTGCCGGGCTTCAAGATCGGCAAGCTGGGCGTGGAAAAAATCTACGACATGCAGCTGCGCGGCAAAGGCGGCACCAGCGAAATCGAAGTGAACGCCGTGGGCCGCGCGATCCGCGAGCTGGAGCGCCACGAGGGCGAACCGGGCGCCGACGTGACGCTCACCATTGACGAACGCCTGCAGCGCTACACCGCCGAACGCCTGGAAGACGAGAGCGCCTCGGTCAACGTCATGGACATCTACACCGGCGAGATGCTGGTGATGGTGTCGAACCCCAGCTACGACCCCCATGTGTTCGCGCGCGGCGCGACACCCTCCGAGTGGAAGGCGCTGTCGACCGATTCCCACGCGCCGATGATCAACAAGTCCATCGCGGGGCGCTATCCGCCCGGTTCGACCTTCAAATCCGTGGTGGCGCTGGCGGCCCTTGAGCACGGCGTGGCCGGGCCGGACGCCACCGTCAACTGCGCGGGTTTCACCACCTTCGGCGGGCGGCGCTGGTACTGCTGGGCCTTCAACCAGCCGACGCGCGCCCACGGCAATATCAACATGGTCCAGGCCATCGCCCAATCCTGTGACTGCTATTTCTATGAAATGGCGCGGCGCATGGGCGTGGACCGGGTCGCGGCCGTGGCCAAGAAACTGGGCCTGGGCGACATCACCGGCGTTGGACTGCCGAACGAACAGAAAGGCCTGATGCCGACCGAGGCCTGGAAGAAAGCCGCCACCGGCGAGCCGTGGCAGCCCGGCGAGAACCTCAACATCGGCATCGGCCAGGGCCAGGTGACGGTGACGCCGATTCAGCTGGCGCAACTGGCGGCGCGCCTGGCCAACGGCGGCCTGGCGGTAAAGCCGACGCTCATTAAAAAAGCGCCCGGCGTGGAAGCGCCGCAACTGGAATCCCTGGGCTTCAGCCCGCAGAACCTGGCCGTGGTGCACGAAGGCATGTTCGAAGTGATCAACGGCGCGCGCGGCACCGCGCGCACCTTCGCCAAGCTCAAGTTCACCGACGCGGAGCGCAAGGGTTGGACCATGAGCGGCAAGTCGGGCTCGGTGCAGACCCACCGCATCTCCAAGGCCGAACGCGAGGCCGGCGTGAAAAAGCAGGAGGAGCTGCCGTGGGAAGAGCGCGACCACGCGCTGTTCATCGCCTACGCGCCCTCTGAGCAGCCGCGTTACGCCATGTCGGTGGTGGTGGAACACGGCGCCCACGGCTCCGACACCGCCTCGCCCATCGCGCGCGATATCATGATGAAGGTGCTGGAATACGACCCAAGCCGCAAACCGCGCGTGGACGAGGATGTGGTGGCGGCCGCCCCGCCCGCCATGGTGCCGCCCGCGCCCGCGCCCACCGCCACCCCCGTCAAACCAGCGGGAGACGGCCAGTGACCGACGGTTTCTACTCGGCGCGCCTGCGGCGCGGCGACATGGCGCCCACGGAAAAGCTGTCCCAGGTGAGCTGGTCGCTGCTGTTCTGGGTGTGCTGCATTTTCGCGTTCGGCTTCGCCATGCTGTATTCGGCCGGCGGCGGCAGCTTCCAGCCCTGGGCGGGCCCACAGCTCGCGCGCTTCCTCGCCGGCATCGCCATTGTGCTGGTGGTGGCGATCCTGGATATCCGAATCCTCCTTCAGTACGCCTATGTGTTCTACGGCCTGGTGCTGATCCTCCTGGTGGCGGTGGATGTGCGCGGCCTCATCGGCATGGGCGCGCAGCGCTGGATCGACCTCGGTTTCATCAACCTGCAGCCGTCGGAACTCATGAAACCCGCGCTCATCATGGCGCTCGCGCGCTATTTCCAGGGCGTGGGGATCGAGGATATCGGCCGGCCCATCAACCTGCTCGTGCCGGTGGTCATGACGCTGGTACCCGTGGCGCTGATCATCAAGGAGCCGGACCTGGGCACGGCGCTGCTGGTGCTCATGAGCGCCGCCGGCGTGCTGTTCATGGCGGGTGTGCGCATGTGGAAGTTCGCGCTCGTCATCGCGGTGGGCCTCGGCGCCATCCCCGTCATCTGGCCGTTCCTGCACGACTATCAGCAGAACCGCGTGCTCACCTTCCTGAACCCGGAGCGCGACCCCCTGGGCGACGGCTATCACATCCTCCAGTCCAAGATCGCGCTCGGCTCCGGCGGGCTGTTCGGCAAGGGCTTCATGGACGGCACCCAAAGCCGCCTCAACTTCCTGCCCGAGAAGCAGACCGACTTCATCTTCACCATGCTGGCCGAGGAACTGGGCATGGTGGGGGCATTGGGCCTGCTGGCGCTCTATGTGATCGTGCTGATCTACGGCTATTCCATCGCGTTCCGATGCCGGCACCAGTTCGGGCGCCTGGTGGCCATGGGCCTCACGACCGGGTTTTTCCTCTTCTTCTTCATCAATATCGCCATGGTCATGGGCCTGCTGCCCGTGGTGGGCGTGACCCTGCCGTTCATTTCCTACGGCGGCACGTCGCTCCTCACCCTGATGCTGTGTGTGGGCATCCTGATGAACGTGCAGGTCCACCGCGACATCCAGATCAGCATGCGCGGTGGGATCGATTTCTGAGCGTGCCCAGGAAAAGCGGGAACCGGTTTTCCGCCCCCGCACGCGGCCAATAAAACAGCCAGACTCAGGCCTCGCCCGGCTTATCCACAGGCCAAAAACCCCAGATTCCGCAGGCAATTAACGGCGCTTGTGCCCAGGGGCCCAAGGCCCTATAACCACGCCCTTCCGGACCCTTTCCGGCCAGGACGACAGTCTCTGGTTCGGGCGCATAGCTCAGTTGGTAGAGCAGCTGACTCTTAATCAGCGGGCCGCAGGTTCGAGTCCTGCTGCGCCCACCATTTCAAATCAATGACTTAGGTGGATATGAGGCTCTAAGAGAATGGGCTGATCCACCCCAGTAATCACCCAGTAATCACCAGAGGGCGGCAACGCTGGGCTGGCGTCAGCGCCGGTGGATTGCACCGGCAGCCCCCACCAATCCCGACCCCCCATCCCCCCGAAACCGGCAGGGGGGGGGTATGCTCAATGCGGGGGCCCCAGCCATGCATGGCGCGCCGGGATTTTTTAATTACGCTAGGCGGGGAGTGGTCGCAGGGCGGGCTGGTAGCCGGGATGGCTGATTGCGGTCATCATGCCTTCCGTTTATGGAGCGTCAATAAATGCAAGAGGCAAAAACAAGACACCAGGTTCTGTCAGAAAAGTACGAGCCATTGATTGATGACATGGTCAAATCTCTTTCTGATTCCGCCCGAACGGAATATCTGCGGCTGACGCGAGAAGTGCAGCCTTTAATGAATCAGCACCTCAGTACGTTACGGGAATTAAGGCTAGCAAAAGAAACACCCAGAAAATACGAGCCATCATTTTGGCTATGGGGGACAATGAGCATAATAGCGATTGCTATAAATTATGCCGGTGGATCCTCTGTTCTTTACCTCCCCGTGTATTTTGGGGTGTGTTACATCGTAGGAAATTATTGGTCTGCTCATGTTAACGAGAAACGCTATCTTGCTTTGCGTGACAAAGAAGAATCGGAGGAAAGCGGACTAGCAACTCTCGGAATAAAGCATAACCCCGACTACATTAGTCGAGAGTTGGAATGTAGTCTGTTCAATGAAGGACACGAGACCCCTTATCAATCAAGAAAACGCGACGAAACCGGAGAGCTAACAGCAGCCTATGAGCAGCATTTACTAGAAGTGGAGAAGCAGCATTCACTAGAAGTGACTAAGCTCTGGCTTCTTAGGCGACTGCTGCTAATCAAGGCGGTAACTTCGGGTGAAACTTGGCTTTGGGAATACGGAGATTTGAATAAAACTGATCCGTCCTGACAATGGCTTTTGATGAGTTCTTCCCACGCAAGTGCGCAATCGGTGCGATAACCGTCGCCGCCCGCTAAAGCTTGGATGCCTCCGTTCCCCAAGTGTAGTTTTTATCGTCTGACGCTCTGAGCAGAATTGATGACACGATGGCTCTATAGGAAATACCTTCCTCAATATCTTTATCGACTGACTTAAGTACTGCGCAAGGCAGAGCATTCTCTTTTGAGAGCATACGGTTTGTGGCTGACATTCTGAAAAATAACCTAACAGACTTCTCCCAGCCATTCTCATTGGCCTTTATTGCCAGTCCCTTTCGGATGCCGGCAAAGATCAGTTGAAAAATGAACTTGATGGTGTGGTACGAGATATACACACCTACAATTCCGGCAGAGATTCCTGCAACAATGCGAGACCAATCTTTGTTGCCCTCAAGAGCAGCAAATCCGACAAAAGCTGGCAGTCCCACAAAAACCAATAGGTGTTGACCTAAACGAGCGAAGAGTCGCTTCAAAAACGCCTTGTTCATCTTGTCAAGATTGTAGCCATTGGCATGGGCTATCTTCTCGTCACTAAGTTCGTCGAACAATGAACCTAAAGAAGGAATAGCAGCGCGACCTTTAGCTAGGTTGGTTATGTTTTCCTTTATGGAACGAGAGTAAAGCCACGCTTCCAGCGAGATAAATGCTTCGCAGAATATTCTTTCTAGATAGCTGCTTTTCCAGTGCCCTTTAAAATAGTTCTGGGCTACAGAATCCAAATCATAAAAGGCATTAACTTCGCCTGGAAAGGCTGACGACGAATCGTCTCCTTCTAGGTAGATATCTTTTAAATTACGGGCTGTCCAAAAAGAAACCCGTGGTCGATCAGACTTGTGCGAATTTTTCTTATCAGTCCTATCTTGACCAACCGCCGCTCTAAAATCGTACGTGAGGCGCTCGATCACCCAAAATAAATTATCTACCAGATTTGATTTTCCAGAGCGGATCAAGCTCAATCTTGCTTGATTATAGATGATGCAGAATTGTTGAATTAGCGGCGAATATCTCCAACCATCGTCTAATTTGTCTTTGGAAGCTTCTGATTTTTTCTCGTCATCTTCATCTTTTTCATTCTCATCGGTGATCTCCTGAAGGAGCTTCTTAAGCTTCTCAGTAAAGGCCCCATCTCGCCTGACGTCATAGCGATCTGCGTCATCTGCTGTGAATGTTTCGCTCATCAGCACCCCTTGTAATTCTTCTTCACACACTCACGCGCAAGATCCTGCGCTTTCTCGAGTTGTGATGCTGTCATCGCGTTTCGTGATCATACTCAGGGCTTTCGCAATCTTTGATACATCTCAACCAAAGCGAAAGCGGCAATTGCTCCAGCAAGGCACATAATCAGCCCATCTTTGTCAAACCAAGTTGACAGAGGATATCGAGAGAATTGCCCATAGGGCTTCATCAAAATTGGTACGAGGAAGCCGGCGACACCAGCTAACAAGCTAGGTCTCAAAAGGAGCGCATTCATTTTAATTTCTCCACTGAGCCCAACCTTAGTTTCTTCGCTTTGAGCCTGTGCAGTATTTGGCGCTGCCTCGATATCATCCACTGGGCGTTTTGGCTTTATCTCCAGTTGATCCTTATCCTTCGCGACGTCGAGAATCTGTTGGCGCACCACGGGATCACTCGCTAACTCTTCGTTATGAGCCTGTGCGGGGATGGGCGCTGCCTTGAACTTCCGCCACGCGTACCCACAAGCAAAAGCTAGCGTAAAGAAAAGAAATGTCGTCACTACAAGCTGAAGCGGAATTTCCGAAAATCCGTCACGAGCCATCTTGTTAATTACAGGATACGGCGCCATAGAAGCAAAAATACCGCCACACCAGATTCCGTTTTGTGCTGCGGTTACCCTTACCTTTTTCCAATACCTGTAAGCGGTAAATCGGAATATCAAAAAAGATAAGAATGCCGCCAGAACTAACGAGCTTAATGCTGCTGTAGAAGCAATTCTCCGGATAAAGGCATCTGAAGCCCCCTGCGCTGCCACAGCACTGGATATTTGTTCGTCAAATTGACCTCGGGGAATATCCGAATAGAACTTGGCGTACAAAGCGTTCGTTAACGCCTCATCAGACAGATCGTCGTATTGCGGATACTGGCGTCGGAAATCGTCTAATTTAGATGCTATTGGAGTAGCCATTTCTTCGGCTGTGGCAGCGATGGCCTTATTCAACGCGTCAAGATTAGACTGCGCATTCGCATCACCCTGCTCTGCTGCTAGTCCATACAGTCGCACCGCCTCTTTGTAATCTTGCGTGACGCCCAGACCGTTAGCGTACATCGCGCCAAGATTATTCTGCGCATTTGCATTACCCTGAGCTGCTGCTAGCCCATACAGTCGCACCGCTTCTTTGTAGTCTTGCGTGACGCCCTGACTATTTTTGTACATTAAACCTAGATTATACTGCGCCTCCGCTAGACCCTGCGCTGCTGCTAGTGCAAACAGTCGCACTGCTTCTTTATAGTCTTGCGTTACACCCCGACCATTGTCGTACATCAAACCAAGATTGTACTGCGCACCCGCTTGACCCTGCTCAGCCAAAGGACGCCATTCGCGCAACGCTGCTGCGAGGTCACCTTTCTGTGCCGCCTCCAAACCCTTCTGGAAATCCTGCGCAGAGCAAACGCTGACGTTCGCTAAAAGAAGCGATAGCCCCAACGCGAATGCTTTGATTGTGTTTTTCATATGCGCCCCGTCGTTATCAACCCACCACGCGCCGACAAGCATCTTCCGAAACTTCGATATACCGCCGCGTCCTCGCTAAAGACTTTTTGCCCACCCCAATGCTACTCTCTCCGGGCCTGTGCGTCTTCGTCATGCTCGATGAAACCGCCCACGGTACGCCCTTTTAGCCAGCCCAGATTTATCGTGACCGTCTGTGCGGCGTTTATGTCTGCCGACAACTGCTGTGCG
>CANJOI010000093.1 GCA_947475365.1 Fidelibacterota bacterium | reverse complement strand
GTGCCCATGGTGGGCCACGTGCTCGCGAGCGTTACCAGCCTCAAGATGGACCCTGTGGTGGTGGTCATCGGCCCCGGGATGGAAGCGGTCGCCGCGGCCGTGGCCCCTCACAAGACGGCGCTGCAGGCGGACAGGCTCGGCACCGGGCACGCGGTTCTGCAGGCCAAGGCGGCGCTGGCCGGTTTTGTGGGCGATATACTGATTGCTTATGCCGATACGCCATTCGTGAGCGCGGCAACCATGGCGAAAATGCGCGCGGCCCGGCGTGGAGCCGGCAAGCCAGCGGTGGTGGTGCTGGGCTTTACACCGCCCGATCCTGGCGCGTATGGCCGGCTGGTGATGAAAGACGGCCAGTTGGAACGCATCGTCGAGGCCAAGGACGCGACACCGGCGGAACGCGCCATCGGTTTTTGCAATTCCGGCATCATGCTCGCGGACGCAAAAGTGCTGTGGGACGCCCTCGCGAAGGTGGGCAACGCCAACGCCAAGGGTGAATACTATCTCACCGATGTGGTCGGCCTTGCGCGCGCCGCCGGGCATGTCTGCACCGCGGTCGAAGGCGACGCCGACGAGCTGATGGGCGTCAACAGCCGCGCCGAGCTGGCGGTGGCGGAAACCATTTTTCAGAACAAGCTGCGTGCGGCGGCCATGGAGAACGGCGTCACCTTGCGCGATCCCGCGACGGTTTATTTCTGCGCGGATACCAAGCTGGGCAAGGACGTGGAGATCGGCCCGTTCACGGTGTTCGGACCTGGCGTCACCGTGGACGACGGCGTGGTGATCAAAGGGTTCTGTCACATCGAGGGCGCGCATATCTCGGGCGGCGCACTCATCGGTCCTTATGCCCGGCTGCGGCCCGGCGCGGAGATCGGCGCCGACGCCCATGTGGGCAATTTCGTCGAGATCAAGAATGCGGCCCTGGATGCGGGCGCCAAGGTCAACCATCTCTCCTATATCGGTGACGCCCGTGTGGGCGCCAAGGCAAACGTGGGGGCGGGGACCATCACCGCCAATTACGATGGCTTCAATAAGTCCCGCACCGAGATCGGCGCCGGTGCTTCTATCGGCTCCAATTCGGTGCTGGTGGCTCCGGTGACGGTGGGCGACGGCGCCATGACCGGGGCCGGGGCGGTGATTCGGAACGATGTTCCCGCTGACGCGTTAGCGCTGAATTCCTCCCGTCAGGAGACGAAGGAAGGGTTTGCGGCCAAATACCGCCAGCGCAAGCAGGCGGAAAAGGCCCAAAAGGGCGGTAAGGGTAAATAATCATGTGCGGAATCGTCGGTGTCATCGGCCGGGCCAATGCGTCCGAGTGCTTGATCGATGGTCTGAGGCGTCTGGAGTACCGCGGGTATGACTCCGCGGGGATCGCAACGCTGGTGGACGGCGGCATCGACCGCCGCCGCGCGCCGGGCAAGATCGCCAACCTGGCCGCCAAGCTCACCGCCGAGCCGCTGGGCGGCACGGTCGGCATCGGCCATACCCGCTGGGCGACCCACGGCGTGCCTAGTGAAAGCAACGCCCATCCGCATTCCGATGGCACAGTCGCCGTGGTTCACAACGGCATCATTGAAAACTTCCAGGAACTGCGCCGCGAACTGGAAGCCGCCGGGCACATATTCGACAGCGATACCGACACCGAGGTCGTGGTCCACCTGATCGCCGAACATCTGAAGCAGGGTATGAAGGCCAAGGACGCGGTGCACCTTGCGCTGCGCCGCCTCGACGGCGCCTTCGCGCTGGCGATCCTGGTGGCCTCCGAGCCGGACGTTCTGTTCGCCGCCCGCAAGGGCAGCCCGCTCGCCGTCGGTTACGGCAAGGGCGAGATGTATGTGGGCTCCGACGCCATGGCCCTGGCGCCCATGACTCAGCGCATCACCTATCTGGAAGACGAGGATTGGGCGGTCATCACCAAGGACGGCTGCACTGTCTACAACGGCAACGGCCAGGTGGTGGAGCGCGCCATCGTTCAGACCGCGCTGTCGGGCGCGCTCATCGGCAAGGGCGAATACCGTCACTACATGCTGAAGGAAATCTACGAACAGCCGCAGGTGTTGGGTGACACCCTGCGCGCGTTGTTCAACCCGCAGACCCGTTCCATCTCGCTGCCGCCGATGCCGTTCGACCTGCGCACGGTCGACCGCATCAGCGCCGTCGCCTGCGGCACCGCCTATTACGCCTGCCTGGTGGCTAAGTATTGGATCGAATCCCTCGCGCAGGTGCCGGTGGAAGCCGACATCGGCTCCGAATACCGCTATCGCACGCCGCCTTTGTCGCCGAACGGCCTGGGCCTGTTCGTCTCACAGTCCGGCGAGACCGCCGACACGCTGGCCCCACTGAAATACTGCAAATCCAAGGGTCAGAAGATCGTCTCGGTGGTCAACGTGCCGGAAAGCGCGGTGGCGCGTGAATCCGATGTGGTGTTGCCGACCCTGGCGGGTCCCGAAATCGGCGTCGCCTCCACCAAGGCCTTCACCACCCAGTTGATGGCGCTGGCGTGTTTCGCGATCTACCTCGCCAAGGTGCGCGGCGCCATCACCGCCGAGCAGGAAGCGCGGCTGTCGACCGCGTTGGTGGAAGTGCCGTCGCGGGTCGCGGATGTGCTGCACCTCGACGCCTCCATCCGCGCCATCGCGGAAGAGCTGGCCCAGGCGCGCGACGTGCTCTATCTCGGACGCGGCGCCTCTTATCCCATCGCCCTGGAAGGCGCGCTCAAGCTTAAGGAAATCTCTTATATCCATGCCGAAGGCTACGCCGCCGGCGAGATGAAGCACGGGCCCATCGCCCTGATAGACGAGAACGTGCCGGTGGTCGTGATCGCACCCACCGACTCATTGTTCGAGAAGTCGCTGTCAAATATCGAACAGGTCATCGCCCGGGGCGGCCGTGTCATCCTGATCAGCGACGAGCAGGGCATCCGCCGGGCCGGGAAGGTGGCCAGCTACACCATCTGCCTGCCCAAGACCGATCCCTTCGTATTCCCGATCGTCGCCGCCATTCCGGTGCAACTGCTGGCCTATCATACGGCTGTGCTCAAAGGCACCGACGTGGACCAGCCGCGGAATCTCGCCAAAAGCGTCACGGTGGAATAGCCCCACCATTGTCATTGTCCGGCTTGTCCGGGCAATCCATGGCTCAACAAGTTTGGTAGCCGAATGATGCATGGATGGCCCGATCAAGTCGGGCCATGACAGATGCGTTTTGGATACCTACATTGGCATTCTTCAATCGAAGGTTCATCATGCCCCAATACGACTATGACCTCATCACCATCGGCGCCGGATCCGGCGGGGTGCGCGCGTCGCGCCTGGCGGGGAAGTACGGCGCCAAGGTGGCCGTGGTCGAGAGCAGCCGGGTGGGCGGCACCTGCGTTATGCGGGGCTGTGTGCCCAAGAAGCTGCTGGTGTATGGCGCGGCTTTCTCCAATCACTTCCACGATGCGCTTGGGTTCGGCTGGCGCATCGGTGAGACCTTGCACGATTGGGGCAAGCTGGTCGCCGCCAAGGACAAGGAACTCAACCGGCTCGAGGGCATCTACAACCGCATGCTGCGCGATAGCGGCGTGACCGTGCTGCCGGGCCGCGGTGTGTTGACCGATCCGCATACCGTGGAAGTGAACGGCAAGAGTATTACCGGCGACAAGATTCTGATTGCCACCGGCGGCTGGCCGGTGATGCCCGACTTCCCCGGCAAGGAGTATGTGATCAGTTCCAACGAGGCGCTCGACCTCAGGGAGCGGCCGGAACGCGTGGTCATCATCGGCGGCGGCTATATCGCCGTGGAGTTCGCCGGCATCTTCAATGCGCTGGGGTCCGAGGTGACCTTGGTGATCCGCACGGGGCATTTATTGCGTGGCTTCGACCAGGACGTGCGCGCCACCCTGGGCGAGGAGTTGGAAAAGAAAGGCATTACCATCCGCCGCGACTGCACCATCCGCTCGGTGGAGAAGACCGGCGGGGTCTATTCGGTGGTGTTCGACATGGGCGAAGAGATGATCGCCGATTGCGTCATGGCCGCCACGGGCCGCGCGCCCGCCACGTCCAATCTCGGCCTCGAACAGGTCGGCGTGACGCTCAACCAGAAGAGCGCCATCGCGGTGGACGCGCAAAATCGCACCAGCGTCGAGAACATCTTCGCGGTGGGCGATGTGACCGACCGCATCAACCTGACGCCGGTGGCGATCAACGAAGGCCGGGTGTTCGCCGAAACCTTCTTCAACAAGCGGCCCATGACCATGGACTACACCAACGTCGCCTCGGCGGTGTTCAGCCAGCCGCCGGTGGCCTGTGTCGGACTTTCCGAGGCGGACGCCCGCAAGAACCATCGCGTGCGGATTTTCATCACGCGTTTCCGGGCCATGAAACACACCCTCTCCGGGCGCGACGAGCGCACCATGATGAAGCTGGTGGTGGACAAGGACACCGACAAGGTGCTCGGCTGCCATATGGTTGGCGACGACGCGCCCGAGATCATCCAGGGCCTGGCCGTCGCCCTCAAGGCCGGCGCCACCAAGGCCCAGTTCGACGCCACTGTCGGCATTCACCCCACCGCGGCGGAGGAGTTCGTCACGCTGCGTGATCCGGTGCCAGAAGCCGAGACCTAACCGAAACTTGAGATGCAGAACAAATACGTCGGAGATATCGGCGACTATCTGAAGCTCGGCATCCTGCGGGCTCTGGCGCCGGGCCGGAAATTGGGTGTCGCCTGGTGGCTGCATCCGGACGGCGGCGCGGTGGGCGATGGCCAGCACACCACTTATTTAGACGCCGGCCTTGCCTGGCGGCCTTACGATCCGCCGCTGTTCGATCACCTGCGTGAAGTGGTGGGCACAGGTAAGCGCGCGGTGACGTCGCTGCAGGACGAGCGCATTCTTCCTGGGGCGGTCTTCTTCGGTGAACAGATTCCCATTACCGGCGCGCCGTCGGCCCGGCCGGTGAACCGCGCCGCCTGGTTCGCCCGCGTGAAATCCGCGCTCGCGGACTGCGACCTGGTATTCGCCGATCCCGACAACGGCATCGAGCCCGCCGGCTACAAGCCGACCATGGGCAATGCGGGCAAAAGCATCACCTGGGATGAGATCGCATCCTTACGTGCGCCGGGGCGGGCGCTGGTGGTCTACCACCATCAGACCCGCTTCAAGGGAGGGCATATCAACGAGCTCGAACACCTCGCCAAAGGTCTGCGCACGCGGGGCTGTGCATCGGTGGACGTGCTGCGCGCACGGCCCTATTCACCGCGCGCATTTTTTCTGTTGGATGCCGACGATGACTTGCGCTCACGCGCCGAAAAGCTCAGCGGACAGTGGGGCGAGCATCTCTCCTGGCACCCCGCGGTCTAGACGGTCTTCTGCGCCAGCCATACCGTGTTCTCGCCGCAGGTGGGGTCGTTTTCAACATAGCTCAGCACCTGGAAGCCATTGTCCGCCAGCAGCGCGCGGTATTCCGCGGGCGCGAGGCTGGCGTGGTATAGGTCCTCGCCTTCAAACACACCGATGGCTTCGCCGTGGCTTGGGCCACTGGTGAACATGAGTGCGGCCCCTGGCGCTGCGTGGTCCCGGAAGACTCCGAGCATGGCGCGCTGATCCTGGTGGGGGAGGTGGAAGAAGCTACCCCAGGCGAGGATGCCGCCGAAGTGTCCGCCAAGAGACACGGCGCGCATGTCGCCCTCGATCCAGCGCTGATGAGGAAACCGCGCGCGGCACAGGGCGAGCATGGCGGGCGCGGAATCGATTCCGGTCAGCGAATGGCCGTTCTCGATCAGATACCGCGCCATGGGTTCACCTGACCCGCACCCCAGGTCGAGCACCGCCGCACCGGAAGGCATCGCGGCGCGGAAGCGATCCAGCCAGCCGCGCTCCATCAGATTCTTGCCGCGCAAACGGTCGAAGGCCTGGGCGTGGCGGTCATAAAGGCCGGTGACACGCGCGGCTGAGGCGTGCGGATTTTTATCGTAAGTCACTGATAACCTTCGCATTCCGGCATTTACACTGGAAAAACCGCGCTTGAGTTATTATACCGGCCCTCCCCGCGATGTGGGGAGTTCCAGGTAGGCTGTTGTCATGGCGCGCGATCCCAAGGTCCCCACAGGTAAATGGAGCCGCGAAAGCTGGCGCACCAAACCGATTCAGCAGGCCCCGGTGTATCCGGACGAGGTCGCGCTGACGGCTGTAGAGAAACAGTTGCGCGGTTATCCGCCGCTGGTGTTCGCGGGCGAAGCGCGCCGTCTGAAAGCCAACCTCGCCAAGATCGGCGCGGGAAAGGCTTTCCTGCTTCAGGGCGGTGATTGCGCCGAGAGCTTCGCCGAGTTTCACCCCGACAATATCCGCGACACCTTTCGCGTGCTGCTGCAGATGGCGGTGGTGCTGACCTTCGGCGGCGCGCTGCCGATCGTGAAGGTGGGGCGCCTGGCCGGCCAGTTCGCCAAGCCGCGCTCGGCCGGGACGGAAATCATCGATGGTGTGGAGTTGCCGTCCTACCGCGGCGACAACGTCAACGGCATGGAATTTACGCGCGAAGCCCGCACGCCCGACCCGGCGCGTATGGTGCAGGCCTATAACCAGTCCGCCGCCACGCTCAACCTGCTGCGCGCCTTTGCGCAAGGCGGTTACGCCGACCTGCACAAGGTGCACCAGTGGACCTTGGGCTTCGTCACCGACACGCCGATTGCGGAAAAGTACCGGCGCTTCGCTGACCGCATCCAGGAAACCCTGGAGTTCATGGAAGCCTGCGGCCTTACCGGCGAGACGGTGCCGCAACTGAAAGAGACCGATTTCTACACCTCTCACGAGGCGCTGTTGCTGCCGTACGAAGAGGCCATGACCCGCAACGATTCCACCACCGGCCAGTGGTACGCCTGCTCGGCGCACATGCTGTGGCTGGGCGAACGCACGCGCCAGATCGATCACGCCCATGTGGAGTTCCTGCGCGGTGTGCAGAACCCGCTCGGCGTCAAAATCGGTCCCAAGACCACGGTGGATGAACTGCTCGCGCTGTGCGACGCGCTCAATCCGCAGAACGAGGAAGGCCGCCTGACCGTGATCTCGCGCATGGGCGCCGAGCGCCTGGCCGAGCATTACCCGACCCTGGTGCGCGCCATTCAGCGCGAAGGCCGCCATATCGTGTGGGTGTGCGATCCCATGCACGCCAACACCGTCAAAAGCTCCACCGGCTATAAGACCCGCCAGTTCGACCGCATCCTGGCCGAGGTGAAGGCGTTCTTCGCCGTGCATCGCGCCGAAGGCACCCATCCCGGCGGCGTGCATTTCGAGCTGACCGGCAAGGATGTGACCGAGTGCACCGGCGGCGCCCAGGCCATCACCGACGCGACCTTGGGGGACCGCTATCACACCCATTGCGACCCGCGCCTCAATGCCTCGCAGTCGCTGGAGCTGGCTTTCCTGATTGCTGAAGCACTCAAGGACGAACGCAGCCATCAGCCAGTGCGGGTCGCCGCGTCATCGTGATCGACGTGTCATCAATGCTGACCGACAGCCTTAAGATCGCGTTAGCACAAGTGAACCCCACCGTCGGCGATGTTGCCGGCAACGCGGCTTTGATCAGGGCGGCTCGCTCTCAGGCGGCCAAGCTTGGCGCCGATCTTTTGGTCTTTCCCGAATTAGTCTTGAGCGGCTACCCGCCGGAAGACTTGGTTTATCGCAGCGCCTTTTTGGATGCGGTCGATGCGGCGGTGAAAGAGCTTGCCGCGCTCACCGTCGACGGCGGCCCAGCCCTGCTTGTGGGCGCGCCCTGGCGCGACCCTAACCAGAAAGACCCTGATGTACGTGCGGCGCGTAACGCCGTGCTGCTGCTGGAAGGCGGCAAGATCGCCAGCTATCGCTTTAAGCACCACCTGCCCAATTACGGCGTGTTCGACGAATACCGCGTGTTCGCCGCCGGCGATGTTCCCGGGCCCATGCAGTTCAAAGGTGTCCGCCTGGGCGTGATGATCTGCGAAGACATGTGGTTCGAGGATGTGGCCGAGACCCTGCATGAGTCCGGCGCGGAGATCCTGCTCGTCCCCAACGGCTCGCCGTTCGAAGTGGACAAAGGTGACGCCCGGCTCAACCACGCGGTCGCGCGCGTCACCGAAACCGGCCTGCCGCTGGTGTATGTCAACCAGGTGGGCGGCCAGGACGACCTGATCTTCGACGGCGGGTCCTTTGTGCTCAATGCCGACCGGTCGCTGGCGGTACAGGCCCCCGCATGGACCCCGGAGATCCGCCTGACCACCTGGAGCCGCGCCGGCACGGGGTGGCGTTGCATGCCGGAGGCGCCGTCCCCGGCGTTGGATCGTTGCGAGAATATTTACCAGGCCTTGGTGCTGGGCTTGCGCGACTATGTCGGCAAGAACCGGTTTCCCGGCGTGGTTCTGGGATTGTCGGGTGGCATCGACAGCGCCTTGGCGGCTGCCATCGCGGCTGACGCATTGGGCCCCGATAAAGTCCACTGCGTGATGATGCCGTCGCCCTATACATCAAAGGACAGCCTGGAGGACGCGGCCGAGGTCGCGCGCCTGCTGGGTGTGAAACTGGACACCATCGATATCGGCCCCGCCATGAAGACTTTTGACGGCATGCTGGCGCCGCTGTTTCAGGGGACCAAGCCCGACATCACGGAAGAGAATCTCCAATCGCGCGCGCGCGGGCTGACGCTCATGGCGATCTCCAACAAGTTCGGCAAGATGGTGCTGTCCACCGGCAACAAGAGCGAGATGAGCACCGGCTACGCCACCCTCTATGGCGATATGTGCGGCGGCTATGCCGTGCTGAAGGACGTCTATAAGACCACGGTGTTCGCGGTGAGCCGCTGGCGTAACGCGCACCGTCCGGCGGGCGTGCTGGGGCCGGAAGGGGCCGTGATGCCGGAGCGGGTGATCACCAAGCCGCCCACCGCCGAGTTGAAGCCCAACCAGACCGACCAGGACACGCTGCCGCCCTACGAGGTGCTGGACGGCATTCTGAAAGGGCTGATCGAGGACCAGGCCGGGATCGCCGCCGTGGCGGCCCGGGGCTATGATGCCGCCACGGTGCGCCGGGTCTACAAAATGCTGACCCGGGCCGAATACAAGCGCCGCCAGGCGGCGCCGGGTGTAAAGATCACCCATCTCGCCTTTGGCCGGGACTACCGCTACCCCATCACCAACGGCTTCGACGGCTAATAAAACTGGCTCTTCGCGGCCGGATTTGGCAAATAGAGCCGCTGTTTCCGCCTTCTTTCCGGGTTTGATATGTCCGACGCTTCCGCACCAGCCGTCAGCAATTTCCTGCGGGAGATCGTCGCGCGCGACATCGCCGAGGGCAAACACAAGGTCCCGGTCACCCGGTTCCCGCCCGAGCCCAACGGCTACCTCCACATCGGTCACGCCAAAGCCATGTGCATCAATTTCGGTATCGCCCAGGATTTCGGCGGTCACTGCAACCTGCGCTTTGACGACACCAATCCGGCCAAGGAAGAGCAGGAATTCATCGACTCCATCCAGGCCGACGTGCGCTGGCTCGGGTTTGACTGGGGTAAGAACCTGTTCTTCGCCTCGGATTACTTTGAGACGCTCTACCAGTGGGCCGAACATCTGATCCGCAACGGCAACGCCTATGTCGACGATCAGAGCGCGGAAGAGACCCGCATCAACCGCGGCACACTCACCGAGCCCGGCAAGCCGAGCCCGTTCCGCGAGCGGACGGTGGAAGAGAACCTGGACCTGTTCCGCCGCATGCGCGCGGGCGAGTTCCCCAACGGCGCGCGGGTGCTGCGGGCGAAGATCGACATGGCCGCGGGCAACATCAACCTGCGCGACCCGGTCCTCTACCGCATCATCCACACCCACCACCCGCGCACCGGCACCACCTGGTGCATCTATCCCAATTACGATTTCGCCCACGGCCAGTCGGACGCGCTGGAGCACATCACCCATTCGCTGTGCTCGCTGGAATACGAAGACCACAAACCGCTCTACGATTGGCTCCTTGCGCATCTTCCGGTGCCGTCGCATCCGCGCCAGTATGAGTTCGCGCGCCTCAACATGACCTATACGCTGCTCTCCAAGCGCCACCTGACGCGCCTGGTGCAGGGCAAGCATGTGCGGGGCTGGGACGATCCGCGTATGCCGACGCTCGCCGGTCTTCGCCGGCGTGGCGTGCCGCCCGCCGCGCTGGTGGATTTCGTCAAGCGCGTGGGCGTGGCGCGCGCCAACAGCGTGGTGGACATCGCCATGTTTGACGCCTGCGTGCGCGAACTGCTCAACAAGACCGCGTCGCGCTACATGGGTGTGCTGCGCCCCCTGAAGGTGGTGATCGAGAATTACCCCGAAGGTCAGGTCGAGGAACTGGACGCGGTCAACAATCCCGAGGATCCGTCCGCGGGCGGGCGCAAGGTGCCGTTCTCGCGCGAGCTGTACGTCGAGCAGGACGACTTCATGGAGAACCCGCCCAAGAAGTTCTTCCGTCTGTCGCCCGGTAAAGAGGTGCGCCTGCGCTACGCCTATTTCGTCACCTGCAAAGAGGTGGTGAAGAACGATCAGGGCGAGGTGGTGGAACTGCGCTGCACTTACGATCCCGCCAGCCGCGGCGGGAATTCGCCCGACGGCCGCAAGGTGCAGGCGACGTTGCATTGGGTGTCGGTGGCCCATGCCAAGACCGCCGAAGTGCGGCTCTACAATCCGATGTTCAACCGGCCCGACCCGGCGTCGGCGGAAGACCCGCTGACAGAACTGAACCCTGCGTCGCTGGAAGTGATCGAGGCCAAGCTTGAACCGGCGCTGGAAAGTGCCGAAGTGGGCAAGGCCGTGCAGTTCGAACGCCTGGGCTATTTCACCCGCGATCCGGATGCCGGCCTGGTGTTCAACCGCACCGTCGGCCTGCGCGACACCTACGCCAAGGCTTAACTATTTCTGCCATTCCCCGCCCAGCTCTTGCGAGAGCGGGGAAGAATGGATCGCCCGGTCAAGCCGGGCCATGACAGATGTGGATTTAAGCCGCTTTAGAATTCCGCGCGAAGTAAGCCCGGAAGGCGTCGATGACGGCGTCCATGTCGGCGCGCGTCACATCCAGGTGCGTCACCATGCGGCAGAGGGGCGCCGGGCGCATCAGAATGCCGCGCGCCGCCAGGCTCTCCGCCAGGGGCGCCTGATGGTCGTTGGGCAGGCGCACGAACACCATATTGGTGGCTTGCGCGCGCACCTCGATCTCGGAAATCCCCTTCAGCCCTTGGGCCAGATATTCGGCATTGGCGTGGTCGTCCGCCAGCCGTGCGAAGTTGTGCTCAATCGCGTACAGCCCGGCCGCGGCGAGGATGCCGGCTTGGCGCATGCCGCCACCCAGCACCTTGCGCCAACGGTAGGCGCGCTCGATCAGCGGCTTCGATCCCACAAGCACCGAGCCCGCGGGTGCGCCGAGGCCTTTAGACAGGCAGATCGACACCGTATCGAAGCCGGCGCAGACCTCGGCCAGCGAGACCTTCATGACCACGGCCGCATTGGCGGCGCGCGCGCCGTCAAGATGGGTGGAAAGCCCCTTGGATTTGGCGAAGGCGGTCGCCTCTTTCACATACTCCGGCGGCAGTACTTTGCCGTTGATGGTGTTCTCGAGCGCCAGCAATCTGGTGCGCGCGAAATGCGGGTCGATCGCCTTGATGGCGCCAGCGATCTTGGCGACCGGCAGGCTGCCGTCGGACGCGTGCTCCAGGGGTTGCGGCTGAATGCTGCCCAAGACGGCCGCGCCGCCGCCTTCGAACTTATAGGTATGGGCGTCCTGGCCGACGATGTACTCGTCGCCGCGCTCGCAATGGGCCATCAGGCCGGCGAGGTTGCTTTGCGTGCCCGTGGGCAGGAACAGCGCCGCCTCTTTCCCGGTGCGCTCCGCCATCACCGCCTGCAGGCGATTGACCGTCGGATCGTCGCCGAACACATCGTCGCCCACCTCGGCTTCCGCCATGGCCTTGCGCATGGCGGCGGGCGGCCGGGTGACGGTGTCGCTTCTCAGGTCGATCATGCGCAGGCTCCTTTGCCGCATCTAGAATTAGCAGCGCCTGCCGTGTAAAGGAAAGATATGGCATCGCTGTACATCGCAATGAGCCCGCTCATGCAGGAGTGGGGCGGGGACGTAGGCATCAGCAAGCTCCTCTATAAGGTGGGGCTCACCGACGATGCGCCCAAAGATGCTGTGGCCGAACTCAATGCCGAAGGGTACGCCGGCCACAAGGACTGGCAGTTGATCGGCGAAAAGCCCACCGACATGGATGCGGCGGCGCTGCAGGCGCGTCTCGCCGACCGCCAGAAGGTGATCGATCCTCTCTATTACCCCAAGATCAAAGGGGCGAAGGACATCGTGAAACTTGAGCAGCGCAGGGTCGAGGCCAACCTGGTCATCAAGCGCACCATGGAAGGGCGGGACTCCAAGGTCCCCAAGCTCAAGCCAGCCGATATGGCGGCCTATATCCTGGATAGCATCGG
>CANJOI010000092.1 GCA_947475365.1 Fidelibacterota bacterium | reverse complement strand
GCCACGTGATGGGTCTCGCTACGCGCCTTCAAGAGAAGTTTGAGCAGTTCCACCACGCCGCGCGATGCCGCGGCCTCCCAGCCGTTGTCGCGTTCCACCACCGGACCTTCGCTTTCGGGGATCGCACGGCCCTTGGCGACCGCGGCGAGAACGCCTTCGACATATTTGCCGCTGGCCAGCGACTTGGCGAGGCGGGTGCGTTTGATGTCGTCCACCGTCACCGGCATGCTGGCGGCGAGCTCCAGCAGCGCGTCATCCTTGGCGACGCGCTGGCGCGGCATGTTCATGGCCTGCGCGGTCAATTCGCGCCAGGCGGCCAGTTCGCGCAGCACGCACAACAGGCGCCGCGACCGGGTGCGGGCACGGATACGCTGCCAGGCGTCGCGCGGATCGACGCGGTAGGTGGCGGGATCGGTCAGCACGGCGGCTTCTTCCTCAAGCCAGGCACGCCGGCCGGAGGAGTCGAGCATGCGCGAGAGCTCGGTGTGGACCTTGCGCAGATAGGTGACGTCGCCGAGGGCGTATTTGATCTGGCGGTCGGACAACGGGCGCTGCGACCAATCGGTGAAGCGCTGGGACTTGTCGAGGTTGGCGCCCGCCAGCTTGGACACCAGGGTTTCGTAGCCGACCTGATCGCCGAAACCGCAGACCATGGCCGCGATCTGGCTGTCGAACACCGGCGTCGGGACGGTGGTCGTGGCGGTATAGAAGATTTCCAGGTCCTGGCGCCCGGCGTGGAACACCTTGAGCACGGCAGGGTTCGCCAAGAGGTCGTAGAGCGGCTTAAGGTTAATGCCCTCGGCCAGGGGGTCGATACAGTAGGCCTCGTCCGGGCCCGCCACCTGCACCAGGCACAGTTTGGCCCAATAGGTGGTCTCCCGCATGAATTCGGTGTCGACCGTGACGAAGTCGGCTTTGGCAAGGCGCTCGCAGAGCGCCTCAAGGGCCGCGGTATCTGTAATCAATGAACTTGTGGGGGAAGACATGGGAGTTGTCTTAAGGGGCTTTGGGCGCGTCCGCAACCGCGCGGCGGGGCCCCGGGAAAATGCCTGTCCCGAGGCCTTCCCAGGGTTGCTCCGGGGGTTCCTCCGGGGGTTCCTCCGGGGGGCGCTCCCCTGGCGTCCCCGTGCTTGACAAAAGCCCGGGTTCGGTGTGCTTTCTCGCCCCTTTGGGGCCACCCGGCTCTTGTGCCTTGGCGGTCTCCGACCGCGCCAAAAAGCTAGGATTTACCGATGCATTCCTACCGTACACATACCTGCGGCGCGTTACGCGCCGAGGATGCCGGCAAAGAAGTCCGCCTGGCCGGCTGGGTGCACCGGAAACGCGACCACGGCCACCTGCTGTTCGTGGACTTGCGGGATATGTACGGGATCACCCAGGTTGTGGCCGACAGCGCCGCCCCGGTGTTCAAGGTCCTGGAGGCCGCCCGGCCGGAAAGCGTCATCAGCGTCCTGGGCAAAGTGGTGCCGCGCGCGCCCGAGACCGTGAACGACAAGCTGCCCACGGGCCGCATTGAACTGGTGGCCGCCAAGATCGACGTCCTGTCCGAGGCCGCCGTGCTGCCCATGCAGGTGGCGGGGGACCAGGAGTATTCGGAAGAGACGCGTCTCACCTACCGCTTCCTCGACCTGCGCCGCGAAAAGATGCAGGCCAATATGCTGCTGCGCTCCAATGTGATCGCCAGCATCCGCCGGCGCATGTGGGCGGCGGGCTTCACCGAGTTCCAGACCCCGATCCTGACCGCGTCGTCGCCGGAGGGCGCCCGCGACTTCCTGGTGCCGTCGCGCATCCACCCGGGCAAGTTCTACGCCCTGCCGCAGGCGCCGCAGCAGTTCAAACAGCTGCTGATGACCTCGGGCTTCGACCGCTACTTCCAGATCGCGCCCTGCTTCCGCGACGAGGATAGCCGCGCGGACCGTTCGCCGGGCGAGTTCTACCAGCTCGACTTCGAAATGGCGTTCGCCACCCAGGACGACGTGTTCGACACCATCGCCCCGGTGCTGGCCGACCTGTTCGAGGAATTCAGCCGTGGCCGCAAGGTCACCAAACCGCCGTTCCCGCGCATTACGTATGCCGACGCCATGCTCAAGTACGGCAGCGACAAGCCGGACTTGCGCAATCCGCTGCTGATCACCGACGTCACCGAAGCCTTCAAAGGCTCCAACTTCGGCCTGTTCGCGAAGAATATCGAGAAGGGCGCGGTGGTGCGCGCCATTCCCGCGCCGGGCTCCGCCGACCAGCCGCGCAGCTGGTTCGACAAGCTGAACGAGTGGGCGCGCGAGAACGGCGCCGGCGGTCTGGGCTACATCCAGTACAAGGACGGCGAAGCCCGCGGGCCCATCGCCAAGAACCTGGACGCCGAACGCGTCGCGGCCATCAAGGCCGCGACCGGCGTGAAGGACGGCGATTCCGTGTTCTTCGCCTGCGACAAGGAGGCCGTGGCCGCCAAGTTCTCGGGTCTCGTGCGCACACGTATCTGCGACGAACTGAACCTGCTCGATCGCGAGCAGTTCAAGTTCTGCTGGATCGTCGATTTTCCGATGTATGAGCGCAACGAAGACACCGGCCAGATCGAATTCAGCCACAACCCGTTCTCGATGCCCCAGGGCGAGATGGAAGCACTGCTCACGCAGGACCCGCTCACCATCAAGGCGTTCCAATACGACATCGTCTGCAACGGCGTGGAACTATCCTCTGGCGCCATCCGTAACCACCGCCCGGACATCATGTACAAGGCGTTCGAGATCGCCGGTTATTCCAACGCCGACGTCGAGGCGCGCTTCGGCGGCATGCTGAACGCCTTCAAATACGGCGCGCCCCCGCACGGCGGTTCCGCGCCGGGCATCGACCGCATTGTCATGCTGCTGGCGGAAGAGCCCAATATCCGCGAGGTCATCCTGTTCCCCATGACCGGCCGCGCCGAGGACTTGCTGATGCAGGCGCCCAACGTCGCCACGCTCAAGCAGCTGCGGGAGCTGCATATCCGCGTGGTGGAGCCGAAGGCAGGCCCGACCGTACAGGCCGGCACGGCGGCGCCCGCCGAACAGAAGCCCGCGCCGTAATCGGTTCCCCAAAAAGGCAAAACGCCGGCCGCGATGGCCGGCGTTTTTATTTGTGGAGAGTCCCGCTTTAGCGCGCCTTCAGGCCCAATTTGGCGCGGCGCTCCTGCTTGATCTTGTACATGGCCTCGTCGGCGGCGTGCAGCAGTTCGCGCATTTCGGCCTGGGCGGTGTACATGTGCACGCCGCAGCTGGCCTTGATGGGAATCTGCTGATCGTTCCAGGCGGCGTAGGCGTTGTTCAGTTTGCGGTCGAGTTCTTCGGCGCGGCGCACGCCGTTGCGCTTGTTGGAGCGCGGCAGCAGGATCGCGAATTCGTCGCCGCCGAGGCGGCCCAGGTAATCGGTGTCGCGGATATGGCCGCGCAGCAGATTGGATACGGTGCGCAGCACTTCGTCGCCGGCCGCGTGGCCGAAGGTGTCGTTGATCGGTTTGAACTGGTCCAGGTCGACGAAGATCAGAACGCCGCCGACGCCGTGACGGCGCGCAACCGAGAGTTCATGGGCGAGGCTCTCTTCGAAACCCCGGCGGTTCATGATGCGGGTGAGGGAGTCCGTGGTCGCCAAGTTCTCGAGCTCGGCGATCCGCTTATCCTGTTGCTTGAGATGGCTGGTGATTTCCGCCACCAGCGCGTGCGCCATCTGCGCGATTTGCAGGATCGTGCGAGAGCTGTCGTTTTCTTTTTCGGGACGTACCTGTTCCGTGATGCGAACCAGCTGGGTCAGCTTGGTCACAATGGCGGTGTGGTCGTGATCCGGCTCGTGGGCGCGTACGTGCGCCTCCGGCTGGTTCGCCATGGTGCGGTATCCCCCGATCCCCCAATTGGTGCGGCATTCTGTTGGCAAGGGGGGGGAGCGTCAACATTTCCAGCCGGAGAGCCGCGGGCCATCCCAACCTGAAGAAAACGGGCGGCCAGCCCCGCTAAACCCCAGGGGTCCATTGCCATGCGCCGGCGGCTGCTTCCCGGCCGGACATGGAGCGTAGGGGCTTGTTTTCATGAAGGATTCTTTGGTCGACGCCCTGCTGTGCCCCCTGGCGGACAGGAATACCGCGGCCGCGGCCGGCGTCTTTGAAGGGGTGTTGCCTGGCAAACGCACACGGTCAGGTTTGCAGGCCTTACAAGTTTCTACTCAAAACCACTCTCCGCGACTCCGGCGGCGATATGAGCGGGGGCGAGGCTGGTGGTATGGTCGCTGCTTCACCATGGGACATGTCCGCGCAATGACGTCACGCCTCGTGCCAGCATTTTTTCTCGCGGTCTTGGCGGCCGGCGCGGCGCATGCGGCGCCGGTGACCCAGCTGGCCTCGCATCGGGCGGTCTACGATCTCTCGCTCACCAAAGCGATGCAGTCGGACGGCGTGCGTTCCGCCAAGGGCTCCATGGTCTACACCATCACCGACCGCTGCGACGGCTACACCATCGAGAGCAACCTGCAGATGGAATTGGCCTTCGCCAGCGGCATCGACAACCAGATCGACCAGCGCTTCGCGTCCTGGGAGGCCAAGGACGGCCGCACCTCCAGCTTCCGCATGCAGGTGCTGGAGAACGGCACCCTCAGCAAATCCTATCTCGGCCACGTGGCCCTGGACGCCGACGGCGCCGGCACCGTCACTTACGAGACCGACGCCATCCGCACCATCAAGCTGCCCAAGGGCACGCTGCTGTCGACCGCGCATACCCTGGCGCTGATCAATGCCGCCGGCGCCAGCGAGAAGTTCTTCGCGCGGCCCGTGATCGATGGATCCTTCGAGGAAGGACCGTTCACCATCTCGGCCGCCATCGCCGCCCCCCACGGCGGGCCGGCCAAGGCCGGCGACCTCGCGTCGGGCAGCGCGTGGCCGGTGAGCCTCGCCTATTTCCCATTTGGCACCGACCATGAAGCGCCTGACTACGAACTCTCCATGAGCATCCTGCCCTCCGGCGTCGCGCGCACCATGTCGCAGGACTTCGGCAAGTTCACCCTGGGCTTCGACCTGGTGCGCGCCGAAGCGGTTGCGGTGCCGCCATGCTGAGACGGGGTGCCGCCGCGCTTGCGGTGCTGATAAGCGCACCCGCCTCGCACGCGGCCGAATTTCCGCCGTACGAAGCCACCTATGACCTGCGGCTGAGCCGCGCCAGTTCCACCTATGGGCCGCGCGCCGCGGTGGGCTTTTACCAGTACCGCGTCGCCGAGACCTGCGACGGCTGGGAGACCAAGTCGCATATCGTGGTCGATCTGACCTTCCGGGAAGAGCAGACCTATACCAACGAACGCTTCTTCAGCTCGTGGGAAGCCAAGAACGGCGGCAGCTATAAATTCGCGGTCCAGACCACCAAGAACGGCAACACCGTCGAGGCCTTCAAGGGCACCGCCACGATCAATGCCAAGGGCGGTCAGGCGGTCTATGAGCCGCTGGCGGATCCTGTCCCGCGCAAGGAGGTCAAGAAGGTCACGTTGCCGCTGCCGCCGGGCACCCTGCTGCCGCTGGCGCATGCGCGCGCGCTGCTCCAGCACGCCCAGGCGGGCGACGCGCTGTTCCGCAGCGTGGTGCTCAATGGGTCATATTCCACCGGCCCGCGCGTCTTGTCGGTGGCCATCGGCCCGCGTCATGGAGACATCGCCCCGGAGCCCGCCACGCCCGCGTTCGATCCCAAGCTGCTGGCGACGCCCAACTGGCAGATCAGCACGGCGGCCTACAACCTCGGCGAAAAGCGCGACGTGCCCAACACCGAGACCGCGGTCCAAATCTTTGAGTCCGGCATTGTGCGGAATTTCGAACAGTCGTTCTTCGATTACGCGCTCTCGGCGCAGCTCTCGCGGCTGCAGCGTTTAGAAAAACCCGCCTGCGGCTAGGCCGTTACGGCCATAACCACGCCGCCCCGCGCACGCCGCTGGAGTCTCCGTGTTTTGGCGGGACCAGGCGGGTGGCGATGGTGTCCGAGAGCACATAGTCCGGCCACAGCGCCGGCACCGCTTCATATAGCCGTGCGATCTTCGACAGCCCGCCGCCCAGCACGATGACGTGGGGGTCGATGATGTTGATCACGGTCGCGGTCGCGCGCGCCAGGCGGTCGATATAGCGCTCGAGCGCGGCCACCGCGGCGGCGTCACCATGCGCGCTCGCGAGTTCGCCCGCCGAGAGGCTGAGGCCCGAACGTTCAGCGTAGTCGCGCGCGAGCGCGCCGCCGCATAGGAACGTCTCGATGCAGCCGTGCCGGCCGCAATAACATTTGGGGCCGGGCAGCTCGTCCGCGCGCGGCCAGGGCAGGGGATTATGGCCCCATTCGCCGGTGATAGCGTTGGGGCCGCGCACGACCTGCTGGTTGACGACCAGCCCGCCGCCCACGCCGGTGCCGAGAATCACGCCGAACACGATCGGGGCCTCGGCGCCCGCGCCGTCGGCGGCTTCCGATAGCGCGAAACAGTCGGCATCATTGGCGACGCGCACCTCTTGCCCGAGGGCCGTGGAAAGATCCCGCGCCAGCGGATGGCCGATCAGGCACACGGAGTTGGCGTTTTTGACCAGCCCCGTCGCTGGCGATACCGCGCCGGGAATACCCACGCCCACGGAGGCAGACACGCCGCTGGCGGCGGCGCGGGCCAGGTCCGCCACGGCGCGCACCGTACCGGCATAGTCGCCGGCGGGTGTCGGCATACGCTGGCGGAACAGCGTGCGCCCGTCGCGGGTGAGGGCGATCGCCTCGATCTTGGTGCCGCCCAGGTCGATGCCGATGCGGAGATCTGTGGGTGCGTCTGGCATGCCGTCAGGGTTAGCACGGCGAACCGCCCGTGGTAAAAGACCGGATGACCACGCTGCTCGTCAGCCACACCAGTTTCCTGGACCACGATACCGGGCCGCACCACCCGGAAAGCCCCGCGCGCCTGAAGAGCGTGCTGTCGGGGCTGGATCAATCGCCGTTCTCCGGCTTGGTCCGGCGCGAGGCGCGGCCTGCGACCGCGGCGGAGGTGGCGCTGGCGCATCCCGGTCACTACCTCGACCACCTGCGCGCCGCGATCCCGGAGCAGGGGCTCGCCCATATCGACGGTGATACGGTGGTCTCGCCGGGCAGCGGAGACGCCATGGCGCGGGCGGCCGGCGCGGTGATTCAGGCGGTGGACGCGGTCGCCAAGGGCGAGGCCGCCAATGCTTTCTGCGCGGTGCGTCCGCCCGGCCACCACGCCGAATCCGAACGCCCGATGGGCTTCTGTCTGATCAACAATGCCGCCGTCGGCGCCTTCCATGCCCGCGCCGCCCACGGCTTCGAGCGGGTGGCGGTGATCGACTTCGACGTCCACCACGGCAACGGCACCCAGGAGATTTTCTGGAACGACGCCAAGGCGTTCTACGCCTCGACCCACCAATACCCGTTTTATCCGGGCACCGGCGCCCGCCGGGAAAAAGGCGCGCATAATAATGTCGTGAACGTGCCGCTTGCGGGCGGCAGCAAAGGCGATGTATTCCGCGCCGGCCTGACCGAGGAAATCCTGCCGGCGCTGACCGCCTTCCGGCCGGATTTCATCATCATCTCCGCCGGCTTCGACGCCCACCGCGATGACCCCCTGGGCGGCCTGGCCCTGGACGAAAACGACTTCGCCTGGGCCACCGCGGCCCTGATGGATGTCGCCGCGTCGGTGTGCGCCGGGCGGGTGGTGTCGGTGCTTGAAGGCGGCTACAACCTCGAGGCCTTGAAAGACTGTGCGATAGCACATGTGCAGACTTTGAAAGATCACTGATGCCGGGACCAGCGGACGTCGCCACCTTGAGTTTCGAACAGGCCATGAAGGAGCTGGAGGACATCGTCCGCCGGCTGGAGAGCGGCCAGGTGAAACTCGATGAAGCCGTCGCCGCCTATGAGCGCGGCGCGGCGCTCAAGAAGCACTGCGAGGGCAAGCTGAGCGAAGCCAAGATGAAGGTGGAAAAGATCACTGGCTCGGGCAAATCCATCGGTCTGGAACCCGAAGACCGTGACTAGCCCAGACTCTGCTGAGGTCTCATTCAAGACCGCGCTCGCGGCCATCGCGGGCGAGACCAATGACGTGCTCGACCGGCTGCTGCCGGTGGTTCCCGGGCCTGAAAACCGCGTGGTGGACGCCATGCGCTACGCCGCGCTGGATGGCGGCAAGCGCCTGCGGCCGTTTCTCGCGGTGGCCTCGTCGGATCTGTTTGGCGTACCGCGCGCCTATTCGTTGCGCCTCGGCGCCGCCATCGAGATGGTGCACTGCTATTCGCTGGTGCACGACGATCTGCCCGCCATGGACGACGACGACCTGCGCCGCGGCCGTCCGACCGTGCACAAGGCCTTCGACGAAGCCACAGCGATCCTGGCCGGTGACGCCCTGCTCACCGAAGCCTTCGCGGTACTGTCGGCGCCCGCAACTCACCCCGACGGCGCGGTGCGCGCGAGCCTGGTGGCGGAACTCGCGCGCGCATCGGGTGCGGCCGGCATGGTGGGCGGGCAGATGATCGACCTGCTGGCGGGTGGTCTTGCCCTTGATGGGCCGGGGATCGACCGGCTGCAGAACATGAAGACCGGCTGCCTGATCGCCATCGGCTGCCGCGCGGGCGCTGTCCTCGGCGGCCAGAGCGCCGCGGTGGTGGAAGAGATGGGCGCCTACGGGCTCAAGATGGGGCTGGCCTTCCAGATCGCCGACGATGTCCTGGACGTGGAAGGCTCGGCGGCGGAAACCGGCAAGGCCACGGGCAAGGACGCGGCGGCTGGCAAGGCGACTTTTGTGTCCCGCCTGGGCCTGGAAGGTGCTAAAAACTACGCAAGAAGCTTGGCCGATGAAGCGGTTGCCCATCTCGGGGCTTTCGGCGACAAGGCCCGGCTCCTGCGCGAGGCCGCGGTGTTCTCCGCGACCCGCCGCAGCTAAAGACGCAAAACCAAAACCAAAAACAAGAATAACCGAAGATGGTGGGGCTGCCGCCGTGACGACCCGCAACGACCAACAACCGCACGCTCCGCCCTCGCCCGGCACGGCCGGGACCCCACTGCTCGACCGCGTTGGAAAGCCCGCGGATCTCCGCAATTTCAGCATCGAACAGCTGACCCAGCTGTCAGATGAACTGCGCGCCGACACCATCGACAGCGTGTCACGTACCGGGGGCCACCTCGGCGCCGGGCTCGGCGTGGTTGAGCTCACGGTCGCGCTTCACCATGTCTTTGAAACCCCCGCCGACCGCCTGATCTGGGACGTGGGCCATCAGTGCTATCCCCACAAGATCCTTACCGGGCGGCGCGGACGCATGTCCACGATCCGCCAGAAGGATGGGCTGTCCGGGTTCACGCTGCGCTCCGAGAGCGAATACGACCCCTTCGGCGCGGGCCACAGTTCCACCTCCATCTCGGCCGGCCTGGGAATGGCGGTCGCCCGCGATTTCGCGGGCAAGGACAATCACGTCGTGTGCGTGATCGGCGACGGCGCCATGAGCGCGGGCATGGCCTATGAAGCCATGAACAACGCCGGCGCGTTGCGGTCGAAATTAATAGTCATTCTCAACGACAACGACATGTCGATCGCGCCCGCGGTCGGCGCCATGAGCGCTTATCTCTCGCGCCTGCTGTCGTCCAAGTCCTACATCAATCTGCGCCAGGCCCTGAAGCAGGTGGCCTCGCACTTCCCCAAGCCGCTCGAAAACGCCGCGCGCCGCGCCGAGGAGTACACCCGCGGCTTCGTCACCGGCGGAACGTTGTTCGAGGAGTTGGGCTTCTATTACGTGGGTCCCATCGACGGCCACCGCATCGACCACCTGGTGCCGGTGTTGCGCAACGTGCGCGACAGCGAAGGCAATGGCCCGACGCTGATTCACGTCGTCACCCAGAAGGGCCGCGGCTACCCGCCGGCGGAAGCGGCCGCCGACAAGTTTCACGGCGTCACCAAGTTCGACGTGGTCTCCGGCACCCAGGCCAAGGCCGCCGCCAAGGCGCCGTCCTACACCGGCGTGTTCGCCAAGGCGCTGATGGCCGAAGCCGACGCCGACGACAAGATCGTCGCCATCACCGCGGCCATGCCGAGCGGCACGGGCCTCGACAAGTTCGAGCAGAAATTCCCGAAGCGCACCTTCGATGTCGGCATCGCCGAGCAGCATGCGGTTACCTTCGCCGCCGGCCTCGCCACCGAAGGCTACAAGCCGTTCTGCGCGATTTACTCCACCTTCCTGCAGCGCGCCTATGACCAGGTGGTGCACGACGTGGCGGTGCAGAACCTGCCGGTGCGGTTCGCGCTGGACCGCGCGGGCTATGTGGGCGCCGACGGCGCCACCCATGCGGGATCCTTCGACCTCGCCTATCTCGGCTGCCTGCCCAACTTCGTCATCATGGCGCCGGCGGATGAGCTGGAACTCATGCATATGGTCGCCACCGCCGCCGCGCACGACACCGGCCCGATCGCCGTGCGGTATCCGCGCGGCGAAGGTCTGGGCCTGGAATTGCCGGCGCGGGGTACGCCGCTTGAGATCGGCAAAGGCCGTGTCATTTCGGAAGGCTCCAAGATCGCGCTGCTGAGCCTCGGCACGCGGCTCGCGGAGTGCGTGAAGGCCGCCGAGGAACTGGCCGCCCGCGGGCTGTCCACCACGGTCGCCGACGCGCGCTTCGCCAAGCCCCTGGACAAAGACCTGATCAACCGCCTGGCCGATAACCACGAAGTGCTGATCTGCATCGAGGAAGGCTCCGCCGGCGGCTTCGGCGCGGCGGTGCTCCACGAGCTCGCCTGGAGCGGGCGCCTGGACAAGGGCCTGAAGGTCCGCACCATGTGCATGCCCGACGTCTACTACGAACACGCCAAGCCCGAGGACCAGCTGGAGGCCGCGCACCTGACCGCCGGCCATATCGTCACCACCGCCATCGCCGCGCTCGGTGTTTCGGCGGGCGGCGGCCAAATCCGGGTGGCGGCCGAGCATCCGTCCCGCGCTTAATAAATAGTTCGCTATTTATTTAAGAAAGCAAGCTATCTAAATGCCCCCAAAGGGTCCTCCCAAAACCCGCCTGGATCAGATCCTGGTGGACCGGGGCCACGCCGAATCGCCGGCCAAGGCCCAGGCTCTGGTCATGGCCGGGGTGGTGTTCGCGGGCGAAACGCGGCTGACATCGGCCGGCGCCAAGATCCCCGAGGACACCGCGATCACCGTCAAAGGGCAGGCCCATCCCTGGGTGTCGCGGGGCGGCCTCAAGCTGGAGCACGGCCTCGCGCATTTCGGCCTCTCACCCGAAGGGCGGATTTGCATCGATGTTGGCGCTTCCACGGGCGGGTTCACCGATGTGCTCCTCACCCATCACGCGGCCAAGGTCTACGCGGTGGACGTGGGCTACGGTCAGTTGGCGCACAAGCTGCGGATTGATCCCAAGGTCGTGGTGCTGGAACGCACCAACGCCCGCGCCCTCGACGCGGCCTTGGTTCCAGATGCGATATCGGCCGTGGTGTGCGACGCCAGCTTCACCGGCTTGCGCACGGTGCTGCCGGCGGCGCTGGCCTTGGCCGCACCGGGCGCTTGGGCGATCGCGCTGATCAAACCGCAGTTCGAGGTCGGCAAGGAGCGGGTCGGCAAGAACGGTGTGGTGCGCGAGCCCGAACTTCATGCGGAAGTTTGCGACACCATCACGGCCTGGATGGCCGGCCAGGGCTGGACCGTGCTGGGCGTCACGCCGAGCCCGATCACAGGCCCGGCCGGCAATGTGGAGTTTTTGATCGGAGCGGTGAAGTAATCCTCTCCCGTTGTCATCCTTGGCCGAGCGGAGCGAGAGCCGAGGATCCAGAGCCGTAACCAAGATGCGCTGTGGAGGACCTCGACGCAATTTGCGTCGCGTATGCCGCAGCCCGCCTTCGTTATCGCTCCGGGCCCTCGGATCAAGTCCGAGGGCGGCGTAGTCTATTTGACCACCACGGGTTCCATGCGCAGCTGGTGACCTTCGGCGGTGGCGGCGTCCATCATCGCCTTGAACGGCGCCACGCGCATCTCGAACCACTGCAGGGTGCGCATGAACCCGAGCGCCGTGAGCGGCAGGTCATCGTCTTCCAGGGACCGGAACAGCGCTTCCCAGGGCTGCTGCGGCGCCGGGAACGGCACCAATGTCACCTGGTCATCGGGCTTCAGGCCGATGCGGGTCTTCACATAATCCAGCGCATGGAGAAAGCCGCCGAGTTCGTCCACGAGGCCGTTCTTGACCGCGTCGGCGCCGCTCCAGACGCGGCCCTTGGCGACGGCTTCGATCTCTTCCTGGCTTTTGCCGCGCCCTTGCGCCGCTTTGCCGGTGAAGTCGGCGTAGGTGGCGTCGAGCATTGTGTTGAGGCGGGCGAGGTCGCGCGCCGAGAAATCCCGGGTCGCGCTGAACATGCCGGCGGACTCGCCCATGGTCACCCGCTCATGGCCGATGTCGAGCTTGGCCAGCGCCTGGTCGATGACGACCTTGCCCGAGAACACGCCGATGGAACCGGTGATGGTGGCGCCG
>CANJOI010000091.1 GCA_947475365.1 Fidelibacterota bacterium | reverse complement strand
TATATCAGTTTCATTCTTCTGATGCCGACCCGTGATGCCCAGGCCATGGCGATCGCGGACAGTCTGAAGGTCACGGGCTATATCCACGGCGGCCTGGGCAAGGAGAACGTGCGCACCTCCATCGTGAATGCGCTCGATCCCCGCGGTATCGCCAAGGCCCTGCCCAATTTTAAGGTCGCTCATGTTCGCGCCGGCGAGCGCGATCTCATTCTCGCGCCGTTTCCGGCGTCCTTCGGGCGCTTGCGCGCGGACAAGCAGCAACAGGCGATCCAGGCCGTTACCCTGGCCGCACAGCGGGAGCCGCTGAGCGGCGCCGTCGCCGCGGCCTATCCCGGCCCGGACGGCAAGCCCGCTTTCCTCGCGCCGGAGATCTATGAACGGTTCCTGTCGCGGCTGACCATGGACGCGGTCGAGAAGATGTTGAACCGCGCGATCTACGTGGAGTGGACCGGCGGTGATCCTACGGCCGAAACAGCGGCCGATGCCGCCGCCGGTGAAGCCGCGACCCCGCTGCCGCTGTTCGACGAGGAAGAAGAGCCGAAAGCCGGCCCCTCGGACCGCCGCCAAACCGCGAAGCCCCAGCGCTCCGGCGCGCGCGGCCTGACGGATGAGGACATCCGCGGTGTCGCCAAGGCATTCAAGGACATGGGGCCTGAGGAGTTCGTCGGGAAGTTCGTGCGCCACTAGGCGATTTTGCTACAAAGCGACTCTCAGTTCATGGCGCCGACCATGCGCGAGTTCTACGTCAGCATCGATCTACTGCGGAAAACCTTCTTTCCCGGCGTCGAGATGCGCGGGTCGAAGCGCTCGTTTCAGTCCCTGACCCACATGCTCGATCAGTTGATGTTGCGGTCGCTTCCGTTCCTTCCCAAGGATGGGCTTCCCAGCTCGCTCAACATCAACGTTCACTCGATCCTGACACAGACATTCGATAACGTGTTGAAAACCACCTCGCTGGAAAACTTCACGTTCGAGATTCCCCAGCCCATGATCGCGTCGCACTTCGAGGAGTTCCGTAAGGCGCGCGATATGATCTTCGCCAACGGCGGCCGCATCGCCGTGGACCAGATCTTCCCCGACACCGTGGGCTCGCTCGATCTCACCGAGGTGCGCCCTCATATTGCGAAGCTGCACTGGAAAGGGGACCTGAAAAGCTCCTCCGAGGAACATCGCGCCTTCGTCAAGCGCACCCTGGACCGCGGCATCGCCGTCATCATGAGCCGGGTCGACGACCCCGCGGCCCTTGAGATCGGCCAGGATTTCGGCATCCGGAACTTCCAGGGCTTTCTCATCGACGAGATGCCGGCCGCCAAGTCGACCGGCACGACCTAGACGCTCGCACCGGCGCGTTTGTCGGCCCCGCATTGCCAGACGGCCCGGCTTCAGGTAGCACGCGCCGGTACAAGGAGTGCCTAGCCTATGAAAAGCATGTGGGCCGATGACGAGGCGAAGCGTTACATCGAGCGTTACGCCCAGCAGGGTGTGAATGCCGACATCGCGCTGCGCGTCTATACCTCGCGGCTGCTGGGCCGCGACCCCGCTCTGGTTTTGCATGGCGGCGGCAACACCTCGGTCAAGACCCAGGTCAACGATGCGCTGGGCCGGCCGGTGGATGTGCTGTGCGTGAAGGGCTCCGGCTGGGACATGGCGGAGATCGAGCCCGCCGGGCTACCGGCCGTGCGCCTCGCGCCGATCCTGGAGTTGCGCAAGCTGGCGGCGCTGTCCGACGAGGACATGGTCAATGTGCAGCGCTGCAACCTCCTGGACTCGTCCGCGCCCAATCCGTCCGTGGAAACGCTGCTGCATGCGTTCCTGCCCAGCACGTTCATCGACCACACCCACGCCATCGCCGTGCTGGCGGTCAGCGACCAGCCGGACGGCGCCGCGTTGTGTGATGAACTCTACGGCAAGCGCATGGCGCGCGTGCCCTACATCATGCCGGGCTTTCTGCTCGCCAAGAAGGCGGCCGAGGTGTTCGAGGCGGATCCCTCGGTCGAGGGGCTGATCCTGGAAAAGCACGGCATTTTCACCTTTGGCGCCACCGCGCGTGAGGCTTATGAACGCATGATCGAGCACGTCTCGTCAGCCGAGGCGCGGCTGCAGAAGAGCCGCAAGCCGGTCTTCGTGCCCGCGAGTCTGCCTTCGCTCCGCGCATCACCCGCCGAGATCGCGCCGATCCTGCGCGGGCTGCTCGCGCGCGACGGCAAAACGCGCATGATTCTGGAATTCCGCAGCAACCCTGCGATCCTGAACTACGTCAACGGGCGCGATCTGGAACGCTATTCCCAAGTCGGCGTGGTGACGCCGGATCACACCATCCGCACCAAGAACTGGCCTGTGATCCTGCCGGCGCCCGATGCGGCGGATGTGGCCGCGTTCCGGGCTGGCGCCGCCGCCGCGATCGAGGGCTTTGCCGCGCGCTATCACGCCTATTTCGCCAGACATAACCAACGCCAGGACCCGCCGAAGGTGGAACTGGATGCGATTCCGCGCGTAGTGCTCGTGCCCGGTGTCGGCTTGTTCGGCGCGGGCGCCAGCGCATCCGCAGCCAAGATCGCCGCCGACATCGCCGAGAGCACCGTGCAGACCATCACCGACGCGGAAGCCATTGGCCAATTCCAATGCGCGAGCGAAGCCGACTTGTTCGACATGGAATACTGGTCCCTCGAGCAGGCCAAGCTGGGCAAGGCGAAGGAAGCCCGCCTGGCGCGGCGCGTGGTGGTGGTCACCGGCGGCGCCTCCGGCATCGGCCGCGCGACCGCGCAAGCCTTCAAGCAGGAAGGCGCCGAAGTAGCGATCCTCGATCTGGCGGGCGAAGGTTTGACCGCGGCGGCCAAAGCGTTGAAGTGCCTCGGTGTCCCCTGCGATGTCACCGATGCGAGCGCCGTGAAGGCCGCCTTCGCGGCCGTGGCGCGGGCTTTCGGCGGTGTCGATATCGTGGTGTCCAACGCGGGCCGCGCTTGGCAGGGCAAGATCGGCACGGTAGACGAGCAGGTGTTGCGCGACAGTTTTGAATTGAACTTCTACGGCCACCAGCGGGTCGCCCAGGCGGCGGTGGAGATTTTCGCGAAACAGGGATTCGGCGGTGTGCTGCTGTTCAATGTCTCCAAGCAGGCGGTCAACCCGGGGCCGGACTTCGGGCCTTATGGTTTGCCTAAGGCGGCGACCTTGTCCCTGATGCGTCAGTACGCCGTCGATCACGGCGCTCAGGGCATACGGTCGAACGCCGTCAACGCGGACCGTATCCGCTCCGGATTGCTGACCGACACTATGATCGCCAGCCGCTCGCAAGCGCGCGGGGTCTCCCAGCAGACCTATATGAGCGGCAACCTGCTGGAGAAGGAGGTCACCGCGGAAGACGTGGCCCAGGCGTTCGTGAGCTTGGCGCTGGCGGACAAGACCACCGGCGCGATCCTGACGGTGGACGGCGGCAATATCGCGGCGGCGCTGCGCTAATCCGCGAGGCGGCCCAGCTGTTCGCGGTTGATCTCGAACAGCATCAGGGCGGTTGCGATGGACAGGTTAAGTGAGTCGGATTTCCCCACCATGGGAATTTTGACCAGGCGGTCGCAGAGCGCCGCGGCCTCGGGCGAGAGCCCGTGGCCTTCGGTGCCCATGACCAGGAGCACCGGCCGGCGGTATGTACGCCGGAAGTCGACCGCGCCCGCCAGGTGGGTTCCCACTTTTTCACCCGGCCAAGCCTTCAGCTTTTCGCGGAAAGCGGCTTTGTCCATGCGCACCAGAGGAACGCTGAAAATCGCGCCCATGGTCGCGCGCACTGTTTTGGTCGAATAGGCGTCGCAACAATCGCCGGCGAGAATAATGCCCGCGCCGCCGACCGCATCCATGGTGCGGATGATGGTGCCCAGGTTCCCGGCATCGCGGATCTCCTCCAGCGCCAGCCAGACCTGGTTTCCGTCGGGGGTTACTTTCTCGGCGGGCATCCACTGCTGTTCAAACACCCCGACGATGTTGGGGGCGTTTTCACTGGTGGAGAGCAGATCGACCATGGACTGGGGCGCTTCCAGGCAGAGGCACCCGCGCTTCTCGGCCCACTGAATGACCGTTTGGCAGAAATCGATCGCCTGCGCCTCCGGGGTCACCACCAGGTATTTGGGCGTCCAGTCATTCTCCATGGCGGTGGCGACGACTTTGAGGCCCTCGGCGATGAACAGCGACAGCTCGGACCGGTATTTCTTAGTGTTGAGCGATCGTATTGTCTTGAAGCGCTTATTCTGCGTACTTTCGATCCGTTGCATGCCCTGGTACTCGGTCTGGCGGCGCGTGATGTCTGGACAGACTACCACCTTAGAACCTTGATTACGCAAAGATGCAAATCCTCAGCACGCCCGGCTTCGCGGACTACGAACTCCTGGATTCCGGCAATGGCCGGAAGCTCGAACGTTATGGTGTGGTGATCGTGGACCGGCCCGAGCCGCAGGCCATGTGGCGCCCGCGCGCCACGCTCGATGTTTGGCAGAAAGCGCATGCGCGCTTTGTGGGCCAGGACGAGGAGGCCGGCGCCTGGACCACCAGTCCCGCCTGCCCGAAGGAATGGAACCTCCGGGTTGCCGAGGCGACGATTGAATGCAAACTCACCTCGTTCCGGCATCTCGGCATCTTCCCCGAACAGCTCCCGCACTGGGAATTCATGCAGGAGCGTTTACGGGGGCACCAGGGCGAGCGCCCGAAACTCCTCAACCTGTTCGGCTACACCGGCGTCGCGTCCTTGCTGGCCGCCGCGGCCGGCGCGGACGTAGTGCATATCGACGCTTCCAAGGGCGCGGTGGCCTGGGCGCGGCATAATCAGGCGCTTTCGAATCTTTCCGACAAGCCAATCCGCTGGATCGTCGAAGACGCGCGTAAGTTCGTGCAGCGGGAACTGCGGCGCGGCAATGTCTACAACGGCATCCTGGTGGACCCGCCTAAATTCGGCCGCGGCCCCAACAACGAGACCTGGGAGCTGTTCGACCATCTGCCGGAGATGCTGGCGGCCTGCGCGCAACTCCTGGCGCCGTCGAACGCCTTCCTGGTCGTCACCGCCTACGCGATCCGGATGTCGGCGGTGTCCCTCGACACCCTGGTGCGCGAACATATCGGCGCGCGCGGCGGGGAATTTTCCTCAGGCGAGCTGGCGATCACAGAGCGCGCTAACGGCCGCCCGCTGGTAACCTCTCTCTTCACGCGGTGGCACACCTAAAACATCGGGGGCTTTTGATGAACGTCGTACGGATGGCGATCTTCGGGCTGGCGGGCGCGGCTCTTTCTTTCGTTGTTGCACAAGCTGCGTCCGACGGCGGCTTCAAGAAAGAGCACTTCAACTACAGCGAATGGGCAAAGGGCCGGTTCTCTGAAGCCGTCACGGTGACCGCGCCGCAGCGGTTCATCTACCTCGCCGGCGTCGGCGCCGAGGACGAGACCGCCACTGTCGGCGGCAAGATCCTCTACACCTCCGATGTCTATGCCCAGTGCAAATATGCCTGGGACAAGATCAAGCGCACCCTCGAAAAGCAAAACGCCACACTCGGCGATATCGTCAAGGTCACGACCTACGTCACCGACATGCGCGCCCAGCCCGATGTGGGAAAATGCCGTGCGGAAGCCCTGAGCGGCTTGCCGCTGCCGGCCCATACGCTGGTGGGCGTCAGCGCCCTGGCCTGGCCCGGCATGATGGTTGAGGTGGACGTCACGGCGGTCAAGGCGCGTTAGAGGTTCCCGGCTAGAGCCTGGGCGTACGGCCCTTGGCGCTTCCCGCGATCTCCTGCAGCCACGGCACCCACTGCGCGGCGATGGATGGCCAGGCGTATGCCGTCTTGATGAAGTCGATCTGCTGTTTTCTCCGCGCGGCCGCGCCGGCGGGATCGCGGCGTGCCGCGGTGAGCGCCTCAATCACCTGCGCGCTATAGGCGGCCGCCAGTTTCTGGGGGTCCGGGTCCAGCTCGACCATGGATGCGAATTCACTATAAAGCTCCGGCAACGCGCCCAGGTTTGTCGTCAGCAGCAGCGCGCCCACAGACATCGCTTCAGCCGCCGCGATGCAGAAGGTCTCGGCAAAGGTGCTTGGGTAGGCCAAGGCCGCGATGCCGAAAAGCTCGCGCGCCAGTTGGGTTTGAACAACCGGCCCAATATATACGGCGCCTTCGGTCTCGCGGCAGCGATCGTAGAGCGTGCGATATTGGGAATCCTGCGACGCCGCGCCGTAGACGCTCATGCCTGAATAGATGCGCAACCGCGTTTCGGGGATGGCCGCCCGGATCGCGGGAAAGGCCGCCAGCAGGATATCCAGGCCCCGGAACGGCGTGCTGGTATAGGCCAGCACCGGCGCCGCCCCCGTTTCAAACCACGGCGCGGTCTCCGCCTGGAGCGCGAACGCCGGGGAAATGCCGTTGTGGAAAACCCGGGCGCGGTCCGGGCGAACGCCGAAATGCCACACGTATTGATCCAGATTCCATTCGCTGCCGAAGGCGAAACCGTTCCAGGCATTGAGCTCCTGCGAGTCCTGCAAGGGCTGGATCGAGGGCTGGTCGCAGGCGTGCTGAGTCCACAGCACAATCGGACATTTTATCTGCAAGTCCTTGCGCAGCTTCTGGCCCATCGCACTGCTCTGCACGATGACGATCTCGCTGATCTGAAGGCACCGGAGCCCCTCGTCGGTCACGCCAAACGACTGCACGCCGCCATAGCGGCCGGGAGATGCGGTGCGATTGACGAGGGATACCTGATGCCCCAGCTGCGACAACGCGCGGGCAAGATAGCAAAGCGCCGATTGCGAGCCGCCGAGCGGCTGGGTCAGGGGCGTGTCGGCGTTGTAGTCAATATCGGCCGCGTCGAAGAAAGCAATATACATCGTATCTCGCAGAATCCCTTCACCGTCGGGGCGCCCCCGAAGCACGCTAACGTCCTATGCGGAGGACGGGAGGGCAAGTCCCGCTGGCAAATAGATGATATCGGGCGCCGGACGCATTGACCGGCTCAGGCTTCCGGCAGACAATTCACACACTGTCCGCAAACGGTGCCGGAGCGGTGAGGGGAACCCCATGAACAAGCGTTTTTTCGCGGCTCTGAGTGCGGCGGCTTTGGTCTTGTCTTCCGCGCAGGCCGCCGATCCGTTCGAACTCACCGGTGTGCCGCCGGGCGTCACACCGCTTCCCATCCGGCTCATGGGCGACTTTCCAGCGCCCGGCACGGCTGAGGGCCAGCCGATCGAGTCACGCGCGCCGGAGCTTGCCACCGACAAACCGGACTTCCCCGGCCAGACCCGCGCGCCCTACCACGCCACCGCGCCGTTCACCGTTACCACCCTCACCGACGCCCTTAAGTCTCCCTGGTGCATCGCCTTCCTTCCGGAGGGCCGTATGCTGGTGACCGAGAGGGCCGGCACCCTGCGCATCGTGGATGCGAAAGGCGCGATTTCCGAGTCCATCAAGAATGTCCCCGCGGTGCGCGCCAATGGCGTCGGCGGGTTGCTCGATGTGGCGACCGACCGGGCCTTCGCCCGCAATCACCACATCTTTTTCAGCTACACCGAGGAGGCCGCCGACGATAAGGCCACCATCGCCGTCGCGCGGGCGACACTCGATGAAGCCGGCGGTGTGCTCAATGACCTGAAGGTGATTTTCCGCGCCTATCCGCTAGTCCCCAGAACGTTGGCGGGCAACCAGGGCGGCAAGATGGTTGTAGCGAACGACGGCACGCTGTTCCTGACAGTGGGCGACCGCTCGCGCTCGCCGCCGTGGGATGTCGCGCAGCGGCTGGACACCCATCTCGGCAAGATCGTTCACATCACAGCCGACGGCGCGCCCGCGCCCGGCAATCCGTTCATCGGCAAGGCGGGCGCGTTACCCGAGATCTGGTCCCTCGGTCATCGCAACGCTTTGGGCATCGCCTTTGCGCCCGATGGCCGGCTCTGGTCCCACGAGAATGGGCCGCGTGGGGGTGACGAACTGAATCTGATCACCGCGGGCAAAAATTACGGCTGGCCGCTGGTCACCCATGGCATCGACTATCCCGGCGGAGAGATCGCGGGCGGGGCGACGGCAAAAGCGGGTGTCGAGCAGCCGCGGTATTATTGGGACCCGGTGATCGCCCCGTCCGGCCTCGCCTTCTACAGCGGCAACCTATTTCCCCAGTGGCGCGGACAGGCACTTATCGGCGCGCTGCGCGGGAAGCTGCTCGATCGCATCGCTTTGGCGGGCGACAAGGTCGTCAACGAGGAAGCCCTCCTGACCGACCAGGAAAGCCGTGTCCGTGATGTGCGGACCGGCCCGGACGGGGCGGTCTATGTTGTGACCGACGATGGCAAGCTTCTGAAGCTCACGCCGAAATAACACCGGCGGCCTAGAAGGTGATCTTCACCGACGGGGCAGAGCGCTGCGCCGTGCCGTGAAACACCGCTTCGACATTGTTGCCGTCGGGATCGAGCACAAAGCCGGCGTAGTAGCCGGGATGATAAGGCCGCTCACCGGGTGCGCCGTTATCGCGGCCGCCTGCCGCCAGCGCCGCCTTATGGAAGGCGTCAACCTGCGCCCGGTCCCTGGCCTGGAACGCGAAATGCGCCCGGCCGGTGAGATGACCCTGGGCCGCGCGGCTGTCGCGGCTCGAGACGAACAACTCATCGGCCCAGAAGAAATCCGGTCCTTCGCCGCCCAGAGGAATATCAAGAGCGCCCAGCGCGGCCTGGTAAAACCGCTTGGCCGCGGCGAGGTCGGTCACCACGAGGTGAAGGTGATCCAGCAACCGGCCGCGATGTAATTCCTGCTGTGGCATGCATACCCCTCCTGCGAGCACCAAAGATCCTGCAGCATAACTCCCAACGCCGGAGTCGGTTCCCGGCATCGCACCGGAAGACCCGCCATCATGGCGCAGGGTCTTGAAACGTAGCCGAAACAGGCCTGCGCAGGAATCCGTGGCGAGCGTCGCCAATGTGCGTCATCCTCGCCACGGGTTTGGCGCTCAGGGGGATCTCATGAAAGTCGCATTCGTCATCGCCGCGGTTTGGGCTCTTGCGGGGGCGCAGGCGTTCGCCGCTGACGCTCCTGTGCGTATCCACGCCGGGTTGCTGATCGACGGCACCGGGGCGTCTATGAAAGATGCCACCATCACCGTCCAGGGCGACAAGATCGCCGCGGTGGAGCAGGGCGCCAAAGGCCCCTGGGCGTTCAACTTCGCCAAGGCCACTGTGCTTCCGGGCCTGATCGACACCCACGTCCACATCACCTGGCATTTCAACGACGCGGGTCGTGCCGACGCGGAAGGTTATCCGCGCGAGAAACAGGCGATCAAATGGGCGGAGAATCTCAAGAAGACCCTCATGGGTGGCTACACCACGGTGCAAAGCCTGGGTTCGCCGGACGATCTCTTCCTGCGGGCGGCGCTGGCCTCCGGTGATCTCATTGGCCCGCGCCTGCTCACCTCCAGCACGGCGTTCACCAGCCAGACCGCCACGCCCGACGAAGCGCGCGCTTTCGTCCGCGCGCGCAAAGCCGAGGGCGCCGATCTCGTCAAGATGTTCGCGTCCAAGAGTTCGCGCGATGGCGGCGGCGCCACGCTCAGCGCCGAAGTGGTGGCGGCGGTGTGCGACGAAGCGCGCAAGCAGGGCTTACGCGTTTGGGTGCATGCCCATGGCGACGATTCCATCCAGCGCGTGGTGGCGGGTAAATGCACCACCGTCGTGCACGGTTCGCTGGCGACGGCGCCGACCTTCACCCTGATGGCCAATGCCGGGGTCATGTTCGAGCCGACTGTGGGCGTCGTGGTGCAGAACTATATCGCCCACGAGAAGGATTACACGGGGATCGGCAACTACACGCCCGAGGCCTTCGTCGCCATGAAGGCCTTTGTGAAAGGCATCCCTCAGAACTGGAAAACCATGTTCTCCACGGCGCCGAAGCTCACCATCCTTTCGGGCTCCGACGCGGTGGCCGGATCCGAAGGGCACAACGCGGAGGAGATTATTTTCCGCGTGCAGAACGGCTGGCCGGCGATGGAAGGCATCGTCTCCGCCACATCGCGCAACGCCAAGGCGATCCTGCTCGACAAGAGCATCGGCGCGCTCAAGCCCGGCCTGCAGGCGGACATCATCGCGGTTGACGGCGATCCGCTCAGCGACATCACCGCGCTGCGCCGCGTCAGCTTTGTGATGAAGGGCGGCAAGGTCTACCGCTATGACGCCGGCGCGATCGCGCAGGCGAACTAGGCGGGCTTAGTGCTTGTAGGAGGGCGCGCCCGGCGCTTCCTGGCCGGACATGGCGGCGATGGCGTCCGCCACATGGGCCCAGAATTGGCTGGCGGCCATGTCGCCGCCGGCCTTGTGATCGGTGGCTTTTGAGCTGGCTTCGAGCCAGGCATCCTCGCCGTGCTCTTTGACCAGCAGCGCCGCGGCGGTCATGACGTCAGATTTTTTAACCATCGTGATTTCCTAAAAGCGGCGGGAGTTCCGGAAGGGATTATTCCTTCCGCAGAATCTTGTCCATCGCTTTGCCCTTGGCCAATTCGTCGACCAGCTTATCCAGATAGCGGATGTCCCGCATGGTGGGTTCCGCGACCTCTTCCACGCGGACGCCGCAGACAACGCCCTTGATCAAGGCCCGGGCGGGATTGATCTTTCCGGCTTGCGCGAAGAACGTCTCGAAGTCGGTTTTCTTGTTCAGGTGCGCTTCCAGCTGTTTCTGGCTGTAGCCGGTCAGCCAGCGAATGACCTCATCGACCTCCTGCTTGGTGCGGCCCTTTTTCTCGGCCTTGGCCACGTACAGCGGATAAACGCTCGCGACGCTGGTTTTATAAATCCGGTGCTGGTTCATGGGTCATTCTGATGTCAGCGCTGCGAAGGGGCGGATTTTACCGTCTTCAGGCCGCCGGCAAAGCCCCTCTTGCTTGCAGGCCGCTCGCCTGCTAAATACTGAACCGTATGGTTCAGTATTCTCAAACCCGCTTCGACGCCTCGTTCGCCGCGCTTTCGGACGCCACGCGGCGCGGCGTGCTGGAGCAGCTGGGGCGCGCGGACGCTTCGATCACGGAGCTTGCCGAAAAATTCCACATGACCCTCACGGGCATGAAGAAGCACGTCGGCGTTCTGGAGCGGGTTGGTCTGGTCACCACCGAAAAAGTCGGGCGCGTGCGCACCTGCAGGCTCGGCCTGCGGCGGCTGGAGGAAGAGGCGGCCTGGATCGAACGGCAGCGCCAGCTCTGGGCGTCACGTTTCGACGCGCTGGACGACGTGATCGAGGACCTGAAGCGGAAAGAGAAGAGCGATGGGCACCGGAAAAGAAAGTGAGGCCGCCGACATGAAGAACCCCACAAGCGCGGAGCGGACGTCCGACCGCGAGCTGGTCGTGACGCGCGTCTTCAACGGGCCCGTGCACATCGTGTTCCAAGCCTGGACCCAGCCCGAGCTGCTGAAGCAGTGGTGGGCGCCGAAATCGTGCGGGGTGTATTTCGTGTCCTGCGAGACCGATGCGCGCACGGGCGGCAAGGTGCGCTTCGTCATGGGCCATCCCGCTGCCGAGCAGCCCATGGCGTTCTTCGGCACGTACCTCGAAGTGATACCGAATGCGCGTGTGGTTTGGACCAATGAGGAAAGCGCCGACGGCTCCGTCACCACGGTGACCTTCGCGGAAGAAGACGGTAAGACGCGGGTCACTGTTCATGACCTTTATCCCTCGAAGGAAGCCCTCGACGCCGCCATCGCGTCCGGAAGCACGGAGGGATTCCCCGAGCAGTTCGCGCAACTGGACGAATTGCTCGCCGCCGGTGGAGATTCTGTCTAAGCCGCCGACCGGCGGTCAACCGCGCATCAGCTTTTGCATGACGAGTTGATCGTCAAACCCGTATACCAGTTTTCCAAACTTCTTTTCCCGGCCGCACAGCACGAAGCCCATTCTCTTGGAGAGGCGGCGTGCCGGCTTGTTCTTGCTAAAGAAACAACACGTCAGGGAGTCAAATCTGCCTCGGGATACCTTCAAGATTTCCGCGGCAAGTTTTGTACCCAGGCCCGTTCCGCGGTATTCCTGATGGAGACCCATCGTGAGGTGTCCGTTATGGCTCAGCGAAGGAATTTCAGCGCGAGAAACGCTAGCCCACCCCACAACGCGGTCTCCATCCACTGCGACCAGGAAGGGATTCTTTTTGCGCGAGCTTCCCCGCAAGGCCGTGCGCACATCCGACACTGGCGGAGCTTCGTAAGAGTATATGTAGCGACGTTCCTGCGCGACCGCGTCCCAGCATTCTCTTAAGCTCTCCGCGTCCGTAAGGACCACGGCTCTAATTTTCACGGGCATATCCTCCCCTCCGCCTAGCTAGGGCCGCATCAGCTTTTGCATGAGCAGTGCGTCGTCAGATCCGTACGCCAAGCCTTTCACACATCCCTTTATTCGCCCGCATCTTTCGAAGCCCATTTTCTCGTATAGCCTTCGAGCGCGCTTATTTTTCCAAAACACTTCCAAATACAAAACGTGAAATTTCCCGCGAGACATCTTCAGGAGTTTGGCCATCAGCTTTGTTC
>CANJOI010000090.1 GCA_947475365.1 Fidelibacterota bacterium | reverse complement strand
GCCAGCGAGGCGGCGGCCGGCGCCATGCTGGCGGCCTCGGTCAACTATCCCTTGCGCGGCGCGGTGACATGGAAGTCCACCGTCGGCACTAACGTGGCGTCCGACGCGCTGGCCAACGTCGCCTCGGGCGGCGTGAAGGGCGGCGCGCTCATTATTTTGGGCGAGGATTACGGCGAGGGCTCCTCCATCATGCAGGAGCGCACCCATGCCTTCGCCATGAAATCGCAGATGTGGCTGCTCGACCCGCGCCCCAACCTGCCGTCCATCGTCGGCATGGTGGAGAAGGCGTTTGAACTCTCCGAGGCCTCCAACACGCCGGTGATGCTGGAGCTGCGCGTGCGCGCCTGCCATGTCTATGGCCGCTTCACCGCCAAGGACAATGTGCGCCCCGCGTTCCAGCTCAAGGACGCCATGGAGAACCCGGTGCGCGATGTGAACCGCATCGTGCTGCCGCCGGCGAACTATCTGCATGAGCATGAGAAGATCAACCAGCGCTGGCCCGCGGCGGTGGACTTCATCAAGAAAAACCATCTCAATGAATTCCTGGGCGGCGCGCTGGGCGACACCGGCATCATCGTGCAGGGCGGGCTCTACAACACCCTGATCCGCGCGCTGCAGATGCGCGGCCTGGCCGACGCCTACGGCGACACCCAGGTGCCGATCTATGTGCTCAACGTCACCTATCCGTTGATCGACAGCGAAGTGGCCGGGTTCTGCGCCGACAAGCGCGCGGTGTTCCTGGTGGAGGAGGGCCAGCCCGAATTCATCGAACACGAATTGAACACCATGCTGCGCCGCGCCGACCTGCAATGCCGCATCGTCGGCAAGGAAGTGCTGCCGCGCGCCGGCGAATACACCGGCCAGGTGCTCATGGCCGGGTTCGACGCCTTCGCCGCGAAATACGCGCCGCATCTGGCGAAAGACACCACCGCGCCTGCGGCGCCTTCACCGAATGCGCTCGATCTCTCGAAGGTCGTTCCGGCGCGCCCCGCCGGTCTGTGTACCGGCTGCCCGGAGCGCCCGGTGTTCACGGCCATGAAGCTGGTGGAGAAGGAGATCGGCAAGCACCACGTCAGTTGCGACATCGGCTGCCACCTGTTCTCGATCCTGCCGCCGTTCAATATCGGCAACACCACCATGGGCTATGGCCTCGGCTGGGCCGGGGCCTCGGCGTTGAACGCGCCGGATTCCAAAAAGCGCACCATCTCCATGATGGGCGACGGCGGCTTCTGGCATAACGGACTCACCAGCGGCGTCGGCAATGCGGTGTTCAACAAGACCGATAACCTGCTGGTTGTGGTGGACAACAACTATTCGGCGGCCACCGGCGGGCAGGACATTCTGTCATCCCGCGCTCACAACAAATCCCGCAGCACCAATCATCCCATCGCGCGGGCCATCGGCGGCATCGGCGTCACCTGGCTGAAGGTGGTGCGCACCTATGATCTCGCCGCCATAAAGGACGCGCTCAAAACCGCGCTGACCACGAAAGAAAAGGGGCCGAAGGTCATCATCGCCGAGTCCGAGTGCATGCTGAACAAGCAGCGCCGGGTGAAGCCGCTGATGAACAAACGCATCAAGGCCGGCGAGCGCGTGGTGCGTGAACGCTTCGGCGTGGATGCCGACACCTGCACCGGCGACCACAGTTGCATTCGCCTGTCGGGCTGTCCCTCGCTGACCATCAAGGACAACCCCGATCCCTTGCGTGTCGATCCGGTGGCCTCGGTCAACAACGACTGTGTCGGCTGCGGCCATTGCGGCGAGACCGCGCATGCCGCCGTGTTGTGCCCGTCGTTCTATCGCGCCGATCTGGTTTACAATCCGACCGCCGGTGAAAAACTCATGGCGCGTATCCGTGACGCCGTCATCGGCTGGTTGCAGCGCCGCGCCGACGCCGCGCGCGCCCGCTACGCGGTCTAAGATCATGGCAACAAAACCCATCACCATCGCGGTTCTCGCTCTTGGCGGTCAGGGCGGCGGCGCGCTCGCCGACTGGCTGCTGGAAGTGGCGGAACACTGCGGCTATCTCGCCCAAGGCACCTCGGTGGCGGGCGTCGCCCAGCGCACCGGCGCCACGATCTATTACATCGAAGTGTTTCCGGAAGCGGAAGCCAAGGCAGCGGGCAAGGACCCGGTGCTGGCTCTGATGCCGGTGCCGGGCAATGTGGACGTGGTGGTGGCGGCGGAGCTGATGGAAGCCGGCCGCGCCATGATGCGCGGTTTCGTGACGCCGGATCGCACGGCGCTGGTGGCCTCGACCCACCGCATCTACGCCATCGGCGAAAAGACCGCCATGGGTGACGGCCGCGCCAACAGCGCCGACGTGCTGGAAGCCGCCGGCGTGCGCGCCCGAACCACCGTCATGTTCGACATGGATGAACTGGCGCAGAAAACCGGCAGCATCATCAGCGCCGTGTTGCTGGGCGCCGTGGCGGGCTCCGGCCTGCTGCCGTTCCCGCGCGAGGCTTATGAAGCGGTGCTGGGCGCGGACACCCGCGCCCGTGACAGCAACCTCGCGGCGTTCAAAGCCGGGTATGAAGGGGCCGACTCAAAAGCCTCCGCGCCTATCGCAACACCCGCGCCGGTGGCGCACACGGCGGTGTCGGCCGCGGGCCAGGCCCTGCTCGACCGCGCGGCGGCGTTCTGTCCGCCGGAGTTGATGGAGATGGTGGCGCCCGGCCTGCGCAAGGTCGTGGACTATCAGGATCTCGCCTACGGCTCGCTCTACCTCGACCGGTTGGAGCCGGTGGTGGCCTTCGATCGCCAACTGGGCGGCGCGCGCCTGGGGTGGGAGCTGGCGCGCGAGACGGCGCGCTACCTCGCGCTATGGATGGCGTTCGAGGATGTGTTCCGCGTCGCCGATCTCAAGACCCGCAGCGCCCGCATGCAGCGCGTGCGCGACGAAGTGCGCGCGAGCGCCGGCCAGATCGTCGGCGTGTCGGAGTTCATGCATCCGCGCGTCGAGGAAATCTGCGACGCGCTGCCGGCGGCGCTCGGCGCGTATATTCTGCGCAGTCCTTCGTTGTCCGGGTGGTTGCGCGGTTTCTTCCATCACGGCCGGCGCGTCACCACCACGCGTCTGCCGGGGTTTGTGATGCTCTACACACTCGCGCGGCTAGGCCGTTTCCGCCGCGGCTCGCTGCGGTTCAAACACGAGAACGCGCGCATCGAGGCGTGGCTTGCCAGTGTGCAGGAAGCGGCAGGCTGGTCTTACGATCTCGGTGTCGAAGTGGCCTGCTGTCAGCGCCTGGTGAAGGGCTACGGCGACACCCACGCGCGCGGCTTGCGCAACTTCGAAACCGTCATGGCGGTGTACAAGCAGATCAAGGGACGCCCCGACGCACCCAAGGTGATCCGGACGTTGCGCGAGGCGGCGCTGGGCGACGAAGAGGGCCGCGCGCTCGCCGCGGCCGTCGGCGGACTTCAGCTTTAGAAACGGCCAAAGCTTGTAGCCCGGCACAACTCGCTTTATGTATAAATCAAGTTGTATCGCCGTGGCGCCGGAAGGCCCGCGGGAATTGCCGTCTGCGACAGAACGGCGAGAGGAATAAAAATCCGATGCTTGAGTTTTTGAATCCGCCCCATTGGCCGGCGCCGCGCGGCTACACAAACACCATCGTCGCCCGGGGCGACATCGTGTTCGTGGCGGGCCAGATCGGCTGGACCCCCGACGGCAAGTTTCCGTCCAAGGACCTGGTGGGCCAATTGCGCCAGGCCCTCATCAATATCCGCGACGCCCTGGAGCCCGCGGGCGCCAAGATGAGCGATATCGTGCGCCTGACCTGGTTCGTCACCGCCAGGGACGAATACCTCGCCAACATCAAGGACGTCGGCGCGGTCTACCGCGAGATCATGGGTAAGCATTACCCCGTGATGTCGGTGGTCGAGGTGAAGGCCCTGGTCGAGAGTGAAGCCAAGGTCGAGATCGAGGCGACCGCGGTCGTGCCGCGCGGGCCTAACACTCCCCGCCGGGCGCTGACCGGCGGCTAACTTTCATTCAATTTTCGCAAACCCTTCGAAATCCCGTTGCACCGCAAAAAGCTTTAAGCATAAAGTAATCGCAACGGGCCGCTTCACTCCGGTGAAACCGCGCCCGGATTGGTTTACACAATGCGGTTCCGGCGGGGGCAGGGGCTGCGGCGTAACGACCGACTTCTGCCCCAGCTTTTGTCCACCACGCCGGCGGCGCGTTGAACGCCGCGGCTAACGTTCTAAGGGGGCTGCAATGCTGATGGATACGCGGGGCGACTTTTCCAAAAACACTGGAACCACGGCGAAGCGGTGGCTCGCCAGCGCCTTGAGCGCCACGCCCCTGGTGGCGGGAATTCTCGCGGCGGGCAGCGCCCAGGCGCAGCAGACCGCGCAGGCGCAGGCCCAATCCGCGCAGATCGAGGAAGTCGTCGTTACCGGCACGCGCATCGTGCGCGACGGTTATGAAGCCCCCACGCCGGTCTCGGTCATCGGCGTCGAGCAGATGCAGAACCAGGCCACCTCGAACCTCGCCGACTACGTCAACACCCTGCCGAGCCTCGCCGCGAGCGCCACGCCGCAGTCGGGCGCGGCCACCGTCACCAGCGGCCGCGCCGCGGTCAACAGCCTCAACCTGCGCGGCCTCGGCGCGGAACGCACGCTGACCCTGCTCAACGGCAAGCGCGTCGTGGGCGGCATCATCACCGGCGTCGCCGATATCTCGGAATTCCCGCAGCAGCTGATCAGCCGCGTCGACGTCGTGACCGGCGGCGCATCGTCGGCTTACGGCTCGGACGCCATGTCGGGTGTGGTGAACTTCATCCTCGACACCGAGTTCAAGGGCGTGAAGGGCGAACTGTCGGGCGGTGTCACCACCTACGGCGACAACCGCAACTTCAAGATCGCCATGACCGGCGGCACGGCCTTCGCCAACGACCGCGGCCACTTCCTCATCAGCGGTGAAATGGCCAACGACGACGGCATCCTGGTGCCCAACCGCGCCTGGAACCTGACCGGGTCGTCGTACCTGACCAATCCCGCCTATACCGCCACCAACGGCCAACCGCAGATCATCCGCCGCGATCAAACCGGCCTCGCGGTCGCGACTCTCGGCGGCCAGATCGCGGCCGGTCCGCTCAAGGGCATCGCCTTCGGTCCCGGCGGCATCCCGTACAACGTGGTGTTCGGCTCGCTGATCTCCACCCCGATGATGCAGGGCGGCAGCTGGCAGTCGTCGTCGCATAAGAACGTGTTCGGCACCGCGCTCCTGCCGCGTCAGGAACGCCAGAACGTCTATTCCTACGCGTCGTACAAAGTCAGCGACGACTGGAAGGTGTTCGGCGAAGCGTCCTGGGCGCATATGAATTCCGAATCGCGCTCGACGCCCGTGTTCTACCCCGGCAACCTGACCATGAAGGCCGACAACGCCTTCCTGCCGGCGTCGGTCGCGGCCGCGGCGGCCGCGTCCGGTGTCACGTCCTTCACCTTCGGCACCATGAACGGCGACATGGGCGCGCAGCAGCCGCTCTATGACCGCCGCATCCTGCGCTTCATGATCGGCACCGAAGGCGTGATCGACGCCTTCGACACGGCCTGGAAATTCGACGCCCACGCCTCGTCGGGCTTCAACATGAGCACGACCATTTCGGGCAACACCATCAATGTGCCCAAGTACATGCTGGCCATCGATGCGGTCCGCAATCCCGCCAACGGCACGATTGTCTGCCGTTCCACGCTCACCAATCCGACCAACGGCTGCGTGCCGTTCAACCTGTTCGGCCGCGACGTGGTGTCCCAGGCGGCCAAGAACTACGTCCGCGCCGATCCATACAACATCATCCGCCTGAAGCAGCAGGTGGGCGCGTTCAACTTCAGCGGCGAGCCGTTCTCCACCTGGGCCGGCCCGGTGGCGGTGGCGTTCGGCGCCGAACACCGCGAAGAGAGCACCCGCCAGGCCGCCGACCCCGGCGTCTACAACACCAGCCTCTACTTCTTCCAGGTCGGCATCCCGTTCTCCGGCAAGTACACGGTGAACGAAGGCTACGTGGAAGTGGCCGTGCCGCTGGCGAAGGATGAAGTGTGGGCGAAGTCGTTCGACCTGAACGGCGCCGTGCGCGCGACCGATTACTCCACGTCGGGCTATGTCACCACCTGGAAGATCGGCGCGACCTACAGCCTGATTGACGACATCCGGTTCCGCGGCACGTTGTCGCGCGACATTCGCGCGCCGCACCTGGCCGATCTGTTCCAGGCCGGCACCACCTCGCCGAACACCATCCGCGATCCGTTCAACAACAACGTGAACGCCAACAACCGCGTCACCACTACCGGCAACCCCGGCTTGGGGCCCGAGAAAGCCAACACCCTCGGCCTCGGCGTGGTGGTGCAGCCGTCATTCTTCCCGCGGTTCAGCGCCTCGTTCGACTACTACCGCATCAACATCAAGGACGCGATCAGCTCCCTGAGCGCGCAGCAGCTGATCGATCTTTGCTACACCGGCGTCCAGTCGGCCTGCGCGAAGTTCTTCCGCACGCAGGATGCGGGCTCCGAGCTGATCGTGTTCACCCAGAGCCCGCTGAACTTCGCCACCGAGAAAGCCGCCGGCTTCGACATCGAGGCGAGCTATCGCCAGCCGCTGGACGAGTTGTCGCCGAGCTTCGCGGGCGAGCTGACCGTCCGGGCCCTGGCCACCCACTACATCAAGGACATCCTGAACAGCGGCGTCATCGGCTCGATCCCCAACGATCAGGTCGGACAGATTCCGTCTTCGAAGCCGTCCTGGCGCTGGGACATCGGCGTCAACTACGCGCTGAATCCGGTCAGCGTCAGCTTCAACGCGCGCGGCTTCACCGGCGGGGTGTTCAACAACAACTACGTCGAGTGCTCCAGCGGCTGCCCGGCCTCGACCACCAACAACACCACCATCGACAACAACAAGCTGGACGGCGCGCTGTACTTCGATATCTCGGCCACCTACCGGCTGCCGATGGAGGGCGCCGATGCGGACTTGTTCTTCAGCGTCCGCAATCTCGCCAACCGCGACCCGGGCATCGTTCCGTCGGGCCCCGGCGCCTCGGTGTTCTCGACCAACGAGTCGAACTCGGGACTGTATGACTTGATGGGCCGCGCCTTCCGCGCGGGCGTGCGCTTCAAGATGTAAGGCCTGGCGCCCGCCGGAGGCGAAAGCCTCCGGCGGGCAGCGCACCCGCGCGGCGTGCGTGCGGTGGGGTGCGCAGCGCCACCTTCGAGTCGTTCAAAACAATGGCGTTGTACCGGTGCCGGGGGTGCGGCACTATTTCAATACAAAGCCGGTTTGAGAGGCGAGCATGACGAGTCAGCGCAATCCCGGCAGGCATTTGAAGGGCGGCTTCCGCGCATTGCTCGCGGCGTCCGTCTTGGCTGTCGCCGGATGTTCAGCGCCGTCGCAGCAGCATGCGCAAGCTCCGGCTGCCGCCGCCAAAGCCGATATCACCGGCGTGTCGCTGCGCCGTCTGCGCCTGGTCACCACCGCGCAGTACCTCAACACGCTGGCCTATATCTTCGGGCCCGATGTGCGGCCCGAGACCCATTTCGCGCCGGTGCAGCGCACCGATGATCTGCTCGGCGTCGGCACCTCGCTGGCCGGCATCACCAGCAGTCAGATGGAGATCTACCAGAAGACCGCCGCGTCGGTCGCGTCCCAGGTGGTCAGCCCCGGCGGGCGCACGTTCCTGGTGCCGTGCAAGCCCGCGTCCGACAGCGCGCGCGACGATGCCTGCGCGCGCCAGTTCCTGACCAAGGTAGGCCGCCTGTTGTATCGCCGGCCGCTCGATGACGAGCGCCTGGGCGAGTATGTCGCCGAAGCCGGCGAGGGGGCGACGCGCCTGAAGGACTTCTACGCCGGTCTCGGCGCGGCGCTCGAAGGCATGCTGGTGAGCCCGCAGGTGCTGCTGCTGTCGGAAATCGCAACGCCCGATCCCAAGGCGCCGGGGCACCAGCGTTTGGATTCTTATTCTCTTGCCTCCCGGTTGAGTTTTTTCCTGTGGAACGCCAGCCCCGATGAGCCGCTGCTGAAGGCGGCGGAAAAGGGCGAGCTGGATACGCCGCAAGGCCTCGCGCGCAACGTCGACCGCATGCTGGCGAGCCCGCGCCTGGAGGCGGGCGTGCGCGCCTTCTTCGACGACATGTTCCACTTCGACGATTTCGACAACCTCGCCAAGGATCCGGCGATCTACCCGACCTTCACCGCCGCCACGGTCGCCGATGCGCGCGAGCAGACCTTGCGCACGGTGGTCGAACAGCTGGTGGTCAAGAAGCGCGACTACCGCGACCTGTTCACGACCCGCGAGACCTTCATCTCGCCCTCGCTGGCCGCGCTCTACCGCCTGCCGTCCCAGGACGCGTGGGTGCGCTATGAGTTCCCGGCCGACAGCCCGCGCGTGGGCCTGCTCACCCAGATCAGCTTCCTCGCCGGCCATTCTCATCCGGGCCGCAGTTCGGCCACCTTGCGCGGCAAGGCCCTGCGCGAAGTGCTGCTGTGCCAGCCGGTGCCGCGCCCGCCCGCCAATGTGGATTTCTCGGCGATTGAAAACCCGAGCCCCAACCTCAAGACCGCGCGCGACCGCGTTTCGGTGCACCTGAAGAACCCGGTCTGCGCCGGATGTCACAAGATCACCGATCCCATGGGCCTCGCGCTTGAGAACTTTGACGGCACCGGCCGTTTCCGCGAGAACGAGAAGGGCTCGGCCATCGACGCCAGCGGCAGCCTGGACGGGAAGGACTTCAGCGACGTGCGCGGCCTGGCCGCGGCGCTGCATGACCATCCTTCGGTCCCCAGCTGCCTGGTGAAGCGCGTCTATGCTTACGGTGTCGGCAGCCCGGTCGGGGCCGATGACCGCGCCACCCTCGGCAAGCTCGATGCCGCCTTCGCCGCCAATGGCTACCGGCTGCCGGACCTGATGCGCACCATTGCGCTCAGCGCGCCGTTCGCCACCGTCACCGAGATCGAAGTTGAAACCGCCCCCGCCAAGTAGGGCAGAGGAGACCAGGACATGACACTCAATCGTCGTCGCGTGCTGCGCGGAATGCTCAATGGGAGCGCGGTCACGGTCGCGCTGCCGCTGCTGGATTGTTTCCTCAACGGAAACGGCAACGCCCTGGCCGACGGCAAGGCCATGCCGGTGCGCTTCGGCACCTGGTTCTGGGGCCTCGGCATCACCAAAAGCATCTTCGTGCCGAAGAAATACGGCGCTGGCTACGACCTGCCGGAGGAAATCGCTTCCTGGAAGAACATCAGCCAGCACGTCAACCTGATCACCAATCTGTCGGTGCTGCGCGCCACTGAACCGAACCTGTGCCACTACTCGGGCTGGGTGGCCGGCATGACCGGCATCGTGCCCAAGAGCGGCAACGACAAACCCGGCGAGAGCATCGACACCACGGTTTCCAACCAGATCGGCCGCTCCACCCGCTTCAAGACCTTGACCGCCACCGCCACCGGCGATGTGCGCTCGACCGTGTCTTATGAGAGCGCCAACGCCCCGACGACACCGGAATTCTCGCCCCTCAATTTCTACACCCGCCTATTCGGGCCGGACTTCCAGGACCCCAACGCCCCGTCGTTCACGCCAAGCCCCAAGGTCATGGTGCGCAAGAGTGTGATCACGGGCGTGCTGGGCGAGATCAAGAAAATGGAAGGCCAGATCGGCGCCGCCGACAAGGCGCGTCTCGACCAGTATCTCACCGGCCTGCGCCACCTGGAGCGCCAGTTCGACCAGCAGCTCACCAAGCCCGAGCCGCTGCCGGCCTGCAAGGCGCCGGCAGCGCTCAAGGACGAAGGCAAGCCGGGCGGCGAGGCCATGGTGGTGGCGCAGCGTCACAAGATGATGACCGACCTGATGGTCATGGCCATCGCCTGCGACCAGACGCGCGTCTTCAACATGAATTACTCCAGCGCTTCGGCCAACACCACCAAGGCCGGCTACGAGAAGCCGCACCACACCACCACGCATGAGGAGCGCGTCGACGAGACCCTGGGCTACCAGGAGAACTGCTCGTGGTTCACGCGCCGCTCCATGGAAGCCTGGGCCTATTATGTCGAGGCCTTCGCCAAGATGAAGGAAGGCGACGGCTCGCTGCTCGACAACATGCTGATCTACGCCGTCTCCGATCACGGCTACGCGCGTATCCATTCGCTCGACGGCATGGCCGCGTTCACGGCGGGCCGTGCCGGCGGCAAGATCAAGACCGGGCTGCATATCGACGCCGGCGCCACCACGGTAGCGCGCCTCGGCTACACCGTGCAGCGTGTCATGGGTCTCGATATTCCGTCGTGGGGCGCGCTCGCCAACGCCACGTCCAAAGAGTTCGGCGAAATCCTGGCGTGATGGGGTCTCCGATGCGGTTCATGCGGCACGCGTATGTGATCCTGGGGTTGGTGTCGTTGACGACGCCCGCTTTTGCCGTGGACCGCGAGGACTATGAGCGCGATCCGCTGCCGCCGGGCCTCCAGGTGGTGGCGACCGAGCTGGAAGGCCCGGTGTTCGCCGACGCCCGGGGCAAGACGCTCTACGCCTGGCCGCGCAAGAACCTTCGCAATGGAGACACCGGCGAACAGAAAGGCCGGCCCGCCTGCGACGACACGCGCTACACCGAAACCGCGGGCCTCATGAGCCCGTATCCGCCGGGCCTTACGCTGCCCGACGCCGCCAACCGGCCGTCGTGCGTTGATGTATGGCCGCCGCTGCTGGCGGAGGCCGGCGCCAAGGACATCGGCAAGTGGACCGTGGTGGACCGCAAGGACGGCCGCAAGCAGTGGGCCTACGATGGCTACGCGCTGTACACCTCGGTGCTCGATGAACTGCCGGGCGATACGCGCGGCGGCAGCAAGCGGCGCACGGGCGGGGATTCCCCGGCGTACCGCGAGCCGGTGGGGCCGAAGCCCGCGATTCCGGCGCAGTTCGGCGTATTCCCCACGGCCTATGGGCGCCTGCTCGCCACCGCCAAGGGGTTCTCGGTCTATACCTACGACAAAGACACCGCCGGCAAATCCAATTGCTCCGGGGAATGCCTGCGTGAATGGGAACCGGTGCTGGCGGCGGAAACGGCGGTCGCGCGTGGCGAGTGGACCAAGGTTGAGCGCCTGCCGGGCGTGATGCAGTGGGCCTATCGTAAGAAGCCGCTCTACACACGGGTCAGCGATGACCGCGCGCGCAGCCTGGAAGGCTCCGACGTGCCGGGCTGGCACAATGTCTACACCCAGCATATCCCCGCGCTGCCCAAGGGGTTCTCGGTCCAGGACGCCATCGCCGGTGAAGTGGTGGCGGACGCCAAGGGGCACACGGTCTACATCTACAACTGCGGCGACGACGCCATGGACCAGCTCGCCTGCGATCATCCCGGCGCGCCCCAGGCTTATCGTTTTGCGGTGTGCGGCGGCGGCGACCCCGCGCGCTGCCTCGCCACGTTCCCCTATGTCATCGCCGACAAGGGCGCTAAGAGCGACAGCCGCGCCTGGACCACCATCGACATCGACCCGAAGACCGGCGGCTACGCCGCGGCCGGGCAGGCGGGCGCCTTGCATGTCTGGGCGTTTCGCGGACGGCCGGTGTTCACCTTCTTCAAGGATACCAAGCCGGGCCAGGTGAATGCCGATGGCTGGGGCGAGTTCAACGGCATCCGCAATGGATTCAAAGCATTCTGGTTGCGCGACGACTTCCGCGGAAATGCGGGTTAGGGAGAAGCACAATGAAGCACATCGTATCGATGCTTGGCGTCGCGGCCATCATGGCCGCCGGATTCCCAGCCGCCGCGGTGGAGGAGGGATCGACCGCCATCCGCAACCGCACCATCGCCTATGCCATGACCACCGAAGAGTGGGCCATGTTCAAGACGCCGGGCGCCAAGACCGAATGCCCCAACGGCATGAACGAAGGCCCGCGCGAGCAGTTCAAGGTGCAGTTTCCCGAAGGCAGCCCGCGTACGGTGGTGGGCACGCAGCTCGCCCGTGAGGCCGATGTCTGGTTCCCGGCGGCGGGCACGGATCAATTCCCGTTCAAGGAAGTCTCCGGCAAGGTCGGCCTTGGGCTAAATCTCGACGGCAAGACCGGTCCCAACGACTTCACCAGCCCCGACGGCAAGGAAACCGGCATCGACAACCAGTTCTACCGGGCCATCGGCTGCATCGGCAGCTACCGCGATGTGGCGGCGCTGATGATCGTCAAATGGCGCCAGGACAAATTCAACCGCGTGGTGATCGAACTGACCGACGTCGATAGCCTTTCCAACGATGACGACGTCACCGTCACCACTTACCGCGGCCTCAATGCGCTGCTGCCGGACGCCACCGGCGCGGGCTTCATGCCGGGCGGCACGCAGAAGCTCGACCTGCGCTTCGGCAAGCCGTTCATTCAAAAGTTTAAGGGCCGCATCAAGGACGGCGTGCTCACCACCGAGGGCGCCGACTATGAGATGCCCTACATGGCGCTGCAGAACGTCTCGACCCAGTTGTTCCGGGGCCTGCGGTTCCAGTTGCGCCTCTCGCCCGATAGCGCTGAGGGCTACATGG
>CANJOI010000089.1 GCA_947475365.1 Fidelibacterota bacterium | reverse complement strand
TTGGCCAGCCGATCCAGGTCGCGTTGCGGGCGCACATGGCGCGCCTGGTGCAGTTTTTCCTTGAGGGCGGCCGCCAGCGCGGTGTTGTGGGCGTAGCGCGCGCGGAAGTCTTCGGACGCGGTGTTGATACGGGTTTTGAGGACTTGCATGAGGGTATCCGCTTAGACGGGCTTCAGGGCCGCCAAAACGGCGCCCCGTTCAAAGGTGGTATTGGCGGCGACAGGCAGCTTGGCGATCACGCCGTCGCGCGGCGCGACCATGCTGATCTGCAGCTTCATGCTCTCGATGGTCAGGAGCTTCTGGCCGGAGGTGACGTCATCACCTTCCGTGCAGTGGATCGCCACCACGGTTCCAGGCATGTCGGCGCGGATCTCGTTGTCGTGCTTGCCGCCGGCGCCGCGGCCGCCGCCGAACCGCGGCAGCTCCACGACGAAGGTGCGGCCGTCCAGGCGCACATGCACTTCCTCGGCGGTCGCGTAGCGGAATCCCTTGTAGATCTTGCCGCCGATCTGGATCTCAAATTCCTCCGGGGGGTGGGCGGCGTAAGTCAAAGGGTACACCGCATCTCCCAGGGAAACGGTGAGGTCGGGCTTACGGGCGAGGATGTCGGCTTTGCGGTCCTGGCCGTCGATGGCGATTTCAAATGCCATATCTGTTCTCCCTAATTCCGCCAGGCGCCGATGGAGGCATAAGGCTCGGGCGTGTGGAAGGCCGAGGTCTGGAAGTCGTCGGTGGTGGTGAGCGCCGCCACCGCCACGGCGGCTTCCGCAGCGGCCGGTACCGCGGCGGGGGCGAGCGCCTCGCCCTGCTCCTTGATGAAGCCGGTGTGCAGCTTGCCGCTTTGGAATACCGGGTTGGCCATGATGCGTCCCAGGAAGTCGATATTGGTGGGCACGCCCAGCAGCACGGTGTCACGCAGGGCCGCCGCCAGCCGCTTGGTCGCTGTCGCGCGGTCCGGCGCATAGGCGATCAACTTGGCCAGCATGGAATCAAACGCCGGCGTTACCGCCTGGCCTTCGCGGATGCCGCCATCCCAGCGCACACCCTCGCCTTCCGGGATGCGCAGCACGCCCACGCGGCCGGTGGCGGGCTGGAAGTCCTTCTCCGGCCGCTCGGCGCAAATGCGCACTTCCAGGGCGTGGCCAGTCTGTTTGATATCCGCCTGTTTGAGGGAAAGCCCCTGCCCCGCCGCGATCTTGAGCTGTTCTTCCACCAGATCGAGACCCAGCACGATTTCCGTGACCGGATGCTCGACCTGCAGGCGGGTGTTCATCTCCAGGAAGTAGTATTCGCCCTTGGCCCCCAGGATGAACTCCACGGTGCCGGCGTTTTTGTACTTGGCGGCGGCGCACAGCCGCACGGCCGAGGCGCAGATTTCATCGCGCAAGGCGGAGGAAAGATTCGGCGCTGGTGACTCCTCGACCACTTTTTGATAGCGGCGCTGGATCGAGCATTCGCGTTCGAACAAGTGCACGACGTTGCCTTTGCCGTCGCCCAGCACCTGCACCTCGATATGGCGCGGCATATCCACCAGGCGCTCGGCGTAGACCCGGCCGTCGGAGAAATAGCGCTGCGCCTCGCTGGCGGCGACGCGGATGTTCTCCTCCAGTTCGGACGCTTGCCGCACGATCTTCATGCCCTTGCCGCCGCCGCCGGCCGAGGCTTTGATCAACAAGGGAAAGCCGATGGCCGCGGCTTCCTTGATGAAATCCTCGATGGTTCCGGTCTGCTTGGCGCTGGGCGCCACGGGAATGCCGTGCTTGGCCGCGAATTCGCGGCTGATGATTTTGTCGCCCATGAGCGTAATGACCTCAGGGTCAGGACCGATGAAGGTGATCCCGGCGTCAGTGATACGCTTGGCGAAGCCGGCGTTCTCCGAGAGAAAGCCGTAGCCCGGATGCACCGCCTCCGCGCCCGTCGCCTTGCAGGCGGCGACGATCTGTTCCTGGTCGAGGTAGGCCTGGGTCGGCACCTGGCCGCTCAGCTCGACCTTTTCATCGGCCATGGCCACATGGGGCGCATTTCGGTCCTCGTGGTGATAAACCGCGACCGAGGCAATGCCCAGGCGCTTGAGGGTGCGCATGATCCGGCAGGCGATCTCGCCCCGGTTGGCGATCAGGACTTTTTTTAGCATGAGGGCTCTCGGTTTGACGTATGGGTTTGTGTGATCTGCTCAAGGCGGTCAGCGACCTGCTCAAGGCGGGAGAGCGCGCTGGTGTCCTCGGGTGCGGCAATGCCGCGGTAGACGATGGCGACAATGTCATCGGCCGCCCGCGCGGGCGAGAAGCGGCCCTCGCCGCGCAGATAGGCCCAACAATGATGTTCGATCCCGCCGTAGATCATGTCGCGCACCATGGTGAGCGGCACTTCGGCGCGCAACTCGCCCGAAGCGATGCCGTCCTTGACGATGGCGAGCGTGCGCTGCGTGTAGTGCCGGTTCAATTGGTAGATGGAGGTTTTTCGGTAGCCGGCGTCGGCGCGAAGTTCGTCCAGCACCAGCCGGCACATGGCGGGCTCGTCGTGCATGACGGTGAGATGGCGCCAGATCATGAAGCGCAGACGCGCCTTGGTGCCGGTGATGCCCGCCAGTTCCCGGTCGTAGTCGGCCAGCATGCCCTCGTACCACTCCTCGGCGACCCGGATGATCAGGTCACGCTTGGTGGCGAAGTAGCGATAGATGGTGCCCTCGACAATGCCGAGACGGCCCGCGATGTCGGCGACGATGCCCTCGCGGTCTTCGGACTCACGCAGAATTCGCCCCGCGCAGCGCATGATGTCGGCCATGCGCTCGGACCGGGACAGACGCTCGCGGCGGCGGGGCTGGGTTTCCAGGTTCACGACGGGACCTAAATGAGTTCAGCTCACTTATAGTCGCCCCACCTCCCCCAGCCAAGCTAAAAGCAGCTCATGTTCGAAGCTCAATAATGAACCGAACTTACTAATGCGCCCGAGGCACAAAAAAGGTGCCCGGGGAGCGGGCGCCTCGATTGACCGGTAAGGTGGGGGCGTTATTTGCGGCTGTTGCCGTAAGCCATCCCGGCCAGCAGCGCGGAGATCAGGACCGAACCCTTGCTCTGGCTGACGGCGCGGGCGATCTCCGCACCGATATTGTCGAAGAAGGGCGCGGCTTCCGGTGCGGCGCCGGCCGGCTGCTTGGACTTGATCACGTAATAGGAGCCAATGCCCAGCCCGAGGGTGATGCCGAACAGCAGCAAGGCCGACCACAGGGCCGCCGCGGCGTTACCGACCTGGGGGGCGAGGTAAAGCCACAGCGCGGCCACGCCGCAGCCGAGCATGCCCAGCGTGGTGAAGAAGGCGAACACCGAGAGCATGGCGGCGGCGGAGATCTTCCCCGTCATGTGCTGCGCGGTGCGCATTTCGGAGAACGCCATAATCAGGATCTTGACCAGCTTTTCCATGATCCCGGCCATGCTCTTGGGTCCTAACGCGAAATCAGGCGGCTGATGATGAAACCGACGCCGAAGGCGATCAGCAAAGCCGCAACCGGCTGATCCTCGACCTTGCGGCCGACGCTTTTGATGGTGCGGGTGCCGCGCTTGCTGGCGTCCTTATAAATGCCGGCCAGCTCTTCGCGGATCTCTTCCACGAAGTCGGTGGCGTCCTCGGCTGTATCCGAGGTGGTGTCCTTGAAACGGGCGATGGCTTTGGCCAGATCGCGCTTGAGGGCAGCGACGTCGGCGAGTACGGCGTCGATATCTTTTTTGCTGATGTCCATTGTGCGGCTCCTGTCCCCAAACCCGGGCGGGACGTCCCCCGCGAAGCTCTCCGGCGCTCAAGCGATACCGGCTCTGGGCCGATCATCCTTGAGCAAGCCGGGACGCTTGCAAACCTCAAAATGCGATTCATGCGGAGATTGTTCCCCTCGCATATCACGCCTCCCGGCCATAACACCCGGTTCCGCCTAAGGAACAATTAACGGTAGCAATACGTTGCAATATCGAGACATTTTCCATGGAGATGGCAATGCTTGGGACTATTCTTCTGATTGTGCTGATTCTGCTTCTGCTCGGCGCTCTGCCGTCGTGGCCCTATAGCCGCGGCTGGGGTTACTACCCCAGCGGCATTTCGGGCGTGCTTTTGATCGTGGTCATCGTGTTATTGCTGACCGGTCGCGTTTAGAAATAACCCGCTATCAAAATCGCCCCGCGGTCTCTCGCGGGGCGTTTTTGTTTCTGAGCCCGGGTGACGGCAGCGCCCCTTAAAGCGGGGGCGGCGCGCGGCGGCCACCCACCAGGTACATCACCAGGGTGATCAGGAAGCTGACCAGGAAGATGAAGAACAGCACCTGGGCGATCCCCATCGACGCGGAAGCTACGCCGCCAAAGCCGAAGATCCCGGCCAGCAGCGCGACCAGCAGAAATGTCAGTGCCCATCCGAGCATGGCAATCTCCTCTGCGTTAAAGCGGCTGGTTACGGACGAGAGTCGTTGGCCGAGTGCTCGATCGCACGGCCGGTGGATTTCACATCCTTGCCGACGCCTTCAACAGTGTTGCAGGCCGCGAGGCTCAGGGTCAGAGCCGCGAGCAGAGTCGCGGTCAGCGGGACGAGATTCTTTTTCATGGTGTATTTCCTCCGGAGGCGCCTGCCGGCATGACCATCATGCGGCCGCGTGGAACTGAGGACTCAACTAGCATCACCGCGTTGTGGTTCCCTGGAATCGTGCATACCCCTGACGTGGCACACATTTTCGCCACGATGCGGTCGCGGTAGGACGGCAAAACAAAAAACCCCGGCTTTTGAGGCCGGGGTTTTCGTTCGAAAAACACAGATCTCATGCCTCGGGCTGATTTTCCGCCAGCAGCAGCGCCTGGGCGATGGTGGCTTTGACGCTCTCGGTGGCAAAGGGCTTGGTTACCAGGAAGGTCGGCTCGGGGCGTTCGCCCGTTAGCAGGCGCTCCGGATAAGCGGTGATAAAGATCACCGGCACGGACATTTCGGCCAGAATGTCTTTTACGGCGTCGATGCCCGAGCTGTTATCCGCCAGTTGGATGTCCGCGAGGATCAGGCCCGGCGCCAATTTAGCCGCGGCTTCGACGGCTTCACGGCGTGTGCGCACGACGGTCGCGACCGAGTGGCCCATCTCCTCGACGATATTCGAAAGATCCATCGAGATGATCGGTTCGTCCTCGATGATCAGCACCGAGGTGGGAGTCTGCGCCACCAGGTCGTAGAGCGCTTCTTCCACCATCTTATTGATCTCTTCCGGGGTGCGTTCGAGGATCTGCGCGGCTTCCGGCGGCGAGAAGTCTTCCATGGCGGTCAGCAGAAGCGCCTGGCGCCGCGCGACCGACAGCGCATCGAGACGCGAGCGGAAACGATCGCCATCCTCGCGCGCGGAAATTTCGCGCGCGGGACGCGTGCCCGACCAGATCACATGGAAGATGCGGTAGAGCGCGACGCGCGGGTGCATGACCCGGTGATAGCGATCGGGGCTCTCGATGATCGCCTCAAGCGTAGTGCGCACATAGGCGTCACCGCTGGCCTGGGAGCCCGTCAGCGCGCGGGCGTAACGGCGCAGGAACGGAAGATGCGGGGCGATCTCATGGGATAACGTCATAGGTCTTTCCGTTTTTTGGGCCGATGGGTCGGCGGGCGGTTTGGTGATGGTGGTCATTTTGCGGTCGGAGCCTTTTGCTGCCTGTGCTTCTGGCCTTGGGCCTCAGGGTCTGGGTGGGGGAACAGCGGATTCCAGCGTCCAGGCCGCCCAGCCGGATCGCTCCATCTTCCGGCGGAGAGGATCATAGCCAAACGTGCTGGGGTTTTCTGAACAAATAACCACCGCGCAAGCCGGCTGCCGCGATGCGGCGCAGGCGCTGCCGATGGAAGACAACGGTTCCTCCGCGCCTGTGTTGGCAAGGCGGCGATCAATGACGTTTGGCCCTCCGGAGCCGGGCAGATCAACATCGCGGTCTCCTCACAAGTCTCCTCCCGCGGGCGCGAGAACCGCGGCCGCGGGAGGGACGTGTTCCGCAACGGGGGTAGTTGCGGAGCTATGACGTGCGTGGCTGGGGGCTATGGGGTGACACACGTCATATTTCTCGACCGCCGCTTTAATCCTGCTGGGGCCAGTTAGATGCGTTCTGATGAGAGCGGCTGATGGGAACTCCAGCCGCGCCATACAGCCATAACGACGCACCCTGACGATGGTTCCCGGGATTCTGGTTATTTTTTAATTGTCGGCCCCGTCTCATAAGGGGCTGTTATATAACGATATTGTTTGTGAAGGTTGGGCCTGGGCAGACCGCCGCAGGATTGGTTTTGGTGTTCTCGGCCCTACGCGCCGGCACATGGGGCGCTGAATAACCTGATGAAATCCAACTTTTCCTGAAACACTTTGGGCTGTGCCGCGTTGTGGCTACTGTTCGCTGCCCCGTGGGGGTGCCGCGGACCAATGCGGGCCGCCATCAGGCGCCCGCAGCTTAGCGCGGGGCAAAGCGGCTTATACATGTCTCAGACGTTCCAAGAGATGCTTTTGGAGCACCTGCCGCGGCTGCAGGCCTACGCCATTATGCTCACCCGCGACCGCGCCCTGGCCGAGGACTTGCTGCAGGAAACCGCCCTGAGGGCGCTTCGCGCCCAGTCCCAGTTCACCATGGGCACGAACTTCACCGCCTGGATCTATAAAATCCTGCGCAACGAATACATCAGCTCCTTGCGCCGGAAGAAACGCCAGCCGGTGCCGATCGAGGACATGCCGGCTGAGTTCCTATCGCGCAAGGGCGAACAGGAAAACGACGTGCTGTCGCGCGAAATCATTCAGGCCATGGACAAATTGCAGCATGGGCAGCGCGAAGTCCTGATTCTGATTTGTGCCAGCGGCTTGAGCTACGAAGAGGCCGCTGAAGCCCTCGGGTGCTCTGTGGGCACGATCAAAAGCCGCCTCTGGCGCGCGCGGGCGCGCATGGCGTCCCTCATCCTGGGTGACGACGAGGCCAAGGCCGGTAAGGGCGAAGGCGCGGGAACTAACCGCGCAGCGGCGGCGGACGCCGGATGACGGCGCCTATGTCCCTGCCCCACTTGCTCGATCCCAGCACCTGCTCAATACTTCCAAAGGCGCGCGTATGAATCACGATCCGCAGAAGCAGTTCATGAAAGATAAAACGGGCAAGACGTCGAAGGACCAGGCCGAGGCGGCCACCGTGCCCGGCCCCGAAGAGGTGGCGGCCATCGAAAAGGCCGCGCTGGATCGTGTGGCCGCGGGACGCCCCGGCGGCAAGCGCGATGCGGTCACCGCCAAGCTCAACCCAGCGTTTGATTCCTGGCTGGAAGGGAAATTGCACAAGATCTTCGATACCGCATCGACCGAGCCCCTGCCCCAAGACCTGATGAACCTCTTGGAAAGGATCGACCAAGCCGAGGCCGCGCGGAAAGAAAAGAAGTGAAGTCGCGCTTTCAGAAAAAATAGCTGGCAGTGAAAAAAGGCCGGGCGTTGTTGCCCGGCCTTTTCATTAGATCTCAGTTTCGTCGTGCGCCGGTTTGCGTCCGGCTTTTTCGGCTTCCGACATGGCGCCGGTATCGGATTCCAAGTCCTTCTCGGCCTTGCGCGCCGCTTCATCGACCTTGCCCGACTTCACGAAACGCTGCGTGGCGTCGTTGTATTCCTTGGCTGCGGTACGGTTGCCTTCGCCTTCATTCTTCTGCATATCCGCTTCTCCTCCTACTGACCGATCAGAACCCACGCCGCCGCCATGGCGACCAGGGCTGCGACAGTTGAGATCAACAGCACATAGCGTACGCCGAAGCCGGTGGCGCCCTGACGCACTTCGTTGGTGGTCAGCGATTCCGGATCGCGCACAGGGTCTTCCGTGGCGGCCGCAACGGTTTCCTGAAGTGCCATGACCAAACTCCTTCTTGCGCCACGGGAAGTCCCGCGGCCTGTGCCAGTCACAACGCTTGGCGGCGGGTGCAAGGTTCCTTCGGAGCTGCGGTTGCAGCGAGGCGCACGCTCTCCCCAACCACTTGAGAACACGGCAAAACCATGGCGCGTGAGGCCGGCGCGGAACAGTTTTCCCGGCGTTCCGTTAGGATGATGTCCGGTATTTGTATCCGGGCCCGCGGCCCGAAACCGGGCCCTCGGACACCGCGTTTGGGAACGTCCACGTCATGTCACCGGTCGCCAGGATGTACGTCATGGGGGCGATTATCGGAGTAGCCGGTTCAACGGCTTTGATCTCTTCCGTGTTCGCCGCTGAGGAACTGCGCGGCGCCACGACCGCGCAGAGCATCATGTATGCAGGCCCCGGGGATGCCTATCCCCGGGGCCTGCGTCTTACCGCCGGCCTGCAGATCGGGATACAGGGATGCACGGACGGCGCCACGTGGTGCGATGTGGAATGGCGCGGCAAGCGCGGCTGGGTGCTGGCGGCGGCCCTCGAACTCGAGGAGAACGGCGATCGTATTCCGGTATCGGCCCTGACCGTGCCGTCGACGACCTTTGAACTGGCCTCTTACTGGGCGGCCAACTACAAGACCCGACTGTGGTACGGCGACCGCGCCAAATGGAAAAACATCGGCGGCCGCGCTGCGCAGTCCGCTCAAGCCGGCGCCTCCGGCGCGCAGTAACGCCATTCAAGCCGCAGATAAAAAAACCCTCCCGCACGAAGCGGGAGGGCGTTTGGTAGTCACAGGGACCCCGGCGGAGCGCGGGGGAAGCGCTTGGGGAACATGCCGGAGTCACACGCCATAACGGCGGCCTGCGCGCTTGGTTCCCGTCATTGTGGAGAATCCTGCCATGCCAGCAGCCGTGGGACGCAGCGTCGCAGGCGGCTGAAAGTGTTGATTAGTTGAGGAAGGGCGAGGTTTCGCGGAGGGCTTCGATCAGCCCCTGTTCAACAGTATCCAGGCCGAATGGCTTCTGAATGACCGAGCAGGCTTTCAGGGTTTCCGGCAGGTCGCGAGTATCCGCGCCCGTGGTCAGGATCACCTTGATGCCTCTTGCGAGGAATCTTTGGGCCGCCGGCTCGCTGAGTTCGCCCTTAAGCCGGTAATCGAGCAATACCGCATCCGCGTCGATCCCTTGCGACAGGATCATCGCCTCGCGCAAGGTTCTGGCGCTGCCAGCCTGAACACAGCCAAGTTCATCGAGCATGATGCCGAGGATCATGCCGATCGGCGGCTCGTCCTCCACCACGGCAATGCGCTTGCCGCGCAGGAGGGAGTTGCAGATGGCGTCCTCACTGGTTGACACGTGACCTCTCTTGCGCGCGCTGTCCTCAAAGGGGTAACGCCACAAAAAAGGCTAAGTTCCATTCGGCTTGCCCGTGGATTACGAGGGGCCGTCGAAGTACTCCACCACCAGCCGCGCCACGGCGCCCAGGCGGTCGTCGGCGTCGCCGGTGAGTCCGGTGTAGCCGTTGGTGTAGATCGACATGACGATGGTGCCTGACTTGGCGTAGATCATGCCGATGTCGTTGGTGACGCCGTTGTTCTCACCGGTCTTGTGGGCGACCGGCACGCTTAGCCAGTGCGGAATCTTGCGGGTGCCGGCTTGCTGCGCGCGCATCATACGTTTCATCTCGTCGCAGGACGGCTTTGAAGCCAGTGTGCAGGTTTCGATACCTTCCACCAGCTTGCCCATTTTGGCGGGGGTGACGATGGCCAGCCAATCCTCAGGCAAGGTGCGCATATTCAGGATCTGCTGGCCATTGGGCTTGGCGGCCACATCCGCCGCCACCTGCGCGATCAGGTCCTTACGCGGGGCGGTGAAGCGAATGTTGTTGGTCTGGAGCGCGTAGATGTCTTCCGGCGTCAGCTTGGCGTATTTGGGATCGATCCGCTCATAGCGCACACGCCGCACCGTGAACACCGAATGATTGAGGTGCGTGGTGACGTAGCCGTTCTGCTTCAGCCATGCGTTGACGGCGGGCACACCTCCCACCTTGGCCAGCATGATGTCGGTGGCGGAGTTGTCGCTGGTGATCACCATCTGCAACAGCACGTCGCGCAAAGTCGGGTTCAGGCCAGGGTCGTGATACTGGAAAATCCCGGACCCGGTCCTGAGGTCGGAATCCTTGATGGTGTAGCGCTGGTTGAGGTCGAGCTTCTTCTGGTCGGCCATCTGGTAGGCCATCACCAGAATCGCCAGCTTGATGGTGCTGGCGCTGTCGAAGGTCTCGTCGCCGTGGACCTTGGCGACCTCGCCGCTGGTGAGGTGTTTGACGTAGACGCCGGCGTGATATGGGCCGCCGGGGCCGGCGAAACGGCTTAGCTCCGCCTCCAGAACCTTGGTGAGACCGGACTGCGCCAACGCCCCCTGGGTAAAGAGCGCCAGGACGGCCGCGACCAGGATGACGATACGCATGTCCCCTCTCCTATCAGTTGGCGGACTTGCCGCCGCCGGTGTTCGCCAAGATGAAGTCGGAAATCCGCTTGGCGTAAGGCTTGATATTGCCGTGCGACAGGTTGATCAGCACCGCGACGGCATAATGCTTTTCTGGAATGCGCAGCAGATAGGTGCTCACACCGGTGCCGCTGCCGTACTTGTCCACGTAGTGGTTGCCTTTGTCGTCGGACAACTCCCAGCCGAGGCTGTACTCGCTGACCGTTCCGTCCTTCAATTTATTGGCGGTGTTCATGAGCTTGAGGCTGTCGGCGCTCACCAGCTTTCCCTGGTTGAGGGCGATGTTGTAGCGGATCAGGTCTTCGGCCGAGGAGATCAGCCCGCCGCCCAGCCACTTGATACTGTTGTCGACGTAGGGTGAGTTCATGAGCTGGCCGCTCTTGGTGCGCTCGTAAGGCCGCGCGCGGTGGGGCACGATGCGCTCGCCGTACTCCAATGACGTGGTGGTCAAGCCGGCCGGCTTGAAGATGTTTTCCGTGAGATAGCTTTCCAGCGGCTGGCCCGAGAGTTTCTCAATAGGCCCCTGCAGAAGATTGAAGGCGTAGCTGGAGTACTGGTTCTTGGTGTTGGGCGGAAACAGCAGCGGATCGTCCTTGAATATCTTGATCGCCTCTTCAAGCGTGTCGAAGCGCGTCATGCTGCCGTTCTCACCCGGCTTGTAATGCCGGATGCCGGAGCTGTGCGCCATGATCTGGCGCAACGTCACGGCGTGGGGAAAGCTCGGGACGGTGGCGCCGATCAGGTCGTCCACCTTGAGCTTCTTCTTGTCCGCCAGTTGCAGGATGGCGGTGGCGCCGAAGGTTTTTGAGATCGAGGCGATGCGGTAGACCGTGTCGCCGCGGGCCGGCACCTCGTTTTCGACATCCGCGAGGCCGAAGCCGCCCGCATAGACCATCTTGTCGTTGACGGCGACCGCGATCGATAGGCCCGGCGCGCCCAACTCCTGGCGGATGCTTTCCACCATTTTGGGCAGGCCCGCGAGTTTATCGTCGGCCGCTGTCGCCGGCAGTGACAGCACCGCGAACACGGCCGCGAGCAAAGCTTTGCGCATCATGACTCCCTTCCTCCCATGAACCGCCCGGCCGTAAGACTACGGCCGGGCGTGTCCGGTTTCTACATCTTGAAGCGGACACCGGCGTGGAAGCGCCGGCCCATGACGTCGTAGAAGGTCGCGTTGGTGGTGGTCAGCGCCCAGGCCACGCCGGCGGGACCGTGGGCGACGATGGCCGGGTCCTTATTGGCGATGTTCTGGATGTTGAGGAAGGTCTCGACGCCGTAACCGTCGGTCGCGGCGTTGGTCCACTTATAAGACAAGGCTAGATCGAGATAGAACGCGCCGTCGATATGGTTGTTGTTGACCGTGATGTGGTCGCTGGTCGAGACCGGGCAGCCCGAGGTGCACTCGATATTCGCGTTGTTGTACAGCCCCGCGCTGATGCCGCGGCCGGTCAGTGTGACACTGATCGGATCGTTGCTGTAGCTGAGGGTCGCCAGGTAACGCCAGTTGGGCGGACCGTTACCCGAATTGGTGCCGACGGTGTCGGTCGGGATGTTGACCCCGTTGCTGGAGTAATTCTTGAGGTAGTGCGTGGCCAGGAAGCGCAAGGTCAGGTCGCCGCCCAGGTCGCTGGAGATGGCGGCGAGCGGTGTGCGATAGCTGGCCTCGATGTCATAGCCGCGCGCGATCTGGGACAGGAAGTTGAACGGCTGGATGAACACCTGGTAGATCGCGCCGGTGGCGTCGCGCGTTACCGCCGCGCAGAAGGTCTGGTTGCCAGCGTAGCAGCGGTCGACAACAGCCTGTGCACCGACCGAACCGATCGCCCCGGTGATGTCGATGTTGTAGTAGTCGAACGAGGCCTGGAACCCGGGGAAGAATCCGGGGTTGAGCACCACGCCGAGGCCGGTGGTGTCGGCCTCTTCCGGCTTGAGGTTGATATTGCCGTTGGTGGAGCCCTGGTAGAACACCGAGGCGTTGTTGCGGAACGGATCGGTGATCACGCTGCTGTTGTAGACCGCGGAGGCGAACAGCTCAGAGCGGTTGGGCGCGCGGATATCACGCGAGCGTGTGGCGCGGAAGCGCAGGTCGTCGATGGGCGCGTAGGTGGCGCCGACCTTCCACGTCGTGACGTAGCCCGAGGTGGAATAGCTGGTGGCGCGCACCGCGGCGTTGAGGTCGAAGCTGCGCGCCCAGGCCGTGTCCTTGGCCAGCGGCACCACGGTTTCGACAAACCCTTCGGTGACGTTGTAGCTGCCGAGGATGGGCGCCTGCGTGCC